>PMHH01000117.1 GCA_003156595.1 Acidimicrobiaceae bacterium
GGCCGTAGCCGGCGATCTCGCAGAGCTCTCCCTCGAGAGCCACGCCGCGAAGCAGGGCGTCGAGATCGACGCGGACCATGACCCGGATCGGGCTTCCGGCGAGTTTCTTTCGCCGACGACCCCGCTTCGACTCACCAGCAGCGGCGCCGGTGCGGTCGACATCGGCGGGATCAGCGGGATCGGCGGTGTCGGCGGTGCGGTCGGCATGGGCGGGATCGGCGTCGCCAGCGGTGCGGTCGACGTCCGCGGTGTCGGCGGTGTCGGCGGCGTCGGCGGCGTCGGGGGTTGTGAATAGGTCGGGATCGGCATCTGCGGTGTCGGCGGGGTCGGGGGTGGCGAACAGGTCGGGATCGGCGGCGGGTAGTGTCGGTGGCGGAGCGGGCCGCCCGGCCAGCGTGGAGGCGTCGACTTGGGGGAACAGGCCGAGTTCGAAAAGGTCGGCCACGCCGAGTTCTCCGTCTCGGCCGGTGGCGATGGCGGCCATCAGCATCAGGGCGTCGTAGTCGAGGGCGTCGAGGGACTCGATGGCGGCCCCGGATTGGCGTCGCAGCATGTTGAGCCGGCGCCGGATGGGGTCGAGCATCCGCCACAGACTGGCGCCGTCCTCGGGATGGCCGTACAGGTGCGCCTGCAAAGCGCCGTCCCGGTCGGTCCAGCGACGCAGCGACCGCTTGGCGTGGCGGTCCCGCCGGCGTTGCTCGGCGTCGCCGCGGGCCGCTTTGACCTTCGCTACCTCGTCGTTGAGCTCGGGTAGGGAGCTGTGCTGGGCCTTGTCGATGAGTGCTGCGGCTTTGGCCGGATCGGCGGCCACACCGTCGGATATGGCGGTGGCCTGCTCCAGTGACACCTTCCCCGCTAGGGCGGCCGCGGCCACTTCGGGCTGCTCAGCAAGCCGGCGGCCGGTCTCCAGGGCCCGCTTGGCCGCGGCTGGGCTCATGCCGGCCTGGGCGGCGAGCTGTTCAGATGCTGAGCGATAGCCGTCGGCCTGCCAGCTTTTGCCCTCGGCGGAGCGGGCTGCGGCCAGGGCTTTGATCGACGCGGCCGACGCCTCGATCTGCGCGCACAACCGGACCACCTCGCTCGCCTGCGCCGCGGTCAAGGTGCGGGCGTCGAACTGGCCGGCGTACCTGGTGATCGATTGTTGGAGAGCGCGAAGCCCTTGGCACATGGCGGGTCGTCCAACTGGTGGAGGGGTCTACTAGGCCGGCTCTCCGCCGACGATCCCGCCCGACGGGTCGCATCGAACGTCTGTTCGATTATACCCCCCACGTCAGCGAAAACTCAACCGTTCCCCGCATCGAGAGCGCAGCAATCTCCGCTCGGATCTCCTCTTCGTACCGCGCCTTGCGATGGGGCGACATGACGGCGTGCCGAACAGAATCCGAGGGGTCTCAGGCGGTGCCCCCGCGAAGAGAGAACGAAGGCCGACAAGGACCCGAGGTAGTCGGAGGCGGTCACCTTCCACCGATTGCTCCCGGCTCGCTGGGCCAACCAGCCGTAATGGCCAAGCCGGTTGGGTCGAAGTCGGCGTGCTGGTAGACGACAGCTCGGCGCGAGGCCAACTGGCGGAGGGGGGGTGACGGCCGCGATGGTCGTCGAAGCCACCAACCCCCGAGCTGCGGCTCGTGCTTTCGCGGAGTTACCAGCGGCTCGCCAGTCGACTCACCGACTTGCTCCGCCTGTTAACACCGCTCCCCGCCAGCTGTCCGGCGACACCTTCGGGCTCATCTTCGAGGAATTGCTGTCCAACTCGCCTTGGCTGAAGGCCGGCTCGGCGGCGAGTTCTTCCGCCCTACTCCGTCGTCCGGCTCATCGTCGAGATCTTCACCCTTACCACGCGAAGGTCCTCGACCGGGCCTGCGGTTCGGGCAGTCAGACCGATGCCTCCGCCGCCTCGATGGCGCCGCGCAGCTGTTCGAGGAGGGCCTTGCCCGAAGCCAGGTCCATCTCCAATGCCACCCGGGCTTCGGTGCCGATGTCGTAGTTGGTGAAGTCGAGCAGCAAGGCGTGCTCCGCGACCGAATGGGTGGCGTGATCGTAGGCCACCGTCGCCTGGATGAGAGGAAACCAACCCCCGGGACCTTTGCCGACGCCGGCGATCGGCGTCGTGTTGGAGATCGTGGTGCACATGGAATCGCTCCCTTGTTCGTTGGTCGGCTCAGCCGGCAAGGTTCATTGCGAAGAAGGCAAAGATCTTGTTCCACGCGTCCATAGCTTGCACTGGACGGTACATGGGCGTGTGGTAGTAGAAGAACCCGTGGCCGGCGCCGTCGTAACGGTGGAACTCGTAGACGTTGCTCTGCTTCTCGAGCTCTGCCTCGTGGATGTCCACTTGCTCGGGCGTCGGATGTTGATCGTCGTTGCCGAAGATCCCGAGCAAGGGCGCGCCGAGGTGGCTGGTGAGGTCGATGGGGGCGACGGGACGGGCCGGGCTGAGCTGGTCCTCTGACATGACCACCCCGCCGCCCCACAGGTCAACCACGGCGTTGAAGCCAGGGACTCTCGAAGCGGCAAGCACGGCGTGGCGCCCTCCCGAACAGGAGCCGATGATGCCGACCTTGCCGTTCGTGTTGGGCTGGGCATTCAGCCAGCCGGCCGCCGCCTCGCAGTCGGCGACCACGCTGTCGTCATGGACTCCACCCTCTGCTCGCACTTTCGCGGTCACATCGTCTGAGAGGCCATGGCCGAAGCGGCAGTACAGATCGGGGCATATGACGTTGTACCCATGACGGGCCAGCCGCTCGGAGAACTCCTGATAGAACTCGTCCCAACCGGGCATGTGGTGGACCGCCACGATGCCGGGAACCGGGCCGTCGGTGTGCGGTCGAGCGACGTAGGCGTGTACCTGGTCGCCTCCTCCGCCCGAGTACTTGATGATCTCGGTAGTGATCCCGACGTGTCCGTCGGTGCGAAAGGTGTTCCACGTATCCATGTCCGCTCCTATCGGCTCGGCAGTAATGGTGGGAGATTCTGGCCGCGGATACCCCTGGATGCCAATGTCCACGTCCCTTCGCTTACGGCGGTTCAATCGGTCAGGAGCGCCAGCAGGTCTCGGAGGAAGTCGATGAGACCAGTGAAGTAGGTCTCCTGATCGTCGTAGAGGGCCATGTGGCTCCCGCCGGGGCAGTACAGGTAACGACCGTGTGGCAACAGGCCAGCCATCATCTCCGATGATCTGCGCCATCACGACCCTGCCACCCTCAAGACGCCGACGACCGCATAGCCGTAAGCAACTGGGCCTACGCTCGCGGCCATCGCCGCCTTTCTGGTCACCCCTATCGCAACCTTCGTCCCTCTCGTCGGGGTCACGCAATCGCAGGAGTTGGTGCTGCTCTTCGTCGTGCTTCCCTTCGTAGTCGCCCCGCTGGTAATCGCCTTCGTGGCCTGGAGGTCATCGGGTCAGCCCCGGCCGATTCGCACTTCGGTGATCCTGGCCGAGGGCCAACCGGCCGAAGGTGAGGTGCTCTCTATCAAGCCGTTGGGCACGATCATCGACATGCGGCCCATGGTGCGGTTCTCCCTCCGCGTGTCCGCCGGAGCCGGCGAGCCGCCATTCGATCTGGAGGTCACCCAGTCGCTGCCGCGGAGCCTGGTCCGGGAGTTCCGCGTCGGCGACGTCGTCGACGTCCGCGTGACGGCAGACCGGTCGGCAGGCGCGATTGTCTGGGGCGGGCCGCCCGTCGGCGGGTGAGGATGCCGAGACCTCGACGACCGCGACGGGTTGGCGAGGACCGGATCCTGTCGTTGCCGAATGTCGTCACCACCGCCCGGTTGGTGCTCGTACCGGTGTTCGTGTGGCTGCTGGTCCAACCGCATCACCGGGACTGGTTCACCGCTGCCATCCTGCTGGCCGCCCTGGGCTCCACCGACTGGGTGGACGGCCAGCTAGCCCGCCGGTTGGACCAGGTAACCAACCTGGGCAAGATCCTCGACCCCACGGCCGATCGGGTGTTGTTGGTCACCGCCGCCGTCGGCATCCTAGCCGTAGGTGCCATCCCCCTCTCCGTTGCGGTCATCGCCCTCGCCAGAGAGGGGCTGGTCGCCGTCGCAGCCGTGGGGCTGGCTCTCGCCGGGGCGAGGCGCATCGACGTCACCCTGATTGGCAAGGCGGGGACCTTCGGGCTCATGTGTGCGTTCCCGCTGTTCCTGACCGGGCACTCGACCGTCGGATGGCACCACATCGCCCTGGTGCTCGCCTGGGTGGCTGCGGTGGTCGGCCTGGTGCTCGGTTGGGTCTCGGTCGTCCTCTACATCCCCCTGGCTCGTGGTGCGCTTGCTGAGGGACGGGCTGCTGCTGGCGAGCAATGAGTTGCCGAACCTCGCGTACCAATGTAAAGTGAACGGTCGTCCGTCTTTTTTAAAAGGAGAATGGGAGACGCTCATGCGCGCAGGCGAGGCGAGTCGGACGGCCCGTCAGAACGCGTTGTTCCGCGCCCTCGAGGCCCGTCGCGCCGCTCCGGCCCGGGTCGCCGACGATCCGATGGCAGTGCAGTTCCTCAGCCCCGAGTTCCGGCTGCTGGCCGAACTAGCCCGCGTGCCGCCCCTACGTCGCCTCATCGAGGGAGTCATCGACAATCGCTGGCCGTGCGCCCGTGGCGGCGTCGTCGCCCGCACCCGATTGATCGATGAGACCGTCGTCGCAGAGCTTCCCCGGGTGCGACAGGCACTCATCTTGGGCGCCGGGTTCGATACCCGGGCCTACCGCCTGGGCGGGATGAAAACGGTTCGCGTCTTTGAGGTTGACCATCCGGCCACGCAGGCTGCCAAGCAGCACGTCCTTCCTCCTAACGGGCTACTCACCGCCCACGTCACGTTCGTACCTGTCGTGTTCGGGATGGACGACCCGGCTCGACAGCTCAGCACCGCCGGATTCGATCCGGATGCTCGGACCCTGGTGTTGTGGGAAGGGGTCACCAACTACCTCGATTCCGAGTCGGTGGATACCACCTTCGGGTTTCTGAAGTCGGCGCTCGGATCGGGGTCGCCCGTCATATTCACCTACGTGGATCGGGCCATGCTCGATGGGTCGGTCCGCTTTCCTGGCGCCGAGACGACGATGCGGGCGGTGGGTCGGGTCGGTGAGCCATTTACCTTCGGGTTCGCCCCGGACGAGGTGCCCGCCTACCTGGCCGAGCGCGGCTTCGAACTCATGTGGGACGTAGCAGTGTCCGACGCGGCGCAGCGGTTCTACCCGCCAGAGAGCTGCCCGACGGTGCCGGCCTACTATCACGTCGTAGCGTCACGAAGGACCTGACTTGCCGCGAGTGGATGAGAGCTACCTCGAGTCTCGGCGCAGACAGATCATGGACGCGGCCATCACCTGCTTCGCGCGGGAAGGTTTCCATCGCACCACCATGCAGGACATCGTCGCCGAAACCGGATTGAGCGCCGGCGCCATCTACCGTTACTTCCCGGCCAAGGAGGACATCGTGGCGGCCATCGCCTCCGAGCACCACAGCCGGGAGGCGGCCGTGTTGGCTGAGGCGAAGGCCGGGGCGGACGTGGGCGCTGCCCTCCGCGAGCTGGTCCAGGTGTCCCTCGGACGGCTGACCGATCCCGACGAACAGCGGTGGCGGCGGGTTACCGTCCAGGTGTGGGGGGAAGCCCTGCGCAACGACCGCGTGATGGAGATCGTCCGCAGCGGTCTCGACGAGCCGATCGACATCCTCGCCGATCTCTTCCGGCGAGGGCAGCTCGAAGGCATCGTGCCGGGCGAGATCGACGCGGAAGGTGGAGCCAGGGTGTGCGCTGCGATCTTCCAGGGGCTCGTCCTCCAGCAGGCGTGGTATCCCGAGCTCGACGTCGACGCCTACGTCGACACGGTCCTGGTCCTGGTCGACCGGCTGACCGAGCCCACCAAGCGGCGCCGGCGGTCGCCGGCGCGCTGAAATGTGGCGGATGGAACCCCGACCGAGCCAAGCCGAGCTCGAAGAGCTCGGGCTCTTCGACCCTGCGGCTCCCGACGCGGCTGACCGCTCGCTCCTGTTGAACTGGGCCTTCGACCTCGGCGCCACGCTCGACGAATTGGTCCGCGCCCATCAAACGCGGACCGACTCCCTCGGTGCCCTGCTTGTGGACCTGGTGTTGCGGCCTCCCGGGCCGACGGAGGATCTGGCGGCCTTTGCCGCTGGTTCGGGACTCGACGCGGACCTGGTGCGCCGGCTCTGGCTCGCTCTGGGCCTCCCCGATTCCGACATCTCGCCTGTCCGGGTTACTCCGGATGCCGCCGTGGCATTGCGGTTCTTCGCCGGGATGGCACCGTTTTTCGGTGAGGACGCGACCTTCGGGGTGGCCCGGGTGCTTGGCTCGTCGATGGCTCGTCTGAGCGAGGCGCTCTCCGGCGCCTTCCGTATGAGCGTCGAGGTCCCCAGCCGAAGCGCCGGGACGTCCTATCACGAGGTGGCGGGGCAGACCACCGCAGTCGTCAGGGACCGTATACCCCCCTTTGTGGACGCCATGGCTGCGGTGTTCCGACGCCATCTGGTCAATGTCTCCTACCAGATGTGGTCCCCAGACGCCGAGAACGCCGCGGTCACCCTGCAACGGACCGTGTGCTTCGCCGACCTGGTCGGTTCGACCGAAGCGCTGCGCGCCTTGTCCATCCGGGAGATGGCCGAGCTCGTGCGCCGGTTCGAAGAGCAGGTGTGGGACCTGGTCAGCGCCGCAGGCGGCCGGGTCGTCAAGCTGATCGGCGACGAGGCGATGTTCGTCCTAGATGATCCGGTTCGAGCCTGCCAGGTCGGAATGGACCTGATCGAGACGTCAGGCCACCCGGTACGGATCGGCATGACGCACGGCACCGTAGTGGGCCTGTACGGCGACTACTACGGGGAGGTCGTGATCCTGGCCGCCCGACTCGTCAGCGCGGCCGCACCCTCGACGCTTGTGGTTTCGCAGTCCATCCGCGACCGGGTCGATGCTGACTTCACCTTGGAGAGCCTCGGTCCGCTCGAGCTGAAAGGCTTCGCTGATCCGACTCCCGCATACCGTGTCATGCCCCTCGGCAAGAGGCGCTGAGGCCGTGGCCGGTCAGGGCGGTCCCGGTGGTACGGCCGGCGGGGCCCGCGCTGCTGCTGGGGTAGTCCGCCGCCACGTGTGGATTAGCGGCCGGGTCCAGGGCGTGTGGTTCCGCGAGAGCTGCCGGCGCCGAGCCGCCGAGTTGGGGGTCGGCGGCTGGATACGCAACCGGGCCGACGGGCGGGTCGAGGCGGTTGTCGAAGGCGACGTCGCCGCGGTCGACGCCATGGTCGAATTTTGTCGAACGGGCCCGCCGCGGGCCGAGGTCACGGGTATCGAAGTGGTCGATGAGCGCCCCATCGGAGAAACGAATTTCCTCGTCCAGTAGCACCAGGGGCGGGTAGAGTACGAACAGATGTTCGATACCAGTCTGATCAGATCGAAGCTGTCACACCCCCCTGAGATGATGGATGCCATGGCTACACAGCTCAATCTTCTCGGCCAAGAGGACGACTGGCGCCTCGACGAACGCACCAGGGAAGCGGGCCGGCGCGGGGTGGCCGAAGCCCGCCGGATTCTGGACGAGACCATGAAGCGGTTGGCGGCGGCCTAGCGACTGCTCTTGCGCCCGGCGGCCTGGCGACTGGCCGCGCCGCGCCGCGCCGGCGTAGGTCGCCTGGCCCAGCGCAGGTCGCCGGCGCAGCTCGCCGGATCAGCCGGCGGTCGGAGCCAGGTCGCGGACGGCTTGACGCAGGTCGATCCCGAACGGGACGATGGCGAGGGCAGGGGTGGTCACGCCGTTGTCCAGGTAGCGCTTGACGCCGGCGCGGACCTCGGCCGGCGAACCATGGATCACCAGGTCATCGACGACCTGGTCCGGGATGGCTTCGAGAGCGGCCTTGCGATCACCGGCCTTCCACGCCGTCCACATCTCCTCCAGAAGGGGCCCACGACCGAGCCAATCGTGGAAGGCCGCGTAGACCGGGACGTTGAGGTAGGCCGCGATCATGCGCCGGGCCACGGCGCGAACCGTGCTGATGTCCTCTGACGGGAACACGAAGATCCGGGCCACGATCTCCTTGCCCGGCCCGACTTCGGGGACAACCTTGGTCACGTCATCGGCCCCGAGCCAGTTGATGATCGCCCCGTCCGCCTCCCGGCCCGCCAAGCGCAGCATCCCTGGACGGAGGCCGGCCACCAGGATCGGGGGCGGCACTTCGGGAGGTCGGCCCAGCCGGAAGCCCTTGATCGTGAAGGTGTCGAAGGCGGCGTCGACCTTCTCACCAGTCAAGGCCTGGCGCAGAAAACGGACCAGGTCACGCGTCCGCTTGTACGGTTCCTCGAAGGGGATGTCGTTCCACCGCTCGACTATGACGTTGGACGAGGTGCCCACGCCCAGGGCGAACTTCCCGGGGGCGGCTTCAGCGAGGGCGGCCGCGCTCTGGGCCAGGAGCGCCGGGCCTCGGGTGTACGCCGGCACGATCGCGGTGCCGAGACGCAGGGCGGGAGCCCAGGCCGCCGCCAGGGCCAACGGGGTGAACGCATCGGTGCCGTCCGCCTCCGAGGACCAGGCCTCGGTATAGCCGAGATCGACAAGCTCCTCGTACCACTCTCGATGCTCGCAGAGTGGGACGCCGTCGAAGGGAACCGTCATGCCATAGCCCATTCGTTGATGCTACCGAGCCGGCTGCCAAGGCGGACTTCCACCCTGGAGCGATTCCGGCACGGGCTTCGCATCACTCGACCACTAGCATCGGCCCATGCCTGAAGTCGTGATCATCGATGCCGTACGCACTCCGGTTGGACGACGCAACGGTGGCCTGGCCAACGTGCATCCAGCGGACCTGCTCGGAACCGCCCTCACCGCCCTCCTCGAGCGCACCAGTGTCGACCCGGGCGCCGTCCAGCAGCTGGTGGCGGGGTGCGTGTCGCAAGTCGGCGAACAGTCCTTCAACATCGCCCGCACGGCCTGGCTGGCCGCCGGCCTCCCCCTCACGACCGCGGCCACGACGGTGGACACCCAGTGCGGCTCCAGTCAACAGGCCGCCAATCTGGCAGCCAGCCTGATCGCATCTGGCACGGTCGACCTGGCAGTGGCAGCCGGCGTGGAATCGATGACGCGGATCCCGATCGGATCCAATTCGTCCAAGAAGCTGGGCTTCGGCGTACCTATTCCCAAGACCTACTTCGGTCGCTACGAGTTCACGTCGCAGTTCGAGGGGGCGGAGCGCATCGCCGGACGATGGGGCATCTCCCGCCAGGACACCGACGCATTCGGCTTGCGGTCGCAGCAGCTCGCGGCCCGGGCGTGGGCCGAGGGGCGCTTCGACACGCAGATCACGCCGGTCGACACACCGGTCCTCGACGACGACGAGAAGCCGACCGGCGAGTCGGTCGCCTTCAGCCGGGACGAGGGGCTGAGGGAAACGACCGCCGAGGCCCTGGCCGCCCTCAAGCCGGTGGCTCGCCCGGACGGGGTGCACACCGCCGGCACGTCCTCGCAAATCTCCGACGGGGCCGCCGCGGTGCTCCTGGCGACGCCGGAACGCGCCGCGCAGCTCGGGCTCACTCCCAAGGCCCGCGTCGCCCACCACTGCCTGGTTGGCGTGGATCCGGTGCTCATGCTCACCGGTCCCATCGACGCCACCAACCTCCTCCTGGAGCGGGCGGGGATCGGGATAGCGGACGTCGACCTGTTCGAGATCAACGAGGCGTTCGCCTCGGTGGTCCTGGCCTGGGAACGCGAGCTCAAGGCGGACCCGGCCACCGTCAACCCCAATGGCGGGGCCATCGCCCTCGGCCATCCCCTCGGCGGCACGGGAGTGATCCTGCTCACCAAGGCCCTGCACGAGCTGGAACGCACCGGCGGCCGAAGGGCCCTTGTGAGCATGTGCTGCGGCGGCGGCCTCGGAACCGGCACCCTGATCGAGCGTTGAGCTCCCTCGTCGAGGCGCTCGGCCACCCGCCGGACGCCTCCCTCTTGATCGTGACATGCGACGAGCTGGGGGTGACCCACGCCAGCAACTCGGGGGTCTACAGCGCGCTCCGGGAGGGAATGGGAAAAGTAGGGGGTCTGGTCGTCCCCGGCCCCTGGGCTCGCGAGGCCGCGGCGCGCTACCGGGGCGAGGACGTCGGCGTCCACCTCACCCTCAACGCCGAGTACGACCTGTTCCGCTGGGGGCCCATCACCCACTGCCCTTCGCTGCTCGACGGTGATGGCGGCTTTCCGCGGACCATCGAGGACCTCTGGGACCATGCAGACACCGACGAGGTCCGCCGCGAGTGCCGGGCCCAGATCGAACGGTCCATCTATTGGGGCTTCGACGTGAGCCACCTGAGCGCGCACCTGAGCGCCCTGGACTTCCGGCCCGAGTTCTTCGACGTGGCCTTGGAGCTGGCCGTCGAATTCGGTTTGCCGTTGCGCCTTCCGGGCAGTTCGGCGGAGCAACAGTGGGGCTTCCCGTTTCGCAGCCTGGCCGCCGCCGAAGGGGTCGTGTCCCCCGATTACCTGGTCCGGGTCAGCCGAACCAAGAGCACGCGAAGTGCCCTGGACCAGCTCCTCTCAGACATCCGGCCGGGCGTCACCGAAGTGGTCCTACGGCCGGCGCTCGACTCTCCCGAGCTGCGGGCCGTGGCGCCGGACTGGCCGGCGCGGGTCTCCGACCACGACCTGGCCATGACTGCGGATTCCCTGCGGGCGCTCGGAGCCCGGTCCGGGGTCCAGCTGATCGGTTACCGGGCCCTGCGCGATCTGCAGCGCCACAGCTGACTATTGATCCAGCAGGCGGGCCGCCAGGCGTTCCAGACCCGCGACCCGGCTGGCCTTCACCAGCACCGCGTCATGAGGTCCGAGCGACACGAGAGCGGCCACCGCCTCGTCGATGCCGCCGATGGGCTCAACGCCGTAGGCGCCGGTCCGCACCGCAAGCAGCTCGACACCCAACCGATCAGCAAGCAGCGCGATGGCGGCGTGCTCCTCGTCTCGATGGTCGCCGAGTTCGGCCATCTCCCCCAACACCGCGATGTGGCGGTCGGCCGGCAAGGCAGCCAGGGCCGCGAGAGCAGCGGCCATGGACGCCGGATTGGCGTTGTAGGCATCGTTGAGGACCACCGCTCCGCCAGGGGTGCGGCGCAACTCCATACGCCACGGGGACACCTCGGCCGCGGCGAGCGCAGCCGCGGCGGCGTCGAGGGGGACACCCAGGACGCCGGCGACCGCCAGGGCCGCCAGGGCGTTTCCGACCTGGTGGGCGCCGCGGGCTTCGAGGACCACCTCGACAGAACCCCAGGGAGTGCGGGCGACGAAGCGCGGGCGCAGGTCGGCGTCGAGGCTGATGTCTTCGGCCAGCACGTCTGCGACGGCCGCGCCCCCACCCCCCGACGAGTAGCGCAGTACTCCGGCCGCGGTGGCGCCGGCCATCGCCGACACTCGGGCGTCGTCGGCGTTGAGGACCGCCGTGCCCTCGGCCGGGAGGGCCGCCACCAACTCTCGCTTGGCGGTGGCGACCGCGTCGAGATCGCCAAACACTTCGGTGTGCGCGAGGGCCACCGCGGTCACCACGCCCACGGTGGGCCGCGCCACCTGGCAGAGCCGGCGGATGTGGCCCGGACCACGGGCCCCCATCTCGATCACCGCCACCTCGGTGTCACCTGGCGCGTTGGCCAGTGTGAGAGGCACGCCGAGCTCGTTGTTGAACGACCGGGCGCTCGCCGTCGTGCGCAGGCCGGCGCCCAAGGTCGCGGCCATCAGGTCCTTGGTCGAGGTCTTCCCGACCGAACCGGTCACGCCGACGACCGCGCCTGTCAGCCGGTCCCGCGCCGCTCCGCCCAGAGCCAGCAAGGCGTCGGCGGTGTCCGCCACGGTAATGACGGGTACCAGGACCATCGGCCTGCGGGCGGATCCGGCCCAGGCGTCGTCCACCAGCAACCCGCCGGCGCCGGCCCGTAGCGCCGCCCCGATCCACTCGTGGCCATCTCGGGCGGCCCGCAAGGCCACGAAGATCGCCCCGAGCTGCAGGGCGCGGGAGTCTATGCCTACGCCCGTCATCGACTGTTGCGTCGCGACGGCCTCCTCGACCGTTCCGTCCGTGGCCGCGGCCACCTCCCTCGGCGTCCAGAGCATCGCCCCGATCTTGCCAGGCCCACCGTGGCGCGGGTCTTCGAAATCATGAGGCCGCGCCGGGCCGGAAGAAGTGGGTGATCGGGCGTTCTAACGGCGAGCCATCGAGGAAGGTGTCCACTTTCTCGTTGTAGAAAGCCACCAGGCCGGCGATGGGCAGCAACTGACGGGTAGGGAAATCGTACGACCAGGCCAGGTCCGGATACACACTCTCGGCGACAAGGATGGACCAGTAGCCAGTGGTCGTTCCTTTGTAGGGACACTCCGTGACCGTGTCGGTGGGGACCAGGTGAGTGAAGTCAATCTCGGTCCGGTTGAGGTAGTAGCGGGTGGGTAAACCCGTCTCGAACACCATCACGGGCGACGCCGACTCGGCGAGCACCACGCCGGCCAGCTCTACTCGCACGGTCCGCGTCGATCGCAGGGCGTCGACTCGGACGTACGGGTTGCGAGGGTGGACGAAGACGCGCTCGTCCTCCTCGAACCAGGCGTCGACGGCAGCCCACTCGAAGCGCACGGTGCCGCTCAGGCTCTCGATGGCGGACTGGCGCAAGACCTTGGCGGCATGGGCCCGGTGGGTGTCGCCGACCTGCAGGCCGTGCAGTTCGACTGTGCCGCGGGGACTGTGCTGGTCGACACCTTCGGGGACCAAAGAATCCGGGCGCACGTCACCAGTGGGGATGTAGTACTGCGGGTAGTTGGGCCATTCCCACACATATAGGGCGCGGGTGGTATCGAGGATCGTCTCTCCCGCCAAGACGGCACGGATACGCCGCGGCACCGGCTCGACGTGATTAGTAGGGGTGATCATCGCCGGATAATCGGACATACTGGCGGCTCCTCGTCGGTAGTCAGCAACGATAGTGAATGACCCCCGACTTTCGGAATATTGATAGCCCCCTGTATCCTGGATGTATATGAGAAATGAGGATGGCTTGAAAATCGAAAACCAGTGGTCACCTGCAGAGGTGCGCACCTGGGCACATGGACGCGGTCTCGAGGTCCGAGATCGGGGACGGATTCCTGAAGCGCTGGTTGAGTTGTACCTCGCTCAGCCGTCAACGGTTCGGAAGTGGGCCAGCAGCCGGGGCATTCCGGTCAACGAACGGGGTCGCATTTCCGCCGAGGTTGTCGAACAGTATCTGGCCCGACCGGATGCGGTGCGGTCGTGGGCTCGCCGGCGAGGAATAGATGTCGGTCAGCGCGGTCGCCTTCCGGGCGAGCTCATCGAGCGCTACCTGGAGCGATTCCGCCAGCTCGAACGGAATGCTGCCTGAGTAGATCGGGCGTTAGCCTGCCTGGCGATGCCCCCGAGCCCCGAGTGCGCCTTTTGGTCCTCTACGGCGGCCGCTCGGCCGAGCACGAGGTCTCCTGCATCTCGGCTCTGCACGTGGTCCGAGCCGCCGACCCCACCCGTTACGACCTGCGGGTGGTCGGCATCACCACCGACGGCCGCTGGGTGGACACCACGGCCGCCCTCCGCAGCGGCCTGCCTGCCAAGGCCCTCCCCTCCCCGAACGCGGTAGCCGGCGCCGCCGGCGGTATCGCCGCGTCGTTGGAGCCGGTGGACGCGGTTACCGAAACGGGCGCCGGTCCCTTGGTGGTCCTGCCGCTCCTACACGGGCCGCTGGGTGAGGACGGCACCGTGCAGGGATTGCTGGAGGTGGCCGGCGTGCCGTACTGCGGTCCGGGGGTCGCCGGCTCGGCAACCGCCATGGACAAGGGCCTAGCCAAGTTGCTCCTAAAAGGAGCGGGGCTTCCCCAGGCCCGCTATCTCTTTTTCCGAGAAACAGAGATCGACTCCCGGCTGGCGGATCAGGTCGGCGCCGAGTTGGGCTGGCCGGTGTTCGTCAAGCCGGCGAACATGGGCTCGTCCATCGGGATCTCACGGGTGAGCGACGCCGATGGGCTGGATGCCGCGGTCGCCTTAGTCCGGCGATTCGACGAGCACGTGATCATCGAGGAGGCGGTGCAGGGGCGCGAGCTGGAGATCGGCGTGCTGGGTTGGCCCGAGCTGCGCGCCTCGGTCCCAGGCGAGATCAAGCCCAGCCACGACTTCTACGATTTCGAGGACAAGTACGTCGACGGCAGTGCCACCCTCGATGTCCCTGCCACCCTTCCGGCCGGGGTGGCGGAGGAAATCGGCCGGCTGGCCATCGGCGCCTGCCGGGCCCTGCGGGTGGACAGCATGGCCAGAGTCGACTTCTTCTTCGAGGAGGGCGGGCGGGGTCTGCTCGTCAACGAGGTCAACACCATTCCCGGATTCACACCAATCTCCATGTACCCGCGAATGTGGCGGGCGTCAGGCCTCTCGTACCCGGCCCTCGTCGACGAACTGGTGGCGCAGGCGTTGCGCCGGGCAGAACGCCGGTCGGCGTTCGAAACCCATCGCCCTTGAGTTCAGGGCACTCAGGGGGCCTCGCCCGACAACGACTCGGCCTGCCGGCGCCATTCCTCGTAGGGACCAGTGGCCGTCGACGCCAGGAACCCGAGCAGCAGCGCCCCGTCTCCCGTGGCCTTGAGCCGGCCGCGCATGTAGGCCACGCTCGGCTCCACCGCGCCGGTCACGACGGTCTCCGCATCAGCCGCGGAGATGCTCAGGACTAGGTCCGCATGGGCCGGCGAGCCGATGCCACCTTCACCGGGAGTACCGTCCCGGTAGGACCAGTGATACGCCGCCTCACCGCCCGGCGCGCCGGCGATGGTGATCGACACCGTCCCCGTGGCGCCCGGGACCGGGGGGCGCGATCCGGCCAAGGCGGCCAGCTCTTTGAGCCACTCCTCGCTCAACCAGGCGGGCACCTCAGACCGCCGGGACGGTGTCCAGGCCGGCGAAGAGGTCGTCGGCGGCCGAGTCGACTCCAGTGAGGTCACGGGCGATCTCGTACTCGTCGTAGGGGTACAGCTCGTCAGCGACCTCGGTCGGCAAGCCGAACCAGTGAGGCGAGGTGGGGTCGACCTGGGTGGCGTGGGCCAGCAGGGCGTCCCGCATCACCGAGGCGTGGCCGCGGATGTCGACCGTCACGTGCGGTCGGCCGCTCTGGTCACCCTGGGCGGCGTCGGCCTCGGAGTCGAGCAACCGCTTCATGCGCTCGTCGGAGAAGGGTGACTCCATCCCCAGTTCCAGGAACTTGTCGTGCATGGCCCGGATGCGCTTGACGGACCACCGCACGTAGCAGAGGCGAAGCGGCTGCCAGGGGGGTCCGGCCGCGGGGAAACGGTCCGGATCGCCGGCGGCGTCGAAGGCCACTTCGGAGATCTCGTTGACTCTCAGGTGGTCAGGATGGGGGTAACCCTCCTGGTTCTGCGGGTAAGTGACGATGACCTGAGGCTGGGTGCGGCGGATGATCTCGACGAGCCGTCCCACGGCCTCATCGAGGGGCGCCGCCGCGAAACTGCGCGGATCGGAATTGGCCGGGCTGTCCGGCATTCCCGAGTCGCGGTAGCCCAGCATGACCACCTCGTCGTAACCGATGATCTTGGCTGCCCGCTCGAGTTCCTCCCGGCGGATCTCGGCGATCCGCTCGCGGATGCCGGGCTGGTCCATCGCCGGGTTGAGGATGTCGCCCTCTTCCCCGCCGGTGCACGTGACCAGGACGGTGTGCACCCCCTCGGCGTGGTAGCGGGAAACCGTGCCGGCGCCCTTCGACGCCTCGTCATCGGGGTGGGCGTGGACGGTGAGAAGGCACAACGACGGCATCGACGGCATCCCTAGAGGATACGACCCTTCTGAGGTCTAACCGTCCAGTCCGTCGATGGCCGCCGCCAGGTCCAGGTCCAGCTGAGTGAGCCCGCCAGCCGAGTGGGTGGACAGCGTGAGGGTCACCTTGTTCCACGAGATGGCGATGTCCGGGTGATGGTTGCGGGACTCGGCCAACTCCCCCACCTGGTTGACCCAGGCCAGGGCCGCGACGAAGTCCGGGCGCACCACGGTCTTGACGATGGCATCTCCGTCTCGGTCGTCTCGCTCGTCTCGCTCCCAGGCGAGACCCTCGAGCCCGGCCTCGATGGCTTCATCGGACAAACGGGGTGGCGGCGTCGGCACCGCCTCAGCTTGTCAGACCCGCCGGCGCTACGCTGGCCAACGGCTTCCCCCGCCCGACCCGTCACCACGAGGTGCCAGGAGGAGCCGCGTGCCGAGCGCCAACCCCGAACTGCAACGACTCCGCAGCCACTTGGCCAGTGCCGGCGGCCGCCTGTATCTAGGGGCGACGTCAGCCGGGTTGGCTCTCGCGGAGCCCCAGCAGGCGGTACTGGTCCTTGGCCCGCCCCGATCCGGCAAGACCACCTCGGTCGCGGTTCCCAACCTGCTCGCCGCCCCCGGCCCGGTGATCGCCACCTCCACCAAACCGGATCTCTTGGCGGCGACCGTCGCGGCGCGCGCCGAGGTCGGGCGCTGCTGGCTGCTCGACCCGAGCGGCACCCTGCCGGTACCGGAGGGGGTGACCGGCGTGCGCTGGTCGCCGGTCGTCTCGGCTGCCACGTGGGACGAGTCTCTAGTCCTGGCCCGGGCCATGACGACCACGGCCCGGCCCGCCGGCCGAACCGGGGAGTCCGCTCACTGGACCGAACGGGCGGAAGCGCTGCTCGCCCCGCTGCTGCACGCGGCCCATCTGGCCGGGTTCGGGATGGAAACGGTCGTGCGCTGGGTGCTCCGCCAGGATCTCAAACCGGCCCAGGCCGCGCTCGCCGCCAGCGGCGTGGATATCGCAACCGATGTGCTCGCCGGCCTAGCCGCCACCGATCCGCGTGAGCAATCGGGCATTTGGTCGAGCGCGGCGGGGATTCTCGCCGCCTACCGCTCCGACGCGGTCCTCGACAGCGCGGCGGCCCCCAACTTGGATCCCCGGGCGCTGATCCGGGGCCAGGACACCGTGTACATCTGTGCTCCCGCCCGCTACCAGGATTTGGTCGCCCCCATCGTGGTGGCGTTCCTCGAGCAAGCCCGGGCCGGCGCCTACGCAGTGTCCGCCACGGCCGCCCGCCCTCCCCCCGTCCCGCTCACGCTCGTCCTCGACGAGCTGGCCAACATCGCCCCCCTGCCCGACCTGCCGGCCATGGTCAGCGAGGGAGGCGGCCAGGGATTGCTCACGCTGGCCTGCTTGCAGGACCTGTCACAGGCCCGTCAACGATGGGGCCCGGCGGCCGACGGGTTCCTGTCCCTGTTCGGGACGAAACTGGTACTGCCCGGAATCGGAGACCTCGCCACCCTCGAGCTGGTTTCACGCCTGGGCGGGGAGGTCGACGTACCGACCCGCAGCGTCAGCCGGCCGCCGTGGGGCTGGGCGCCCGGGACGGTCACCTGGTCGACTCACCGCCAGCGCCGGCTACCCGTGGAAGCGGTCAGCCAGCAACCGCCCGGCGGCGCCCTGGTCCTGGCGGGGGCCCGTCCGCCGGAGCACGTGGCGTTGCCCCCCTGGTGGGCCGTCACCCCATTCCGTGTCCGGACCGCCGCAGGTGTGGGGCTCGCCCAGGAGCGCGGACCCCGACCCTTGGGGTGAGCTAAGAACCCGGGAGCTGGGTAGCCCCGAAGCAGGCGCCGGCGACCACGATCAGGGCCAGCGCGTCATGCCACCCGGGCCGGCGGGTCCGGGCCGCGATGAGGCCGGTGCCACCGCGAGCCGTGATGGCTTCGGCGAGTTCGCCGGCACGCCGCATCGACACCGCCAAGGCCGCCACCAGCAGGTCGACCGGCTCGTCGAGCAGTTGCTGCAACGTAGAACGACCCGGACGAGGTGGGGCCGGGCGCAGTCGCCGAGCCGCGACCAAGGTGCGCATCTCGTCGACGAGGAGCGGCAAGCTCCGGACGCACAGAGCCACCGCCACCGCGGCCTCGTCAACTGGCACCCGGATCCACCGCAGCGGACCGAGCAGGCGCGACACGGCGGGGGCGATCTCGCCGAGCGGCGTCGTCCACCCGACCAAGGCCGCGGCCAGCAGCAGAGCGACGCTGACGCCCACGAACCGGCAGTAGGCGTCGAGGCCACCGAAACCCAGGGTCACCCGGCCAACGCTCAGGTGCGGCGAATGGCCGGCCATCGAAGCCAGGCCGCCGCTGATCCCCAGCACAATCCAAAACCACCTCGGCGGGCGCGGCCAGGCGCCGCGGGGGATGTGCGCCATCGCAGCAGTGGCAAGCAGCAGCGCCACCACCAGCCCGATCGAGCCCCACGACGGGAAGTACGACAAGGTGATGCTCAGGGCCGCCACCGCCAACAACTTGGTGCCAGCCCACAACTGGTGGACCGGCGAATCGACCTTGATCTCCCGGAGGAGGGTGAGGCGAGCCGGGCGATGCTCGCGCTCGGTCCCGTCGCGCCGGCGGCGCGGTGCCGTCAACACGAGGCCACCGTTCGGGTTTCGTCGGCGACCACGAGGCCCCGCTCCAATCGGACGACCCGGTCGCAGACCCGGTCCATGCCCTCGAGGTCGTGCGAGATGACGACGATCGTCAGCCCGTGGCACAGCCTGAGGTCTGCCAGGAGGGCAACCAGGGCAGCCTGGCCCGGCTCGTCCAGTCCGGCCATGGGTTCGTCGAGCACGAGCACCTTCGGCCGGCGGGCCAGGATGCCGGCCAACGCCACCCGCCGTTGCTGGCCGCCGCTGAGCTGGTCAATGCGCCGTTCGCCGATCTGGGCCATGTCGAGGCCGACCGCGCTGAGGGCGGCACCGATCGCCTGGTCGTCGGACGCGCCGGCGGCGCGCATGTCGCGTGCGACGGTGGCCCGCTGCAGCTGCAGCCGGGCGTGCTGGAACGCCAGCCCGACCGATCCCACCTGACCAGCGACCGGCGAACCGCCCAGCAGGACCACCCCACGTGACGGACGCAGGACCCCGGCCATGATCCAGGCCAGGGTGGACTTGCCCGATCCGTTTCCGCCGACGATCAGGACCCCCTCCTTGGCTTCGACGGTCAAGTCGATCCCGGCGAGAGCCGGTTGGGACCACGGCGATCCGGCCCCGTACACATGGTGCACGCCCCGGAGCTCCAGCCTGGAACCCGCTGCCGGGGACAAAGGGTCCCCCCCTCCCGCGCCATCGCCGCGATCGGGGCTGACAGCTTCATTGGTGTGGACGCTCGTCCCGACGTCGGCGCCGGCCCGGCCCTCATCGACGAGCCGCCCGGCCGCCAAACGGAATCTGCGGCCGGCGCGAGCCACCTCTTCGCGGCGGTGGGTGACATGGACGACGGTCATGCCCGTCCGTGCGGGCAGGTCGGCCAGGAGCGCGGTCAGTCGCTCGCGGCCGTCCGCGTCGACCATCGCGGTCGACTCGTCGGATATCAGCAGCCGAGGCTTGCGAGCGAGGGCGGCCGCTACCGCCAGGCGCTGCAGTTCACCGCCGGATAGGGTCGAGGTCTCGCGGTCCTCCATGCCGGGTAGCCCGACGGTGTGGAGCAACCCGGCCACGTCGACGCCACTGGCGTCGTGCAGCCCCCACACCACGTCGTCGGCCACTCGCACCCCGAGGATCTGGGTCTCGGGATGCTGCATGACCATCGCCGTGCCGCCCGGCTTTCCCAGGCCCGCGCCGCCAGGGCGCCGGACCTCCCCAGCCGTGGGGGGCCGGCCGGCCAGGACCCGGGCCAGGGTCGACTTGCCGGAACCGTTGTCACCGAGCAGGGCGACGATCTCGCCGGCGCCGACCTCGAGCGACACGCCGGCCAGGGCGTCGGACTCGGCACCCGGGTACCGGTAACCAACGCCGCACAGCTTCGCCGGCACCGGTCCGACGGGCCCTCCGTCAGGTGGGAAGGCCAGACGGTCGGCAATGCGAATCCACTTCAGACGTTCCAGTACCGCGCCCAGGAGCCACCAGGCCAGGACGGTAAACCAGACCGTCCCCAGAACCACGATCAAACCGACGCTCAGCCACCAATCGCGAAGCGAGTCCGCCACGACGTGGTCTGCCCACCGGGCTCCTCCGCCCGGGCTGGGAATTTGGCGGCCGATCCACCGGACCACCGCGCCGAGGCCGGGGACGCCGCGGAGCAGGTTGGCCAAACTATGCCAGGCGCTGTCCAATCCGGTCCCGAACTTTCGCAGCCCGTCCCAGCTGTTGCGGATCTGCTCGATAGTCAACTTCCGCAGGGCGCTGAACACCGCGAGGAGCCCCACGCTCACCGCGGCCAACGCCGGAGCGATCAGGGCCGTGGCCGCGAGGACGGCCGCGAAGGGCCAGCCCCGACGCCGGGCCGTGCCGACCAGGCCTCCGACGATGGCGCACTCGACCACGTTGGACACCGTCCCAGTGCCGGCCACCAGGAAGCTGACCACCGA
This sequence comes from Acidimicrobiaceae bacterium, assembly GCA_003156595.1. Taxonomy (GTDB): domain Bacteria; phylum Actinomycetota; class Acidimicrobiia; order Acidimicrobiales; family Palsa-688; genus PALSA-693. The sequence continues at coordinate 20,356 of PMHH01000117.1, forward strand.
CGCCGCGAAGGCGGCGGCAGCCAAGGCCCGGAACCGGTGGCGGTGGGCAACGACGCCAAGGGGAACGACGGCCAGGGCCGCTACCGGCCCGAGATGCGGGAGAAACCAGCCAATCACGGTCAGGGCCACGCTGACCCCCGCCATTACGGCCGCGGTCGCGAGCTCGATCGGCCGCAGAGGCCCGGTGGCGCGGGGCTCTTCCGGCATCGCCACAGCCTGCCACCCTGCGCCCGGACGCGTGGTGCGGCCCTGGCGCTGTGCCAACATACGAAGATGGCGTCAGTCACGTTCCTCGGTACCGGTAACTTCCTGGCGCCGGGCCGGTATTGGAACAGCTTCGTCATCGACCGCACCGTGCTGGTGGAACCGTCGCCGACGGCCTTGCCCCACCTGCGGCGCAGCGGGCTGGCGGTCGCAGACCTCGACGCCGTCGTCATCTCCCACTTCCACCCGGACCACACCTTCGGTTGGCCGTTCCTTCTGCTCGAGATCATCCGCACCCGAGCCGCCGACCGCCCGCTCTACATAGTGGGCCCGCCGAACCTCGAGGGATTCCTGGCCGACATGATGGCGCTGGGCTCCGTTTCCGGCATCGTGGCTGACGCCCAGCGTCGTTTCGACATGCGCTACGTGGAGGTGGACGGTATGTGGCAGGAAGCCGGCCCGGTCCGGTTCCGCGCCGTCGAGGTCGACCACGTTCCCCACTTGCGTTGCTTCGGGTACCTCTTCGATCGCGACGGACACACCATCGGATATTCGGGCGACACCCGCCCGTGCCCGGGGCTCGAGGAGCTGGCCGGGGCGTCCGATGTCCTCGTCCTGGAATGCAACGGTCCCCATCCGCCTCCGGTCACGCATATGGACCTCGACAGCGTGGGTGCCCTGCGAGACCGGTTTCCCGGGGTCCCGTTCGTCCTCACCCACCTGGGCGAGGGCATCGACGCCACCGACTTGGCGGACGTCGTCATCCCCGACGACTTCGAAACCCTGACGCTGTAGCTCTCGCGGTCAGTTGGACGCCGAGGTCGCGCTGGTCGGGCGCACCCGGAGGCTGATGTCGTTGCAGGCCTCGCACACTGTCTCGGGGATGATCCCAGCGCGCATGAGTAAGCCGAACACCTTGCACCCCATGCAGTACCCGAACACCGACTCCAGGGTGGCGGCCACGATCAGGAGGCCGAGCACAATATAGGCGGCGCCACGCAGCCCGAAGCCGAGGGCCAGCACGGCCGCGGTGACCGAGAAGGCAACCCCCATGCCCTGGGCGAAACGCTTCGGCGGACCGGGCACCGGCCGCGGTGCAGCCCCCAACAACGGCGTCAGGACCCGCACCGACAGCTGACCCAGAGGGCTGAGTGTCGGCCCGCTGAGCACCCGGGCTACGAAGCCGTAGGCCAGCGGGATGGTGAGCCAGGGCTGATCGAAAATGATGGTGGCGGCGGCCAACAGCACCACGCCGCCGGCGACGATGCGCGCCGAGATCTCGTTGACCGGGTTGGGGAAGGAGAACACCCGTCGGTATTGGGAGGGAAATCCGACCATGTGCATCAGCTTAGGCGGTTTGTACCCCTAACGGAAGTCCCGGGAGCGAAGCTCGCCGCCGGGCCGGCGCCCGGGGCCACCAGCAGAGTCCGGTCGTAATGACAGGGGACGAATCCGTTCCGCCACCACGTTGATGACCGTCTCCACCCGCTCCAGGCGCCCGTCGATGACGAGAGCCGGGCTGGCCCGGGCGACCCGGCGGTAACGGGCCCACGCCCCGGCCGAGCAGATCACGTTGATCAGGCCGGTCTCGTCCTCCAGGTTGATAAACGTGACCCCCTGCGCAGTCGCCGGCCGCTGCCGGTGGGTGACGACCCCCGCGACGGTCACCCGCTCCCCTGCCGGGACATTGACCAACCCGGCTGCGGTGACCACCCCCGCCGCAGCCAGCGCGGCCCGGACGAACTCGGTCGGGTAGCTGTCAGGGGACAGCCCGGTGGCCCACAGGTCGGCCTGGTTGGTCTCCGACGCGTCCATGCCCGGCAGGGGCGGGGCGTCGGCCCCGGTGACCAGGCCCCCCAACCGGGCTTGCCGGGCCAGGCCGGCGGGCCGGGCCGGCCGTCCTCGATCCGGATTGTGATCAGTAGTGGGCCGTATATGGTCCCCTACTGATCGAAATCCGTCGTCAGGCGCCGGCCCCGCCCCCGCGGCGGCCACGGCGCCGGCACTCCACAGAGCGCCCCGGCGGGTCAGCCCGAAGCAACCGAAGGCCCCCGCGGTGGCCAGCGCCTCTGCTTGGGCAGCCGTGATCCCGGTCCGGCGCACCACGTCCTCCATGTCGCGGTAAGGCCGGCCCGCGACGATCCGTTCCGCGAGGGTGTCGCCCACCCCCCGCACGTACGAGATGCCCATGCGCACCGCCGCGTTGCCGGCGCCGGCCTCGCCCGGCTCGAGCACCGACTTCGCCCCGCTCGCATTCACGGAAGGCCGGCGTACCACCACCCCGTGCCGGCGGGCGTCGGCCACGATCGTCTGCGGCGACCAGAAGCCCATGGGCTGCCCATCCAAAAGCCCGGCGCAGAACGCCGCCGGGTAGTGGTACTTCAGCCACGCCGACGAGTACACCAGGTAGGCGAAGCTCACCGAGTGGCTCTCGGGGAACCCGAAGTTGGCGAACGCCACCAGCTTGTTGTAGATCGCATCCGCCACCGCACCCACGATCCCCCGCTCGGCCATCCCCGCGTACAGCCGGGCCCGCAGCTGCTCCATCTTCTCCACGCTGCGCTTGGAGCCCATGGCCTGGCGCAGCCGGTCCGACTCGGCCGGGGTGAAGCCGGCTACGTCGATGGCCATCTGCATCAGCTGCTCCTGGAACAACGGCACCCCGAGCGTCTTGGCCAGGCTGCGCTCCAACAGCGGGTGCAGGTACGTCACCGGCTCGGCCCCGTTGCGCCGGCGGATGTAGGGATGCACCGACCCGCCCTGGATGGGCCCGGGCCGGATCAACGCCACCTCCACCACCAGGTCATAAAACGTGCGGGGCTTGAGCCGGGGCAGGGTGGCCATCTGGGCCCGGCTCTCCACCTGGAACACCCCCACCGAGTCGGCCCGTGACAACATCTCGTACACCGCCGGCTCCTGCTCCAGCCGGGCCAGGTCCACCTCCACCCCGTGGAACGCCCGCACGTGGTCGACCGTGGCGTGCAACACGGTCAGCATCCCCAGCCCGAGCAGATCGAACTTGACCAGCCCGGCTGCGGCGCAGTCGTCCTTGTCCCATTGCAGGACGCTGCGGTCCGCCATGCGGGCCCATTCCACCGGGCACACCTCGGCCACGGGCCGGTCGCAGAGCACCATGCCCCCCGAGTGGATGCCGAGGTGTCGGGGAAAATGTTGGACCTCGCCGGCCAGGCTCATCACCGCATCGGGGATCTCGTGGTCAGCCAGGGCCGCAGTAGCCGAGAGTGGCCCCCAGCCGTCAACTTGCTTGGACCAGGCGTCGAGCTGGCCGGGAGCGGCGCCCAGGGCTTTGCCCATGTCCCGCACTGCGGAACGGGGCCGGTAGGTGATCACGTTGGCCACCTGCGCCGCGCACCCCCGCCCGTAGCGGCGGTACACGTACTGGATCACCTCCTCCCGCCGGCCGCTCTCGATGTCCACGTCGATGTCCGGCGGGCCGTCACGCTCGGGGGAAAGGAACCGCTCGAAGAGCAGGCCGAGGTCCACGGCGTCGGCGTTGGTGATCCCGAGCGCATAACACACCGCCGAATTCGCCGCCGACCCCCTCCCTTGGCAGTAGATGTCGTGCGCCCGGCAGAACTCCACGATGTCGGTCACGATGAGGAAGTAGCCGGCAAAGCCGAGCTGGTCGATCAGGTCCAGCTCGTAGTCGATCTGGGGCCACGCCCGGGGATGACGGGCGGCGTGACGCGGCCCGTAGCGGCGGATGGCGCCCCCCTCGGTCAGATGTCGCAGCCAGCTCATCTCGCTGTGCCCTTCGGGGGTGGGCCACGGCGGCAGGTTGGGCGCCACCAGAGCCAGGTCGAAAGCGCAGTCCCGGCCGAGGGCCGCGGCCCGTTCCACCACGCCGGGGTAGCGGGCAAAACGACGGGCTTGTTCACCCCCGCCCCGCAAGTGGGCGGCCGCCGCCGCGGGTAGCCACCCGTCGATGTCGTCCAGGCTGCGCCGGGCCCGCACCGCAGCCAGGGCTGTGGCGAGCGGCCGGCGGGAGGGGTGGTGGTAGTGGACGTTGTTGGTGGCAACGATCTCGGCGGAGGAACGGTCAGCGAGGGCGACGAGGGCGTCGTTGCGGGCCGAGTCGAGAGGGTCGCCGTGATCCCACAACTCCACGACCACGTTGGCCGGACCGAAGCTGACCTGCAGGCGGCGCAGCTCGGCGGCGGCCCGGGCCGGCCCGTGGGCAATCAGAGCCGCGGGGACGATCCCCTTGCGGCACCCGGTTAGCACCACCCAGTGGTCGGCACTGGTGGCCGCGGCCGGCCCCACCGTGATGCCGGACTGCTCGCCCGCGGCGGCCAGGTCCGGGAGCGCCCCGGCCCCGATGACGGCGAGGGTCTCGAGATCCACCCAGGGCCGCCCTTTTTCCCGACCGGAAAGATGGGCCACCGACAGGGCTCGGCACAACCGGGTGTAGCCAATGGGGTCACGGGCCAGGATCAGGAGGTGGGTGCCCTCCGGGTCGGCCACTCCGTTCTGCGGGCAGGTCAGCCCGAGGGAGAGCTCGGTGCCGAACACCGTCGGCATCCCCACGGCCCGGGCCGCCTCGGCGAAGCGGACCACCCCGTACATGCCGTCGTGGTCGGTGATCGCCAGCGCTTCCAGGCCCAGGCGGGCCGCCTCCTCGACCAGCTCCTCGGGGTGGGACGCCCCGTCGAGGAAGCTGAAGTTGGAGTGGCAGTGCAGCTCGGCGTAGGGCACGCCGGCGCCGGCCCGCCGGGGGGCGAGATCTGCGGGGGGCCGGTAGGGGGCCCGCTTGTACGACCAGGCCGGGCTGTCTCCCCCGTCACCCTGCGAAGGGAACGGCCGGGCGCGGCCGTCCGTCCCGGGGCGGCCAGTGGTCCCGGGGCGGTCGGACAGGGCCGCCTCCAGGTCCCGCCATGGCACCGGCGGGTTGTCGTAGCCCATGTGGCCTACGTTATCGAACACCTGTTCGATTCGCTAGAGGTGCGATCTCGCGGGGGGTTCGGTCGCGGGCCGGCAGCGGCAGGCCGGGCAGCGGGACCGGTGCCGGCAGGATGCTGCTCCGCACTTACATGAACGGAGCAGCATCCTGCCATGCCCGCCCCGCTACCCCACTCACGCCAGCCGCTGCCCACCTCGTCACTTAGGTCACTCTGACTGAGCGGGAAACGGCGGGATGTGGGCGATCTCGGTCTATCGAGTACGGGTACGAGCCAGCGGGGCGAGGGTCGCGCCGGTCCTGACCGCTCAGCGAGGTCCGCCAGTCGGGCGACCGGCGTGGAGCTGGCGCCACGGAACATCTCTGCCCGACGACGGCTCGGGCGGGAGGCCGAGCACCCGTTCGGCGATGATGTTCTTCTGGATCTCGTCGGTTCCGGCCATTATCGCCATCGACGGGCTGGCCAGAGTGAGCTTCTGGACCACGCCACCGAGGGGCGCGTCCGCTGCGAACAGCATCCCTCGGGGCCCTTCAATCCGCAGGGCCACCTGGCGCAGGGCGATAGCGGACCGGCCGGTCAGGAGCTTCATGATCGAGGCGGCGGGCCCGGGCCCGAAGCCAGGCTGCTCGCGGCGACGTTGGCTCGCCCGGGTTCGCAGGGCCGTGTAGCGCACCACCTCCTGGAGGCAGTACAGGCCGGCGACCTGTTGGCGGGTCACCGGATCATCGGCGCCACCGAAGCACTCGAGCAGCGTCCGAACCAGGGCCATGCCACCCGCCCCCGTGACCATGGCCCCCCGCTGGCGGCCGGCGCGTTCCTCGGCGGCAACGTCGCCGGCGGGGCGGTCGAGGGCGGGGATCCGGTTGTTGTCGACCATGCCGCCGCTACCGCTGGCCGGCCCGATGACCTTGCGCTCCAGGGCGAGCGTGTCTTTGACGACATCCCAGCCGCGGCCGATCTCCCCGACCACGTCGGTCGCCGGCACTCGCACGTCATCGAGGAAAACTTCGCTGAACTTGTACTCACCAGTCATGGTTCGAAGCGGGCGCGTCTCCACGCCCGCGCTGTGCATGTCGACGACGAAACAGGAGAGTCCTCGTTGCTTCGGCACGTCCGGATCGGTCCGGGCGACGAGCAATCCCCAGCGGGACACGGGTGCCCCCGACGACCACACCTTCTGCCCGTTGATAACCCACTCGTCGCCGTCACGACCGGCCCGGGTGGCCAGGCTGGCCAGGTCCGAGCCCGCCCCCGGCTCACTGAACAGCTCACACCAGATCGCTTGCCCAGAGATCGTCGGCAGCAAGTATCGCTGTCGTTGGAGGTCGTCGCCGCGGCTTACCAGCAGTGGCGCAATCGCCTTGGTCCCGAGGGTCTCCGGGAGTCCCGTCGCCCCGGCCCGGGCGCGCTCTTCGTTGACGACGACCGCCAGATCGGGAGGAAGGCCGCGGCCGAACCAGGCTTGGGGCCAGGACGGGAACCCCCACCCGGAGCGAGCCAGCATCTCCCACCATTCGCCCAGGGGTCGAGCGGGATCCCACTGTCGCTCGAACCAATCCCGCGCCTCGGCCCGCACCTCATCGGCGAGGGTCGATCTGGTGTCCATCTCTGCCAGTATCAGTCGGGCAGGTCGTAGGCCGTCGGGTGTTTGGGTTGGTACAGCCCGATCTCACCGCCCCCCGGGACTCGCAAGGTGGCGAGCAGCCCGAACCCCTGATCCGTAACAGGGGACGTGAACTCAACGCCCTTAGCCTCGAGGTCCTCGACCGTGGCGTTGATGTCGTCGCACATCAGGTACAGCTCGTGGTGGCCCGATTGCGCCGCTCCGCCAGAGGGATGGATGCCCAACTCGGCGGGCGGCAGCTTGAAGATGAGCCAACCGCCATGGGCGTCGACGTTGGCCAACCCCAACACATCACGAAAGAAGGCCCGGGTGGCGTCGGCGTCGTCGGCATAGATGATGGCGTGCGTGGAGGTGATCACGTTGTCATTCTGCCGTGGCCGCCGTGGAGGCGGGGCCGGCGATCGAACTGCGTTCAAGCCGACCTGCTCAGTAGATTCAGCAACCCTCAACGTAGGTCTTGGCTTCAGAGGTGACCGCCCAGCGTCCTCCGACGCCAAGACCGTCCGTGTCCTGAGCTAGCAACCCAAGTCCTTTGAGTTCCTCGAGTTGGCGAAGGATCGTCGTCTCCGCCGCCCCGTATCGTGACGAGAACGTGATATCGATCCGGCGCGCGTCCCATACTCCACCGCCCTCGGCGACAACACGGAGAAGCTGGACTTGGTCTTTGGTCAGGGAATAGCGGGTCACGGCAGGGCAGTCCCTCTCGTCGAACGTGACTCAATCTGGCAGACCGGCTTCTCGAAGAGTCGGTCCAATCAATTCCCAGACACCGGCGCCGCTCTCGCCCGTCCTCGGCAGATTCTCTAGGAACGAAGCCATTATGAGCTCCCGATCTTCATTCCCAAGCGTCTCGAAAGTCGATTCGATGAAATCCAGCAATGCGTGAAGATCCTGATCGTCTGGCGTCGCGCAATACCGCTCAACAACCCATCGACTGACATCGCCCATGAACACGTGCGGAAGTAGGGAGTCATAGTCATCCAGGTGTTCCTGGAGCGCCGGCATTAGAGCTGGCACTCGATATGCCAGATCACCCACAAACGCGACATCCTCCGCCTTCACCGGTGTCCTCCTAAAGCGTCCTTGAGATCATCCAGCAACGACTGAGCGACAAGCCGATCGTAGTAATTCAAATCCATCTTGAGACGTTTGCTTAGCGCTCGAGCGTATTGCGTGGCCTTATCGAGATGGAAAGTGCCGCCAGTCGGCTTGCCCGTTTCGAGTTCGTTCCGAACCGCGTCGGCCGTGGTGCCCGTGCCGACTCGGTTCGGATACTTTACGCCCTTGTAGAGATCTTCGACGACCTTTTGAAGTTTCGCGTCAGTGACGGTCGGCGACCGTAGTATTTCCTTAGCGAGCTGCCGTTCGGCCGAAGTCTGGCTGGCCACTTCGGCCACCTTGCTGACACTCTGAACAGCTTCGCCGACCTCGGTGCCCGCCTCGGCCGCCGGACCCGCGCCGTCGGTTGCGATCCCCAACAGAATGTTGGGGAATATCTCCCCGAGGGCCTGGTCGGGGTTCTGGGACCACTCGTCCCAGTCGACCATGTTCTTGCCTATCGTCTCGGCAAAAGCCACGGGGTGCTCGGTCGCGTCGGAGCCGAGTGCCTCCAGCTCGGCGTCGGCTCGGGCCTGGGCGCCCGGATCGAACCAGCCAAAGAGCGGGTCGCTCTGCGCTTCGTAGAGCGACCCGGCTTGGTAGAGCCCTTCGGCCATCGCCACCGTGCCCTTGCCGAACCCGATGACCACATTGACCGAGGAGCCGACCACGTCGTGCCAGCAGTCGCCTACGAGCCGGCCGAACAGGCCGGGGCGTTGCGGCGCGGCCTGCTCGGCGGCGCGGAGCACCGCGATCGCCTGGGCCGCGGCGAGATCCTCCATGGCGTTGGCGCGCATCGCCGTGGCCAGTTGCTGGTCTGCCGCCTCCTGCCCCGCCTGCCCGGCCTGTCCAGACTCGGCCAGCAGCTCGGCTCGAACCAAGACCGCTTGGGCGTCTTCGAGGGCCGCTGCGTACGCGGCGATGGCGCCGGCGGCGGCGAAGAACGCCTCGCTCGCTGTCACGTACCGGCCCGGCTGCTGATGCATCACCGCCTTGAACGCATCAGCCGCCGGACCCCGCCAGGTCTCCGTCTCGATTGCCGACAGCTCCCCCGCAGCCTGGGCCAGCTCCTCCGCCAGCGTGCCCATCCCGACTGCCAACCCGTCCAACGCGTAGGGGTCGCCCGTGATGATCATCCGCGCTCCGCCGCGGTGATCGTGGCCTCCACCTTCCGGTACGCGGCTGCGGCCCGACGCAAGGCGCCGGCCAGTGACCCAACGTCAGCACGCATACACGAAAGACCGTAACGCCACCGGTGCACGAACGAAGCGATTGCCTCCGCCACGGCCGGATCACCCGCCGCGTCCGCCTCTCCCACCGACAGCGCCCGGCCGCCGGCGAGCTCTCCCGCTCCGTCCTGCGTCTGGTCCAGCCGCCCCGCGGCCTCCTCCAGGTCCTGGACCACTACCGACAGCGGCTGCCCGCCAGCAACCCCGCCGGCTCCCTCCAGCTGGTTACCAACTCGCATAGGATATGGATATTTTTCATATCCTTTCCTGTCAACTCCTAATCAGAGTTAGCGATCCAGGGCGGAGGCGGCCGTCCCCATCAGGTCGAGAAAGTTGTCGCAATAGAACGCCCGGCGCACCTCGGCGGACGCGTCACCCAATGAAGCCTCGAACCGCTCGATGGGTCGCCGGCCCCCTTCGACGTGGGGATAGTCAGAGGAGAACAGGCACACCTCGGCCCCCGCCTCCCGGATGATCCACCCGACGTCCTCGGTTGGGTACGGGGTGGCTCGCACCTGGCGCCGCACGTACTCCCAGGGGCGCAGCGACAGCGCCCGCAGCCGTTCCTCGTGGCGACCGAACGCCTCCACCGCCGACTCCATCTGGCGAATCCACGACGGCAACCAGATGGCTCCCTGCTCGATGACCCCGATCCGCAGTTCCGGGAACCGCTCGAGGACGCCGTCGAAGATCATGGTGGCCAGCGTCTGCATGGGCGGGTGTGGGATCGCCATGTAGTCGACGGAGCGGAAGTTCTCCTCGCCACCGTGGAAGTCCGGGGGCACCGGTAAGCCGTTGCGGAAGTAGCCGGCGTCGATCAGGTCGCCGGTTCCGCCGACGTGGAACACGATCGGAATACCCGCTTCCTCGGCGCGCGCCCATACGGGGTCCAGGGCGATGTGGCTCGGGGAATGCTCCCGAGGGCAGCCCGAGGCCACGAGCAGGGCGGCTGCCCCCGCAGCAATCGCTTCGTTGGCCATCGCCGCGGCCCGGTCGAAGTCGACGAGCGGCACGTAACTGGTGGCCAGGAGGCGGGGATCGGCCGAGCAGAACTCGAGCATGCCGCGGTTGTGGGCGCGGGCCACCCCGTATGCCAGATCGGTGTCCCCCGCGTGTTCCCAGTCGTGGAGCCGCCGGTTGTGGAAGGTGTTGAACACCAACTGGCTCGAGAACCCCAAGAGGTCGAGCGCCCGGCCACGGTCCTCGGGCAAGAATGAACCGGTCGCCGCGAAGTTCTTCCGCAACATGATCTCCTGAGCCTCGACCGCCCGGTACTCGTGGGACCGGTGCCGCTCTGCCAGGTGGTCGAACGCCACCTGCAGATCCCGTTGCTGGTCGGCGGGGTCGCCCGTTTGGCGCAGCTCGTTGCCCCCGGGGTAGCGAAGGGGTGCGATTTGGTCCCGGATGGCCGCGTCGGCATGGTCACGGAGCCATGTGGGCGTCTCCATCAGGTGGGCGTCGGCGTCGTGGACCAGCCGTTGCGGATCGCTGTTGTACGGCTGGCGGACCTGGTCGCTCTCGGTAACGGTCACGTCTCCCCCTCTGCTCGACCCATCGAGTACAGCACCTCCCCCCCAGTGCTGTCGAGCCTGTGGGAGGCTGCTGCGGTGGCGACCTTCATCACCCGCTTCGAGACCGCTGGCTCATCCGGACTGAGGGTTGCGGTCAAAGACTTGATCCACATGGCCGGCGTCCCCACCACCAACGGGTCACGGGTGATCGCCGCCACCGCCGCCCCGGCGGACGACGATGCTGCCTGCCTGGCCGGAACCCGAGCAGGGGAGGTGGCCGGCGAGGTCACGATCGTGGGAAAGACGAACCTCCACGAGCTGGCCTACGGGGTGACCGGTATCAATCCGTGGTTCGGCACGCCGGTCAATCCGCTTGACCCAAGCCTCCTACCGGGCGGATCATCGAGCGGCTCGGCCGTCGCAGTCGGTGCGGGCGAGGCCGACATCGCGTTCGGCAGCGACACCGGCGGGTCGATCCGGATCCCCGCCGCGTGTTGCGGGGTCGTGGGACTCAAGACCACGTGGGGGCGAGTGTCCCTCGAGGGCGTGCTGCCGTTGGCTTCGTCGCTCGACACGGTGGGCCCGATGGCGCGCACCGTCGCCGGCGTGGCCCAGGGCATGGCCCTGCTCGAGCCGGGCTTCGAGCCTGCTCGTCAAGCTGCGAGCCGGGTCGGCCGGGTCCGGCTCCCGGCGGAGTCCCACATCGACGCGGCCATAGACTCCGCTCTTTCGGCCGCGGGATTCGATGTCGTCGATCTGGAACTACCCGGCTGGGACGCGGCCACGAATGCGACCATGACCATCCTTGGCGTCGAGGCCTGGCAGGTGCACGCCGACCTCTGGCGCCAGCACGCCAGCGAATTGTCGCCGGATGTCTGCGCCCGGCTGGAGACCGCGGCGTCCATCACCGGTATCCAGCTCGCCGAGGCGTGGGAACAGGCTCGCGCTTGGGCCGGCGAACTGGCGGGAGCGTTCGCCTGGGTCGGCGTCCTGGCGCTCCCCACTCTCGCCGCCTCGGCGCCACCCCTCGAAGAACCGGGACGATTGACGGAGATCCGCTACGTCGCCCCCTTTAATCTGGCGGGGGTGCCGGCGCTGTCCCTCCCAGTGGCGACGGCACATGGGCTACCCACCAGCCTGCAGTTGGCCGGCCCAGCCAGGAGCGAGGAGCTCCTACTGGCCACTGGCGCCGCGGTGGAGGCGGCGGCGGGCTTCGCCCGCTAAGCGCCGGGCTTCGCCCTCTGAACGCCGGGCCGCCAGACTGTGACCATGGCCTACGACGAGTTCTCCCTGTTCCACGAGAACGCCGAGGAGTTCGGCGTACTGTACGACGGACCGCCGGTCGTCAAACGGGTGTCGGTCGAGGTGGAGCCGGACAGACGACTCAGCGCCCTACTCTGGGGCGAGTCCCCACCTGAGCTGGTTCTCCTGCACGGCGGCGCCCAGAACGCCCACACCTGGGACACCGTCGCCTTGGCGCTGGCGCGCCCGCTGGTGGCAATCGACCTACCTGGTCACGGCCATTCCGACGCGGGTCGAGCCGGGAGCCTCGACGTCACCACCATCGCGTCTGACGTCGCCGAGGCGGTACGACAGCTGGCGCCCGATGCCCAAGCTGTGGTCGGCATGTCCCTCGGTGGCGTGACGACGCTGGCGCTCGCCGACGCCGCGCCGGAGTTGGTACGGCGGGTTGTCCTCGTCGACATCACGCCCGGGGTCAACCGGGAGAAATCCAGCGCCATCTCGGCCTTCGTCAACGGGCCTGAGTCTTTTGCCAGCTTCGATGAGCTTCTCGCCCGCACCATCGAGCACAACCCGACCCGGACCGTGGCCTCCTTGCGGCGCGGGATCCTCCACAACGCCGTCCAGCAACCCGACGGCACCTGGGTGTGGCGCTACCGTCGTTTCGCCGAGCGGGCCGAACGCCCGACCGACTTCTCCTCGCTCTGGGAGGCGATCAGCCGTCTCGAGGTGCCACTCCTGCTCGTCCGGGGTATGCGACCGCAGTCCGTCGTCGACGACGACGACGAAGCCGAGCTATTGCGCCGGCGACCCGACGCCATCGTCGCCCACGTCGAAGACGCCGGCCACAGCGTTCAGGGTGACAATCCTGTCGAGCTGGCCCGATTGATCTTCGACTTCTGCTCCCAGTAGTGCCGGCGTGGCGTGGTGTGGTGCCACCAGCGGATGTGACGGATGCGAAACGGACAGACCTCGCGGTCACCGCCCGCCCAACCACGAAGGTCTGTCCGCCGCGATGCCGAAAACGGCACTCAGACGGACAGACCTCCATTCGACGGGGCGGACCACGACGGAGGTCTGTCCGTCTCGGTGCTATCGGCCCGCTCGACCAGACGCACATCCGGATCGTCGGCCCAGCAACCCCCTTACGATCGCTCCAGCCATCTGCAACACAGAGGTTGCACATCCCGCGGTGATCGGGCAAGCTCAGAGCCATGCGGACGGCGCTGATCATCGGGGGTCGGGGTCAGAGTGGCCGAGCGATCGGCGAACGGCTGGCTGCAGAGGGCTGGGATGTGACGTCCACCACCGCCGGACCCCTCCCCGAGCCAGCGACCACGGCCGGGGTCAGGTGGGTCGGGCTGGCCCGAGACGAGGTTGCCGACCTGACCGCGGTGGTCCGGTCCGACATCGATCTGGTCGTCGATGTTACGGCCTACACGCCGGCGCACGCCGAACAGCTGATAGCACTCGGCAATCGAGTGAGCGCAGCGATCGTTATGTCCACTCTGTCCGTCTACTCGGACGAGGGTGGACGCTCACTCGACGAGGCGACCGACGAGGCCACCTTCCCGACGTGGCCGGTACCGATCCCCGAGGACTGGGCGACGCTGCCGCCGGGCGATGGCTCCTACTCCACCCGCAAGGTCGCCGTTGAGCGTGCCCTCCGCGAACGGGCCCCGTGGCCAGTCACCATTGTGCGCCCTGGGGCGATCCACGGACGCCACAGCCATCACCTGCGCGAGTGGTACTTCATCAAGCGGGTCCTTGATGGCCGACGCCAGGTGGTACTTCCCTTCGAGGGAACCAGCGTCTTCCAACCGACCGCGACGGCGAACCTGGCCGAGTTGGTCACCCTCGCCGCCGACCGGCCTGGCAACCGGACACTCAACTGCGGCGATTTGGACCCACCGTCCGTCGCCGAGATCAGTGCCATCGTCGACGACCTCATGCACTGGTCGACCGAGCGGGTGCTCGTGACCGGACCGGAGCCGGCGCCGACCGTCGGCAACCACCCATGGGCAGTTCCCCGCCCAGTCGTCGCTGACATGCGGCGCGCCCGCGCCGAACTCGGTTATCGCCAGGCGACGAGTTACGCCGAGGCGATCACCGACACCCTGGCTTGGGCGCTCGAGGTCTCGACCGGACGCGACTGGCGCCAGGTATTCCCCACTCTCGCCGGCTATCCGACCGAGCTGTTCGACTACCAGGCCGAGGATGCCTATCTCGCCGGCACCACGGCTCCCCGCGGTTGACGAGGTCGCTACGATCACTCGCCTACGGCATCACACTTCAAGAGGGGACGGTTCGTCGATGGGCCAAGCGAAGGTCGAAGGCGAGATCGCGGCTGGGATCGATGACGTGTGGAAGGTGGTCGGTGACTTCGTCGCTTTCATCTCGATCCAAGGCCTCCAGGTCGAGGGGGAGGGCGAGGGCATAGGGATGTTGCGAACACTCACGATCGGCACCATGACCATCGTGGAGCGTCTCGAGGAGTTGGACGACGCCCAGTACAAGACCTCGTACTCGATCGTCAGCGGCCCGATACCGGTCACTGACTATCTGGGCACGATACAGCTCACGGCGGCTGGTGAGGCCACCAAGGTCACCTGGTCCGGGACATTCGAGCCGGACGGCGTCACCGAAGAGCAGGCGGCACAGATGACCGAGCGGACCTATCGGGGCGGGATCAAGGCGCTCAAGAAGCACTTCGGGGGCTGAGCCATGTCACAGGTGGAAACGGTCCGAGGCCCTATCGACACCTCCGAACTGGGGCGCACCTACATGCACGAGCATGTCTTCGTCCTGACCGCCGACGTCCAGCAGAACTACCCCGACGAGTGGGGCAACGAGGACGATCGCGTCGCCGATGCCGTCGGGAAGCTGCAGGCCCTGGCGGCTCAGGGCGTGCGCACGATTGTCGATCCGACCGTGATCGGGCTCGGGCGTTATATCCCCCGCATCCAACGCATCGCCGACCAAGTGCCGGAGCTGCACATCGTGGCGGCTACGGGTTGCTATACCTACGACGACGTCCCGTTCTTTTTCCACTATCGGGGGCCGGCACTCAGTGAGGCGCTCGGCGCCGATGTGCCCGACCCAATGGTCGATCTTTTCGTGGGCGACATCACCGAGGGCATCGCCGGCACAGGAGTGAAGGCGGCCTTCCTCAAGTGCGCCATCGATCACCAGGGCATGACCGACGGGGTGGCCCGGGTGATGCGGGCCGTGGCGAAGGCCCACCGCCGGACGGGCGCCCCCATCACGGTTCACACCCACCCGGCCAGCCAGACCGGTCTGGCCGTCAAGCGACTCCTCTGCGACGACGAAGGCGTCGACCCGACCCGGGTGGTCCTCGGTCACAGCGGTGACAGTACGGACGCTGACCACCTGAGCGAGCTCGCCGGCCACGGCTTCATTCTGGGCATGGACCGCTTCGGCATCAACCTCGGCACCACGTTCGAAGCCCGGGCCGACATCGTGGTGGAGCTGTGCAAGAGGGGGTTCGCAGACCAGATGGTCCTATCGCAGGACGCGGCCTGCTACATCGACTGGATCGACCCCAACGTCCTGGCCATGGCGACCCAGTGGAACTACCTGCACATCGCCGACGAGGTGCTCCCGTACCTGCAAAAGCACGGCGTGACCGATGATCAGATCGACGCCATGCTCGTCCGCACCCCGCGTCGGTACTTCGAGCACACGGACGCCGACTGAGCTCAGGGCACGGCCTGCGGCGCGGTCCCCTTGACGCTGGTTCGGTACATCTCCCGGCGCACGCCCGAGTAGTCGTTCAGGGCGTTGTGCAGCGTGCAGCGGTTGTCCCATATGGCCAGGGTGTGGGCAGCCCAGCGCAGCCGGCAGGTGAAATTCTCGTTGATGCTGTGGCGGTGCAGGTGGGCGAGCAGGGCTTGCGACTCGATCGGCGACCAGCCGTCGAAGCGGGTGGTGTAGACGGAGTTGACATACAGGGCGGCCCGGTGGGTGACGGGGTGGTCGATGACCACCGGGTGGGTGCGTTCCTGGTAGGCCTCCGCCGAGGGCGCGATGGCCATAGAGGTGAGGTCCTTGACCTTGTCGAGAAACCCTCCGGTCCCGTATGCCAGCCCCGCCGAGTGCACGGCCCGGAGCCCGGCGAGAGTCTCCTTGAGCCCGCCGGAGAGGGTCTCGTAGGCCAGGTACTGATTGGCCCAGACCGTGTCGCCACCGTGGCTAGGGACGTCCCACGCGTGTAGCAGCGTGTACGCCGGCGGCTCCGGCAGGTAGCTCAGATCGGTGTGCCAGGCGTTGGCAAAGTTGAGTTGGTCGCCGGGCTCCTTGATGACCCGGATCACGTAGGGCCGGTCGTCCAATGGGGTCACGAACGGGGTGACGTCGCGGCCGCCGAGGAGGTCGGTGATCCGCTCCAGGTCGTCGAGGCTCAGGTGCTGATCCGGAAAAAAGATGACCAGGTGGTCCGCCAGCGCTTGTCGCACCACGTCCAGTTGGTCGCGGTCGGACACCTCCGAGAGGTCGATGCCGGTGACCGTGGCACCGAGGGCACCCGCGATCGGCTCCAAGGTGGACGACGTGGTTCGCATGCTCTACGAGCCTACGCCGATGAGGTTCCCTAGACTGAAAAGAACGTGTCCGCACCGACTGCCAGCGCCGAGGCGCCCAGCCTCCATCGGGACAACACCCAACGACCCCGGTGGTGGAAAGAGGTCCTGGTCATCGTGTGGCTGTGCTGGGTCTACGACGCCGTCAACAATCTGGCGTCGCTCCGGCGGGCCGCTGCCTATGCCCACGCCCGGGCGGCGTTGCAGCTCGAGCAGACCCTGCACCTCGATCCCGAGGCCGCCCTCGACCACTGGGTGGCCGGCCACCACACGTTGGCGCTGTGGGTCTCCAACTACTACGACAACGCCCACTTCGTGGTCACCCTCGGTGTCGTCGGCTGGCTCTGGTGGCGCCACCCGGCGCTCTACCGGCCCCTGCGCACCAGCCTGGTCCTCACCAACGTCATCGCTATGGCGATCTTCTGGCTCTACCCGATGGCTCCGCCCCGCCTGCTCGACCCGCAGCGATACGTCGACGTGGTCGCCGCCACCCACGCCTTCGGATCGTGGCATGTGGGAACCCTGGCGACCGCAGCCAACCAGCTGGCGGCCATGCCGTCGCTGCACATCTCGTGGGCGGTGTGGTCCGCGCTGGCGATGTGGCGGATCTTCGGCCGGCGCGGTTGGGCCCTGCTGGTGTGGATCTACCCGGGTGTCACCGCGGTGGCGGTGTTGTCGACTGGCAACCACTGGTTGCTCGACGTGGTGGGCGGGCTGGCGACCATCGTGGTGTCGACGTTGATCGCCGACCGTTGGCAGGGCTGGTGGACCGCCCGCCAGGCCCGGCGGGCTCTCAGCTCAGAAGGTGAGCGAACTGGCATGATCGGCTCATGACCACCACCACGCCGCCCCCGCTGCCCGTCACCGTCGTCACCGGCGCCAACAGCGGGATCGGACGCGCCATCGCCATCCATCTCGCCGCCCAGGGCCACACCGTCTATGGAACCGTCCGCTCGGTCGAGAAGGCCGCCAAGCTCAACGCCATGGCAGCCGACGCCCACGTCGAGGTCCAACTCGTCGAACTCGATATCGCAGACGACGCTTCGGTGCGCGCCGGTCTCGCCCAGGTTCTCGAGGAGGCGGGGCAGGTTGACGTGCTCGTCAACAACGCCGGGATTGGCGGCAACGGTGTCGTCGAAGAGGCGTCGATCGAGACCTATCGCGAGGTCATGAACGTCAATTTCTTCGGGGCGCTGCGCTGCCTCAAGGCCGTATTGCCCGGAATGCGCGAGCGGCGCCGCGGCACCATCGTCAACATCACCTCCGTGGTTGGCCGTTTCGCGGCGATCGCCCAGGCCCCGTACACGGCGTCGAAGTGGGCCCTCGAGGCCGCGAGCGAGGAATTGGCGCAAGAGGTCGCCGGGTTCGGGATCCGCGTCGCGATCATCGAGCCCGGGATCACCAAGAGCGCCATCTTCGTCAAGAACGTTGACACCACCGACGCAGGCAGCGAGTACGAGCCCCACATGCGGCGCATGTTCCAGTTCTACGCCGCCGGCCTCGCCCAGGCGACCGACCCATTTGAGGTGGCCAAGGTCGTACACCAGGCCATTACCACCAGCACGCCGGTACTGCGCTACCCGGTGTCGTGGGGCGGTCCCGAGATCCTCGCCCGTCGCCCGACCCTGTCAGACGAGGAATGGATCGGTCTCGGCGCCATCGCAGACGACGACGCCTACTACCGGGCGTTCAGCGACACCTTCGGCGTCGACATCACCCCGACGACGTAGAGCCCGGGGTGTACACGCCGGTCGGCTCGGCGTGGTAGCCCTTGGCGCCAATGCCGAGCGCGAGCGGACTGCGCGGGTCCTGACCGGCCCGCAGGCAATCGAGGGCGTGAGCGAAGTCGTACCGCGGTCTCCACCCCAGGTCGTGGCGGGCCCGGGCGTTGACGTACACGCGGTCGATGCTGGCCAGCATCTTCCAGCCGCGTAGGGCGAAGATCTGCTCGTATTCGGGGAACAAGCGCCGCACCACGCTGGGGGCCTCGCCTCGAAGCGCGACCAGGTGGTCAGGGGTAAATGGGGTGGTAGCGCTGACGATGTAGCGGCCAAAGCCGAGGGCGCCGGCTCGCGCCACGGCGAGCCGGCAGGCGCTCACGACGTCGTCGAGGTCGACCCGTCGGTAGAGCAGCTCATTGACCTTGAGGTTGAGGTCGTCGAAGTCCGCCCGCATATCGTCGCGATCGTCGGTCTCGGGAAAGAACCGAGAGGTGCGCAGGATCACGCAAGGGAGCTGGCGATCTCGGTGGACCAGCTCGCAAAGGTCTTCTGCCGCCGTCTTGGTCGCACCGTAGATGTTCTTGGGTACCGGGGGTACATCTTCGGTGATCCATGCGGCCGAGGCGTCGGCAGGAGGGGTGAGGGCTCGGCCGAACGTGCTGGTGGTACTGACGAACACGAACGCGCCCACGCCTGCGTCCGCGGCCGCCTCCAGCAGGTTGAGCGTCCCGGACACGTTGGTGGCCACAAAGGCGGCTCGGTCATGGGTGATGACGTGAGGCTTGTGCAGGGTCGCGGTGTGGATGACGGCGTCCACGCCTGCCACCGATCGCCGCACCAACGCCCGATCGACAATCGAGCCCGTCACGCCCAGACGGGCGGACGACAACAGGTCGAGCCCGACGACGTCGTCGCCTTCCGCGCTGAGTACCCGAACCAGCGCCTCTCCGAGATGCCCGGAGCTGCCCGTCACGAGGATCCTCACCCTGAATTGTCATAGCAGACCAGAGTGGCGCCCCGGCTACTGTCGGGCGGTGATCGCTCCGGACAACAAGGACTGGACCTGGGTGCTCCAGCAGCCCTGCGCCGAGTGCGGATTCGACGCCAGCACGTGCGACGCGGCGACCGTACCCGAACTGATTCGTCGCAACGCCATCACCTGGCGCGGGCTGGTCGCCGACGGCACCATCCGCCCCGGTCGGCCCAATGACCACACCTGGTCAACGCTGGAGTATCTCTGTCACGTCCGTGACGTATACCGGCGCTTTGACGGCCGCGTCGCCCTCATGTTGTCGGAGGATGACCCGCTCTTCCCCAACTGGGACCAGGACGCGTCCGCGGTCGACGACGCCTACGAGACTCAAGCGGCGGCCAAGGTCATCGACGACCTGACGGCCGCGGCTGAGTGGTTTGCGACCCGACTGGAGGGACTAACAGCCGGTGACTGGGACTGTCCCGGCCGGCGGAGCGACGGCGCCAATTTCACCGTGGCCAGCATTGCCCGCTACATGATGCATGACCCGATCCATCACATCTGGGACGTCACGGGACAGCGTCTCTAAGTCCGGGCTCGGCGCTGCCACGGGAGAAACGCTGAAGGGCGATGCCGCACCAGATGGCCTCGACCACGCCGAAGGGCCAAGCCCCGCTGAGAAAGCCGTAGCTGGAGGACAGGGCACAGCCGATGGCAAACGCCAGCACGAAATACCTGCTTCGGCGTTCCATGGCGTACATCAGCATCATGAAGGTCAGGACGGTGGCGCCGTAGACAGTGAGCACCCCTCCAGCCTACGGCTGGGCTATAACGCTGTCCGCCAAGATGAGCCCGGTGGTCTTGTCTTGGAGGAGGAAAAGGTAGGGCCTGTCGATGGTGACCTGCCGGATGCAACACTGAACGGCGGTCGCGACTCCGACGATTCCGGTGGCGGCGGAGAATTTGGTACCGGTCTGGTTCACCGTAAGGTCGTCGGCTTGTTCGACGAGGGCGACCTGCCCGGCTTGGGGGGAGATGCCGGAAAGGTCCGCGGCCGGCCCGAAGGCCTGGTCCATACCGAGATTGGACAGGACAGAGTCCAGGTTCTGGGTGACGGCGAGATTGAGCGCCGGCATCGTGAGCGCGACTTGCTCACTCCTTAGGGAAGCCAGGACGGCGTCGAGCCTGCTGGTATCCAGGTGCTGGATTAACTGGCTGATGGTCCCGGCAGCGGGCTCGATGACGATCGCCTGGTAGCGGCCGCCCGCGTAGGGGATCTCGACTGCGGTGTAGGCGGCGGTGACTGCGGCGGGCAAGGCTAAACCTTGCGAATCGTTCTCGATCGCCGGGACCGATGACGCGCTGCCGTCATCGGCGGTGAACGTCTCGGTGGCTTTGGACATGTTGATGTCTGGTGCCCATGACGCCGAGAAGTTGAGCGCGTTGAGCAACACGAACACGGTGTAGGCACCGAGATCGTCCGGGCTCAACAGCTGACGGATGCGGCCGCCGGTGTGGTCGCTCACCCAGGCGTTGATGGCGGCCGCAGCCTGGGCGGGGCGGCGAGCGAGATCTGCAAGGTAGGCGTCGTTGCCGTAGGCACGGGCCAGTTCGTCGAGGTAGGCGGGCACGAAGCTGTCACCCTCTTGCAGCCAAGCCGAGTTGGCGACCTCCATGGCGGCGCCATCCGGCGAGGCGAGCGCGGCTTGCAAGTCAGCCCACGCCGCGGCCTGCGCGGAGGGCGACAGCGTCCCCGTTTGCAGCGCCTGGGCTATCCCGGTCTCGGTAGACCCGGTCGCTCCCAACTCGAGCATGGACAGCGCCAGGTCCGCACTGAGCGGTGAGTCGACGACGTTCCCGCCGTGAGCCTGCGCCGCCAGCTGGCTGGTCAGGGCCAACCCGAATGCCGTCTCTGAACGAACCAACCCGGCAACGGTTCCCGAACCGGGTGTCAGCGAACCGTTGTCGCCGACGTCATGGACGTCAGCGATCAGATGCAGTGCCCCGTCGCCCAACGGCACCTCCACCACCGACGGGTTGGGGCCATGACTGACGCGCCCAGCCTGCCGTTCGCCACCTGACAGCGAGGTGGCAACGAGCGCCATCGCCGTCACTATGACCGCGGCGCCAGTAGCGGCCTCGATGAATACAATCCGTCGCCGCCGGCGCCCCCCGCGAGGCCGCCGATCCGTTTGGTCGGTAACCGCCACCGGCTCGACCGGCGCCAGTTTCTCCTCTGCCCCGTGCGTCATGACTCTTGGACGCTTCGAGTCCCAGATCTGGTTCCCCCGGCCCTTTAGTCCCGCCGCGCTCGCTGCCCCAGCCGGGCCTCATCGCCGTCGTCGGGTTCGAAGCGATGGCGGAACGTGAAGGCAGTGGGCGTGGGACCGTGGGCACGAAGGTGCGCGAGACGGCCGATGGCCTCTTCCACTGTGGGGATCGTGCGCGCGGGTATCCACCACAGGCAGAGGATCGGCTGCCTCGGTGCCTCGAAGAACTCTCGCCGGCGACGGAGGAAGTCCACGTGACCCGAGTGGTAGGTGAAGTCGGCCAAGGCGTCGATCGACTGCCACACCGTGAGATTGACGATCTCGAGCTCGTCGCCGAAGGGTTTGATGCTGGTGGCGTCGCCGCTTTCGTCCTGGAGGCGCCATACATATCCCGGACTGGCCTCCGCTAGCGAGTTTATTCGTGAAAGGTTGATGCGAAAGTCGTCGATGATCGGGTCGTCGATCGGAGCCCGCAAGCGGGCGACATTGAGCTGGGCCAGGTGCACCGTGCCATTGTGCCGCGGCAGATCTACGGGGCTCGAAGCAGCTCGCGGAACTCGCCAGCAAGTCTTCCCGCGGTGTCTCGTAGCCGACTGACGTCTGGGCCGTCGACGAGGAGCGACCGGGATGCGCTCGGCATGACGCGCTCGGGGCAGGCGGCGAAGACCTCGGCGACGTCCCCGGCAGTGGCGCCCTGCATGCCGACGCCCGGAGCTAGAAAGAGGCCCTGTGCGGCCACCAAATTGAGGGCCGGATGTGTGTGGGTGGGACCGATGACCGCTCCGATTGGCCCGATCTCGCCGGGCGCCAGGCGAACATTGAGATCCCCGATCTCCGCCAGCAGCGCCTCTTCGACGGTGCGCCCGGCCTGATCGGTGGCGGACTGCACCATCCGCCCCTCGGGATTGGAGGAGCGGATCACCACCAACAAGCAGCTCCCGGCCTCGTCGGCGCGGGAAACGAAGGTGCCCATGGCACCTAGGCCGAGATAGGGGTGGACGGTGAGGGCGTCGGCTCCCAGAGGGGCGCCGGCCCCGAGGTAGGCCTCCGCGTAGGCATCGTTGGTGTTTCCGAAGTCGCCCCTCTTGGCGTCCACGATGACCAGCAAACCTGCGCTTTGGGCGTCGCCGATAAGACGTTGGAGGGTGCGGATCCCCCGCCAGCCGTGCCGCTCGTAGAAGGCCGACTGGGGCTTCACCAGCCCTACTGTCCCGCTGGCGGCCTCGAGCACGATGTCCGCAAAGCGGTCCAGTCCGTCCGAGGTGTCGCCCAACCTCCAGGCATCCAGCAATGAACGGGATGGGTCCAGACCCCATACGAGTGGGCCGAACTTGGATCGCACGGCGGTGAACCGGGTAGCGAACGTCTCGGTCATGTTGACATTCTGGCTGATCACCGCGGACCTGTCGGGGAGGCCGAATCTCGCTTGTCTGATCCTGCGGACTCTCTTACGGTTGTTCCAGGTCGACGGTGACGGAGACCCGGCCCCGGGCATCCCGCCTGGCGGTCGCATGACCGGCTCGATCGGTGCCACGTAACCCGAGACTGATCGGCCCTCCGTCGCCTTCGAAGTTGCGCCACCAGCTTTTCCCGTCCGCGAGGGCAACCTGAATGGTGAGCCGGTCGCCTCGTCGCCGATAGAACACCGGAGTGCTGAAGGTGTGACCCGATCGTCTCCCGGTGTAGGTGACGACTACCACGTACCTGTCGACGAGCCACTGCCACCGCGAAGAGGCCGCCAGAGGAACCATGACCCGGTTCATGCCCTTGTTGATCCTGGCGAAGATATCTCCACTTGCCACCGCGGGAGCCTACCGGCGGGCGGGGCTGCCGGCGGGCGGGGCTCCGCAACCGCCCTGCCTTTGCACCGCGTGTCGGACGCGTCACCCGGCTGCACAACCCTGACGCCGTAGAGTTTCCGCGATGATTGGAGAAGGCGCGACGCAGGGGCCCGAACGAAGCGGTTTGACACCGTGACCGGTGGCGCGTCCCGGGAGGCCATCGAGCGCCACTACGACGTCGGCCGGGACTTCTACCAGTTGTGGCTCGACCCCCGCATGGTCTACTCGTGCGCCTATTGGCCGGGAGAGTTAGGAGCCGACCTGGAGGCGGCCCAGGTCGCGAAGTTGGATTGGCATGCCACCGCTGCCCGTGTGGACGGGACCGCCCGGGTGCTGGATGTGGGCTGTGGCTGGGGGGCGATGATGACGTATCTCACCTGTGAGCGCGGCGTTGGGCATGTGACCGGCCTGACCCTCAGCGCCGACCAGGCGGGCTACGTGGGGGAACATCAGCCCGACGCCGATATCCGGCTCGAAGACTGGCGGGACCACCGTGCTGACGGGCCATACGACGCCGTCATCTCCATCGGGGCCTTCGAGCACTTCGCCCGCCCCGAGTTGAGCATCGCTCAACGGCGAGACGTGTACCGGGGTTTCTTCGAGCACTGCGCCAGTTGGTTGGCGCCAGCCGGGCGGCTGTCTTTGCAGACGATCGCCTACGAAGACTTCGACCAGACGAACGGTGCGGTCTCGTCGTTCTTCACCGACGAGGTATTCCCCGAGTCGACCCTGCCGTACATCAGCGACATCGTTACGGCCGCGGAACCCTCGTTCCGGGTCCTCGCGCTGCGCAGCGACGGAGACCAGTACGCACAAACTCTCAAGCTCTGGCAGGGACGCCTCCAAGCACGCCAGCGCGAGGCCACCGAACTGGTCGGCCGGGCCACCTACCGTCACTACGTGCGCTACCTGCGCGTGTCCCGGGCGATGTTCGAGCGGAGGGTCTGCACCCTCTACCGCCTGGTACTCGAACGCCGAGGAGCGGCTAGGGTGCCCGAACTGCATTGAGCACAGAGCGGCGGCGCGACGACGGTCGCGGCCAGGAAGGTGGGCGATCGTGAGAAAGCTGCTCTGCTGTGTGGCCGGGGCGAGCCTGTTCTTCCCTCTGGTCGCGGCGGCGTCGCCCACCGCTTCGGCGACCGCGGCTCCGAGCGCGCCGCGAGCGTCCTTGAGCGCAGCCGAAGCCAAGGCGTTGTCGAAGAACGTAACCGTCCCGGTGATCGTCGTCCTCCGAGACCAGCCGGCGGCGAACGCCATCAACGGGCCGGCGGCCGGAGCCCGGGAGCGCACCCTGGCCATGGCGCAGGATCCGATCGTCGGAGAGCTGCGCCAGACGGGATCAGCGAAGGTGCACCCCTACTCATTGGTCGATGCCATCTCGGCCACGGTTTCTGCCGGAGAGGCCGCCCGTCTGGCGGCCAATCCCGCAGTCGAGGAGGTCATTCCCGACTCGCCGGTTCGAGGTCCTGATGTCACCGAGCCCATGAGCCCGCCGGCCGGCGACGGCACCCCGGCGGCTGCCTCCAAGACAAATCCCATCCCTCCGGGGGCCTGCCCGGCTCCGGGCCAACCCGCCTTCCTCGGCGAGGAGTTGGAGTTGATCCACGCCGATAGCAACACTCCGTCAGAGCCCACGGCTCGTTCGCTCGGGTTCACGGGTGCAGGGGTGAAGGTGGCCTTCATGGCCGAGGGGATCGACATCGATAATCCGGACTTCATCCGCCCGAATGGCAGCCACGTCTTCGTCGACTACCAGGACTTCAGCGGCGACGGGCTGGACGCGCCGACTGGTGCCGGCGAAGCGTTCCTCGACGCCAGTGCCATCGCCTCCCAGGGTAAGACCTACGACGTCAGCCATTTCGGCGCCGTACCCCTGTCTGGCCCATGCCGCGTCCGAGTCGAAGGCGTTGCTCCCGGAGCATCCCTCGTCGGGCTCAAGGTATTCGCTCAGAACGGGTACTCCACCACCTCGGCCCTCCTGCAGGGCATCGACTATGCCGTCAACGTCGACCACGTCGACGTGCTCAATGAATCGTTCGGCTACAACCCGTTCCCCATGGTCCAGAGCCAGGACATCGTCGAGGAGTTCAATGACGCCGCGGTGGCCGCGGGCACCACGGTCACGGTGGCCGCCGGTGACGCCGGGCCGGCCGACACTCTTGGGTCCCCCGACACCGACCCCAACGTCATCAACGTGGGCGCGTCCAACAACCTTCGCTTCTACGCCGAGACCAGCACGGATGGATACCAGCCCCCCTTCGCAATCAAGGGATGGATCAGCGACAACATCAGCGGGCTGAGCTCCGGCGGTTACGAACAGTCCGGTCTCACTGACGATCTCATCGCCCCCGGCGACACCAGCTTCGCGGCATGCACTCCTAATCCCCGCATGTACCTCGACTGCACCACCCTGTCGGGGAAGCCGTCCTCGGTCGAGTTCTCTGGCGGGACGAGCGAGTCATCGCCGCTGACCGCAGGGGTGGCCGCCCTTGTCATCCAGGCCTACCGCCAGACTCATCACGGCGCGTCACCGACTCCGGCGCTCATCAAGCAGATCATCGTCAGCACGGCCGACGACCTCGGTCACCCCGCCGATGAGCAGGGCAGCGGGCTCCTCGACGCCTATCGGGCGGTGCAGGCGGCCGAGTCGGTCCCGGCGGGCCGAACCGGACTTCGTCGACGACCTTGCCGCCGGCTTTCTCGAAGGCGGTTTTGAATGCAAGCGTTGAATCCTGTCCGGGCGNNCGCAGTTGCTTCTCAGCAGCGGGCAGCTGCACGCCACGGCTGCTCCCGGTACTGGTGAAAGTTGGCCCTTGACGATCACCAATGTCGGTTCCGGTACCTCTACCCTGCGTCTCAGCACCCGGACCCTCGGGCCGGCGCTCGATAACCAGATCAGCCGGGTCACGTTGCGCGACTCAGGGCCCCATTTTTTCAACAACTTCTACGATTCGACCGAGAACTACCAGACCACAACGTTCACCGTGGCACCCGGTCGTGACCGGCTCGAAGTCAACATCTCCTATCACGGCAACCAAGCCAATCCCTTCCTCGGCAACGTAGACGTCGTGCTCATCGATCCGGAGGGCAACTACGCCGCTGATGCGGTGCCCCAGGGCGTCGGCAATGCGGCGGAGGTCGAAGTTCGCTACCCAGCCTTCGGGAACTGGACGGCGCTCATCTTTTCCAATATCTCCAAGGAGCAGGGCACGGTGGGGCCCGTGCTGTTTCGGGCCGAGACCTTTGATTTCGAGACGCTCGGGACCGTTCGCCCGGCGCAGGTGACCATCCCTCCCGGCCGGTCGGCGACGGTCAAGGTGCATATGACGACGCCGGCCACGCCCGGAGACGAGAGCGCCTCGGTGGTCGTCGCCGGCGCGTTCGGGCAGGCGTCGTCAGTCGCGGTCACGATGAGGAGCCTTGTCAAGCTGCCCTCGGGTGGCCACTTCTCCGGCGTGCTTACTGGCGGCAACGGACGCCAGCCCGACCTGGGTCAGTCCGCCTACTACCAGTTCGACGTCCCGGCTGGGGCTTCGGCTCAGACCCTCCGGGCTGATGTCGTCCTGGCCGATCGACAGACCGACCCGGTGCTGGCGTACCTTGTCGACCCAGCCGGCCAGACCCTGGCCTTGGCCACCAATAGCGTGGTGACCAAGTTCACGGCGTCGGGACCGTCAGAGACTCCTACCAGCTCGGTGGAGGTTGCCACGACCGCACCGACACCCGGGCTGTGGACGCTCATCCTGAACTTTGCGCCGACGATCACGGGCAACAAGCTGGCCGAGCCGTACCGCGGCACGGTCGCACTCGTCGGCGCCCCCGCTTCCCGCGACAGCCTGCCGGATAGTCCCATGACGGCGCTCAAAGCCGGCCAGTCCACCACGGTGCGGATCGCGGTACGGAACACGAGCAGCGCACCGCTGGATTATTTCGTCGACGCCCGCCTCGACAAGACCGGGACGGTGCAACTGGCCGCCCAGTCGCCGACAACTCTCAGCCTGCCGATGGCTGCCGAGGCGCCCTCTCCTTCCTGGCTGGTGCCATCGGACACGACCGAGATCACGCTGAGCGGCGAGGCTCCGGTACCGCTCACCTTCGACTGGGGACCGGGAATCGGCGATCCCGACCTGGGCGCCCTCACCGCAGGCGATGCCGCGATCGGCACCTGGTCCGGATCGCCAATCACGCCCGGCCTGTGGTTCGCCGACCCGTCGGAAATCGGGCCGTACGGCCCGAACCCGCCCCCGNNCCCCGTCTGCCCCGGCGGGTCAGACAGTGTCCGGCACGCTGTACGTCGACGAGCTAGGCGAGGTCCCAAGCTCGGCCGCGAATGCCCTCAACTACCAGCCCAGTCAGGCGTACTTCCAGGCCGGGACACAGGTCGCGGCGCTGCCTTACGAATACCGGGTTGGATAGCGGGCCCGGGTAGGCGGGATCGATTTTGTTAACTGACGTCGCGCTGAGCGCGACAGAAATACCAAAATCACCTGAAGGCGGGCTTCTTGCTAAATCGTTCTACCGTCAATATTCTTCATGAGGTCACAGCGCGCAAGTGGGTGAGACCGGGATGGTTGCTACCAAAGAGCGAATTTTGCACACCAGCACCGAGCTGTTCGGCCGGCAAGGCTTCGCCGGCACCGGGATGAACCAGATCGTCGCAGAGGCCCAAGCCGCGCTGGGCTCGATCTACCACTTCTTCCCGGGGGGCAAAGAGCAGCTTTGTGAAGAGGCCATCCGGACATCGGGCCAGATCTATCTGCACCTCATCGAGGCGGTCATCGACACCGCGCCCGACGTCACTGAAGGCGTTCGCGACTTCTTCACCGGCGCCGGCGCCCATCTGGTCGCCACCGACTACGCCGACGCCTGCCCCATCGCCACGATCGCCCTGGAAGTGGCATCCACCAACGACGAGTTGCGCCGGGCCACCGCTGACGTGTTCGAGCTTTGGGTCGCAGCCGCGTCCGATCGGCTGGAGACAGCAGGGATCCCGCCGCACACAGCTCGCGAGCTCTCGCTGTTCGCGCTCGCGGCTCTCGAAGGTGCATTCGTCCTCAGCCAGGCGAGCCGAAGCATCGAGGCCATCGAGGCGGCCGGCACCAATGTCGTCGCCTGCATCCGGGCCGCGCTTTCCTAACCTCTGCGATCCCACACGGCGGGTGGGGGCCAGACATGATGCACAGTGGTCAGCGGCCGGCGCGCCGCCACGCAGAGACGGCTCGCAGCAAGCAAACCGTGGACAGGATAAACAGCGTTCCCTCCACGATGAGACTGACCGTGCCCAACACGTAGCCCCAGTTGCCGACATCGCCCGGGTCCCCGGGCAATCCGACGCTCCGAGAGAGAATGTAAGCGATAAAAGGTCCGATCGACACCAGGGACGCGAGCGCCCAGGCTCCAGTCTTCCTTCGGAGGATCATCGGGATGGTTATGGCCGCAGCGATCTCGACAAGGTAATAGCCGACCGCCATATATAACGGGGTCACGTTACCGATGAATCCGCCTTGGTCTTCGATGTGGACGAGACCGACGGCCAAAAGGAGTGCGAAGGCCACTAAGGAGACGGGAAGGGGTGCGGCATCATCCGAGAGGGCAAAACGGAGGACCGACGATCTCGAACGTCTGGCCAGGCCGAGTTCTGCAGCGCGGGCGTAGTGATCAGCGAGGATCGGGTTGCTCATGGGGCTCTCCTGTGTGGGGGGTCTCGAGCAATAACTACGACCCGGCGCCGGCAACAGATTGGGCGGAAGGGAACTGCCTTCAGTGCACTGCTTGCGGCTGATCGCCGGTAACTCCGCTCAGGTTCGTGGCAGACGGCGGTAGCGGTAGTTGATCAGCAGGAGCAACATACCGGCCAGGATGGTCAGGAAGGCGACCTCGAGCACGAGCCGGATGGGCATACCAGTGAAGGGCAATTTGGTCAACGGCACCTTGGTAATCGTCACCGGGATTTTGGTGATGACTGCCGGAACCTTGGTAATAGTCGACCCCAGGGCGATACTGCTCACCGGGAGTGGGGTCGTGACCGTCGGGATCGTCGTGGTGGTCAATCCGACCGTGGTGGCGCCCACCGGGGCTTTGGTGGTGGTCGGCGGGCCTTTGGCGGTGGTCGGCGGGCCTTTGGTGGTGGTCGGCGGCGTGCTGGGNNGGTGGTCGGAGGCGTGGTGGTGCTGGTCGGAGGCGTGGTGCCGGTGCTGCAGGGCGAGTTGGTGAAGACGTTGTCCTGCAAGGTGACGGACGCGTTGCGGGCCAGGGCCCGGCCGTCAACAGTGGCGCCGGTGTTGAGGCTGATCGAAGTCAGCGCCAGGATGTTGCCGACGAAGGCGGTGTTGGTCCCCAGCGTGGCCGACGAGGTGACCTGCCAAAAGACGTTGCAAGCCTGGGCGCCGCCGGTGAGCACCACCGAGCTGTTCGAGCCGGTGATGAGCGTGCTGCCCGCTTTGAAGATGAATACCGAGTCGGGGCCCCCGTTGAGGGTCAGGGCCAACGGTCCGGGAAGCGATAGGCCGCTGGACGCGGTATAGACGCCCTGCGACAATGTCAGGCCGCTCAGGTCGACTCCGGTGACGTTGCCGGTGGTCGGTGCTGCTTTGGCGGCGTTGTAGGCGGTGGTCAGATCGCTCTGCGCCTGCAGGGCGACGGCGTCGGCGGCGTGGATCGTGCCGTACACCTGCCCCGGCGGGAAGCCCGTGATGGCGGGGGTCGGACTGGTGTCAAGGTCGAGGTTGAGGATGCTTGAACCCGTGTTCGTTACCCCGGCGCCGGCCAGGACTGAAGCGGCGGCAGCCGTCCCCAGGTTGATGGTCGTCGGGGTGGCTGCGTTGGCGCCCTCGACCATGATCCCGGCGAAGACCGTGGCCGACAGAAGGGCCATCAACGCGACCGAGGCGGAAGCCCTTCGAGAGATGTGAGAGGTAGCACCCCTCATCGGACGTCCTCGCTCCGCTTGGCAAGGACGGATATGGGCTGATACGAAGCGGTCATACTTACTATATCGGCCCAACTCCTACTGCCTAGATGGCGCAAATGGGCTAGCGCTTCGGACCGATCGCCAATGATCTAGCCATGGCCGGACATCAAACCGATTGGTCTTTATTAGCTGCCCACGAGGGCGCCGGGATACTCGATGACGCCCTCGCGCACGGCGGTCGCCACCGCTTCCAGCTTGGAGTGGGCCTGCAGCTTGTGCAAGATGCTCTTCGTGTGGTTCCGAACCGTGTTGAGGCTGACACCGAGCTGCTTGGCTATCTGTTTGTTGACCGATCCGGTGACGATCAGTCCCAGGACTTCGTGCTCGCGGGGGGTGAGATGAGATCCCAGCCCCCGATGGGTAGGTCGAAGCTTGCACAGAAGGGGAGTCAGGTCGCGCCGAGGGGCGATGATCTCACCTTCGTGAGCGGCCAGGATGGCTTCGAACAGCTCGTCGACCGCGTCCGCCTTTCTGACAAAACCTGAGCATCCCGCGGCGATGGCACCGGCCAGGCACGGGTCGTCGCTGTGGACCGTGAGCATGATGACCTTGACCGAAGGCGTCAGTATCTTGATCTGCTCGGTCGCTTGGAGGCCGTTACCGTCAGGAAGATCGAAGTCCATGAGGATGACATCCGGCTGGTAGGCCAGGGCGGCCTCGACCGCCTCCGAGACATTGCCCGCCGTTCCCACCACCCTGAGCTCAGGCCGGCTTGACAGCAGCCGAACCAGACTGTGGGCGAAGATGGCGTGGTCGTCCACCACCAGCACCCGTATTCGCCCGTTCCCACCTTCTAGTTCTGGATACTCCGCGCGGATGGCGGCAATTTCGCTCATGGAACCGAAGAACGCGTCCAGGAGGCGCGGCTCGAACTGGCGGCCACGAAGTTCCTGCATAATGGACATGGCTTCGTCGACTGGAAGGCCCGGACGGTAGACGCGATCACTCGTCAGGGCGTCGAAGACATCGGTGACCGCGGCAATCCTGGCCACCTCCGGTATCTCCGAGCCGAGCAGCCCCCTCGGGTAGCCACCCCCATCCCACCATTCGTGGTGAGACAACGCCACGTCGGCGCCCGTTCGCAGCAGCTCCGAGGTCGAGTCACGGAGGAGCTGGTAACCGATCTGGGCATGGCGTTGCATAGTGGCGCGCTCCTCGCGTGACAGCGAGCCTGGCTTGAGCAGGATCACGTCGGGGACACCGATCTTGCCGACGTCGTGCAGGGCCGTCGCCAGGCGGAGCTCTTCGGGCGGAAGACCTCTGTATCCGACCGCCTCGCCGAGCACGACCGAAAACCTGCTCATCCGCTCGATGTGCCGGCCCGTCTCCTCATCGCGCAGCGAAACCGCACGCGATAGCCGCTCGATCACTTCTTGGTCACCCTCGAGCGACGCACCAGATTCTCCCTCGAGCCCTTCAACGACTCGGCCAAGCATCCTGGAGCGCGCGATCGTCCTCTCCAACGAGCCCACGTGGAGCTGCCGGGCCGACTCGAGATCGCGCCGCCGCAACGCCCCGGCCAGGTTGATCACCAGCTCGTTGGCGTCGAAAGGCTTGATCACGTACCCGAACACGCCGAGATCGAAGGCCGCCTCGGCGATGTCAGGATCATCGACGACGGTGGTGACCACTACGGCCAGATCGGGGAAATCAGCGGTCAGCTCAGTAAGCAGCTCCAAGCCGGACTCGTGCGGCATCTCTAGGTCACACAGCACCGCGGCCACATCTGATTCGGTCTGGAGCACGAGGCGAGCCTGGCCGGCGCTGGCCGCCTCGACGCACGCATATCCGTGCTCACCCAGGACGCGCGCCGTAGTCCGGCGATAATCTTCATCGTCGTCAACGAGCAACACCTTGGTCATCGTGGCCGACGCGACACTCTGCGCCACTACGAACCCGCGTCCAAGACGTCGCGGACCTTGCGCAATAGTTCATCGGATGAGAATGGCTTCTCGATGAGGTTGACGCCTTCCTCCAACACACCTTGGGGAGCAATGACGTCGTGGCTGTAGCCGCTCATGAAGAGCACCTTCGTCGTCGGCCGATGTTCCAAGACTTCTATCGACAGTTCTTGGCCCGAGCCTCCTGGCATCACGACGTCGGTAAGTAGGAGATCGATCTGGGCCGGGTGCGCGCTCATGATCGCTAGCGCGGCATCGGCGTTAGCCGCCGCCAGGACCGTGTAACCGCGCATCGCAAGCATCCGCCGCGCTGGTTCGCGCACGATCTCTTCGTCCTCGACGAGCAACACCGTCTCCCCTCTTGACGAGAGCTGCGCATCTGGCGGCAGCTCACGCTGCCCTGACACCGGGTCCTTGGTTGCCGGAAAATTGACCTGGACAGTCGTCCCTGAGCCGAGCTCCGAATCGATCACGATGTTGCCCCCGGCCTGGGTGACGATGCCGTACACCGTCGCCAAACCCAGACCCGACCCCTCGCCCTTGGTGGAGAAGAATGGCTCGAAACTGCGGGCGGAAACCTCTTGACTCATTCCCGTCCCGGTGTCAGACACCAGGAGCCGCACGTACACGCCCGCGTCGATGGCATGAATGCGGGCGTAGTGCTGATCGACTTCGAACGTGCAGGTCTCGATCTCGAGCTTGCCGCCGCCGGGCATGGCGTCCCGAGCATTGACCGCCAGATTCATCAACACTTGGTCGATCTGGCCCCGATCGGCTTTGATCAGCGGGAGCTCCGAGGCAAAGACCATCCGCAGATCGACACTCTCACCGATCGTGGTGCGCAGCAGCTTTTCCATGTCGCTGACAACCGAGTTCAGGTCCAGCACCTCTGGTCGTACGACGGTGCGACGGCTGAAGGTCAGGAGCTGGTGCGTCAACGCCGCGGCGCGCTTGGCCACCCCGGTGATCTCTCCGACGTCCTGGACCAGCGTCACGAATACCTCGTCCTCGGACAAGCCGCGCCGGTCCATCTCCCGCCCCAGGTTTGCGGACACCAGGCCCGCGTAGTTCATGATCCCCGCCAGCAGGTTGTTGAAGTCGTGGGCGACACCGCCGGCGAGTTGCCCGATGCTCTCCAGTCGCTGCGCCTTCTGGAGCTGAGCCTCCATCATCGCCCGTTCCTCGTCGCGCTCTACCACCAGGAGTCTCGCCTCCACCTGGGCCCGCTCTCGTTCGATGCGCTGGCGTTCGGTGAGATCACGCACCGCCGCCGCCAAAAAAATGCCCCGGTTGGTCTCCACCGGCGACAACGAGACGCCGACTGGGAATTCGGTGCCGTCCTTGCGCCGCCCCATCGGCTCTAGAGCGAGGTCCATCGCCCGAGCAGTCGGGCTGGCAAGATACGCGGCCCGATGACCTCGATGCACCGATCGGGCTCGATCCGCGACGAGCATGTCCACTCGCATTCCGACCAGTTCATGGCGCGCGTAGCCGAAAAGCGACTCGGTTTGGCGATTCACCAGATGGATAAAACCTTCCGCGTCGACGACAATGAGGGCATCTGGCCCGTGCTCGAAGATTCGCTCGTATTTGACCTCGATCTTCTCAGCTTCGGCGCCCGGCGCTCGGCGAATCTCCGGGGCGGGGCTATTGGCCCCTAGTCGGCGCGGCGCTGGCCTTAACGTGGTGACCGCGGTGACCTCGGTGACTATCCCGGCCGCGACACCGTCGGGAACGACCATAGGGTGAACCCTTTCGCCAACAGCGATAACTGCTCGGGTTCCCACGGGGATCCCATTGCGCCGTACGGCCAGGCGCAGCCGCTCGTTTTGAGTAATTGAGAGCGTATCACCCCTAATGATATTTCGCAGCGGGACCCTAATGACAGTAGTAACTACGACGGACCCGTTTGCTGGAAACCATCAGGCACTATTTGTACAAATGGATAATAGGAGGATACCGGCGATACATATTTTCAGCCGAGTGCCCTCGCCCAAACAACTGGCGCGTGCAGAGAAGGCGGCGCAAGGGCGCTGATCGTCACTCCCTACGCTCAACTGTAGGTTGCTTCGACCCACCATCGGCCTGCTTCGCGGGCGACGAGGTGGGCGGCGCCATCGTCGAGTAACAGCTGAAGCCAGGCCTTTCGACGCCCGCCCGCGTCCCACCACCGCTCCTCGATCGGCCACGGCCCTGCCCACGCCGTCACTGCCAGTGGTGGGCCGCCGGCGACGGTCAACGTAGCGGGGGCCGCGCTAATCATCCCCCGCCCGCTCACCTCCACCGGCCGGCGGTCACCGTCGCGCACCTCGGCAGGCTGGGGCGGGGAGTGGATCACCGCCGGCGCAGGACTGGCCAGCCGGCCCGGCCAGGGCGGCATCTCGGCTGCCACGGCCCGACCAACTCGGCGAGCCGGTCCAGCCCGGTGAGCCGGTCCCGGCCGGTGAGCCGGTCCCGACCGGAGGTCGCCCCACGGCACCAGGCGGACCTGCTCGGCGGGACTGCGGCCGCCGGCAAGCACCGCCGTGACCACCGCCTCCGGGCCGAGCATCCCCTGCACCCGGGCCAGGGCCCGGGCCGCCCCGGTGTCAATAGCCGTCGCGCCTCCCCAGAACCCCAGCTGCCGGCCATCATCGGGACGCACCTCTTGGGGAGTCAGGCGCAGCCAGGTCAACCCACCAGAAGGCCTCGACTCCTCCCCGCCGGTCAGCCAGCCGTCCAGCTGCCAGCGGGCCCGCTCGGAGAGAGCCGCCGCGGTGAGCGCCCCCTCGTGGCGCCAGCGACGGACCAGTTGCTCGCCGTGCTCGGTCTCGGCCTCAATGGCCACCATGGTGCACGCCAAGCCCAGGTTGGCCAATCGCTCGTGAAGCTCGTCGGCCAGCGCTTTGGCCACAAAGGCGGCGGTGTCCACTCGCTCGGCAGGAGGATCCAGCTCGGCAATGACCGCCAGATCCGGCGGTGGGGTGCGAGCAGCCAGCGAGCGTTCGTCCTGGCCTCGGGCCAGACGATGGGCGGCCGCCCCCTCCGGGCCGAAACGGCCCAGAACCGACGGCCCCGGCAGCGCGGCCAGATCACCCAGGGTGCGGACCCCCAACCGCACCAGCAGATCGGACAGCGCCTCGAACCCCAACCCGAGCGTGCTGACGGGCTGGGGAGCCAACCAGGTCCGGCTGGAACCGGGAGGCACCACGACCACCGGCTGCCTGCGGGCGCCTGGAGCGGACCGGGCGGTCCGGGCGGTCAGGGCAGAAGGGGCGGACAGGNNGACAGGGCAGACCGGGCCGCCAGCCCGGCGGTGAAGCGGCCGTCGGCCACCCCTACCCGGCACCCGGGCTGACCCACTGCCCGGTCCACCGCGTCCGCCACCCGGGCGGCCAGGGCCTCGTCACCACCGAAATACCGCGACGGTCCTCTGGTGGCCAGGGCCGCCGCGCCCGGAGCCAGGACCTCCACCGCCGGCGTCAACATCTCGAGCGCCACCACCGCCGACTCCCACGCCCGGGCCTCCTGGCCGGCGTCAGCGGGGATGACCTCCAGCTCCGGGCAGCGGCCCTGGGCCTCCCGGCGCCGCAGGCCGGGGCGCACCCCGTCGGCGCGCGCCGCGGCGGTGGCCGCCACCACCCGGTTGGCCCGGACCACTGCGGCGGGGACAGCGGGCAGGCAACCGGCTGCAACCGCCGGCCAGTCCGGAAACCAGGCCACCAGCATCCGCACCTCGAGCCCTGTCTGCTCAGCTCACCAACGCCGGCCTGGTCAGGTCGGGCGCCGGCCCGGGCAGGACGGGCGGCAGCCGCAAGACGGCGCGCCGCTCCCGGGCCGCCGCCCGCCGGCCGGTCACCACCACTTCCAGCCGCCGCGACTGGAGGTAGCCGTGACCGGTCCCGAGCCCATCCCAAGTGGTGCTGGCAACCGAGAGGCGGAGATCGGGCCCCTCCGGCCAGCACCGCATCCCTGCGGGCTCGAGCACCACCAACACCGTTCCCTGCTCCCGGGCCCGGGCGACCAGCCGGCGGGCATCAACGGAGCGCACCCGGCCAGGCAGTCCGAGGAGCAGCAGGCCCATCCCGTCCAGCAGGGCCGCCGCCACTCCCGGCCACCGGTCCCCCGGGACGGGCACCAGGGCCAGCCGATCGAGGTTGACCCCGAGCTCGGCCGCCGCCACCAGCCCCAGGGATGGCAGACCCACGGCCGCGACCCACGCTCCTTCCGCGGTGGCCGCGGCGGCAAGGGACAGGGCCAGCGAGACGCCTCCCGACACCGAACCGATCACCAAGGTGCTGCCCCGGCGCAGTCCTGGTTGCGGAAAACAACCGCCCAAGGCACCCGGAACCTCCAGGATGCGGGTATCGGCTGTGGCAACCGGCCGGCTTCGGGCGGCCGCCAGGCTCAGTGAGGCGGCCGGGCTCAGCGAGTCAGCGGGCGCACTATTCATCGCCTCCTAATGGTAGCGACGAATGCGACCGTAGTCGAACAGATGTTCGATGCTGCTGGCCTGGGCCGTCCTGCGGGTCGACGCTGGTCAGATCGGGTGGCGTGGAACCGCCTGTGGGCCGAGCCGCCGGGATGTCGTCGGGCATCTTTTCGCCTACCTTCTGCGCATGGCCCAAGTCGACACCACCACCGGCACGATCGAGGCGAGCGACGAAGGCGGGGTGAAGGTCTTCAGAGGCATTCCGTACGCCAGCCCACCGGTAGGTGAGCTGCGCCTGCGGGCGCCCCGGCCCATGGAGCCCTGGGCCGGCGTCCGCTCCGCCCAGGAGTACGGGCTGTGGGCACCGCAGAATCCACCCGCCTCGACCCTATCGGGGGACATACCTGGCGAGCAGGGCGAGGACTGCCTCACCCTCAACGTGTGGACGCCCGGCCTCGACGGCAGCCGGCCCGTACTGGTGTGGATCCACGGGGGCGGGTTCGTGGGTGGGAGCGGGGCATCGAGCATCTACTACGGCGACCGGTTGGCGGCCCGAGGGGACGTGGTGCTGGTGACGATCAACTACCGGCTCGGGATCTTGGGGTTTCTGGCTCATCCGGGACTTGCGGATCCCGAGGCTGGAGGGGCCATCGGCAACTGGGGCCTGCTCGACCAGGTAGCCGCCCTCGGCTGGGTCCGCGACAACATCGCCGCCTTCGGTGGCGATCCTCACAACGTGACCATCTTCGGCGAGTCGGCCGGTGGCATGTCGGTGGCGGATCTCCTGGCTGTGCCCGCGGCGCACGGGCTGTTCCACCGGGCGATCGTGCAGAGCGGGCCGCCCAACGCGGTGCCGGCGGACCGGGCCACCGAGACCGCCGCCAAGCTGCTGGCCGAGTTGGGGGTCGCAGTCTCCGACCTGCGCGACGTCCCAGTGCCGGCGCTGCTCAAGGCGCAAGCGGCCCTGATCGCCTCGCGCCGGGGAGGTCCGCTGCCACTGACGCCGGTCGTGGACGGCGCGGTGCTGCCGGTGCATCCGCAACACGCGATTGCGGCTGGGACCGCCGCGGCCGTTCCGCTGCTGATCGGGACCAACCGCGACGAGTTCAAGATGTTTATCGTCGCTGACCCCAAGGGGCGAGACCCTGACGAGGCGGTGCTGCGCCGGCGAATCGAGCGGTCCTTCGGCGAAGGCTTCCCGCCCGCTGACGAACAGCTCCGGCCGGACCAGGCGATCGAGGGGTATCGGGCCATCCGTGAGGAGCGAGGGGACTCGGTGGATCCCCGGGAGTTGTGGTCCGCGATCGAGAGCGACCGCATGTTCCGAATCGGCTCGATCCGCGCCGCCGAGGCCCACGCCGCCCATCAGCCGCAGACCTACAGCTACCTCTTTACCTGGGAGTCGCCGGCGATACACGGGGCGCTCGGATCCTGCCACGCCCTGGAGCTGCCCTTCGTCTTCGGCACCCTGGACTCCCCTGGCCTCACCCGGTTCGCAGGCGCCGGTCCGGCCGCCGAGGCGCTCAGCGGGCAGATGATGGACGTCTGGCTGGCGTTCGCCACGACAGGGGACCCTGGTTGGCCGGCGTACGAAGCGACGGATCGGGCGACGATGGTGTTCGGCGCCGAGAGCGGGGTACAGCATGCGCCCTTGGACGAAGAACGCGCCCTGTGGACGCGGGCCTAGTCCCTGGCCCAGCCGGTCAAACTGCCGCCGGCCACAAGCCGAGCACCCGCCAGAAGCGGCGGTACACCGGACCGGCGAGGCCCAGCTCCACCCATAGGCGGCGCAGCTTGGCCATGGAGGCCAGCGCCTCGGAGTGGTGAGCGGCGTTATGGGTGTAGGCCTCGGCGACGACTTCGGCCGGGATCTGGTGGCGCCGGACGATCTGGGGCGACGGCCGCAGCATCATCTGGGCCATCCCGGCCAACACCAGCGGCCCGCCGATCGCCAGCACTCCCCGACGCGCCGGCCCGAGGGTCGGCACTTGGCGCTTGAGGTAGTGGCGAGCGAACGAGAGATGCCGAGCTTCTTCGGTCACGTGGATGCGCATGATCCGCTCCAGCAAAGGGTGGATCGGGTTGCCGCTGCGCAGCTCCTGCCGTTGCACGTAGTCGATGGGATCTTCCCCGCCGAGCACGAACGCAAAGAACAACGGTGGAAATCGCCGGCCCAAGGTGGCCACGAAACGGGCTCCCAGCTTGTCCAGCCTGGCCAAGCCGGCGGCGTCGAACCCGCTGCGGTTGACGAACTCCTGGAACATGAGCGAGTGCTGGGCCTCCTCGATCAGCTCGTGGTAGGCGTAGCGAAACTCGGGCGAGCCGTTGGGCAGGGTCTCGGCAAATTCGAGCAGGCCCTTCTTGAGGACTCGTTCGAACTCCAGCCCGATCTTCATCTTGGACGCCACCAGATCCAGACCGAGGCGGGCTCTTTGCGGCTGCGGCAACGCCCGATACCAGGCGGTAGCGCCCAGCGGGTCGTCCTCGGGGAGCTCCCAGAGGGGGTCGGCGGGGTCCAGCGCGAGCTCAGGAGAGTCCCAGGCCACGTCGCCGTAGGCGTCGAAGTGGCGTACCACGGACTGCTGGCTGAGACGGGCCAGCAGCGCGTCGTAGACGTCTGCTTGGGTAACGACGACCGCTTCCTCGTCGGCAATCTCGGTCCGCGTGTCGGTCATTTTTTTTCCTCCTCGAATTGGGGGGTCAGCAAACGGCTGATGGCCTTAAGGGCCACGATGAACTCCTCGGCCGGGATCTGGTCGTCGAGCGGGATCAACCGCCCCAGGGCCATGCCGTCCATCAGGGTGTAGGCGAAGGCGAGACCGAACTGGTGTAACCACGGATCCACACCCTCCTCAGGCGGAAATATCTCGGAAAAAATGACTTGGCTCTCCGCCACGAACCGCCGGTCGACCTCCACGACCGCGGCGCGCAGCTCGGGGGCGGTCCGAGCGGCCAGCCACAGCTCAACCCACGCCACGAATGTCGGCCCCTGGAACATCGACCACAACAAGTCGATCGCCGAGTCGAGCTGAGCCGCCCCCGGCTCGGTGTCGGCGAAGGCCTTGCGAAACTCGGCGCGGCGGCGCTCGAGCAGGTGGTCGACCGCCGCCGTGAGCAGTTCGGCCTTGCTGGAGAAGTGGTGCAGCTGGGCCCCGCGCGACACGCCGGCCCGGCGGGCCACTTCCACCGTGGTGGTGGCGGCGTAGCCCCGCTCCACCAGGCACTCGAGGGCGGCGTCGAGCAGGGCGGCCCGGGTGGCTACGGCGCGCGGCTGCGGCCGGCGGCCCGGCGCTTCGGTCTCGGTCCCCCGGGTCATGACCGTCGTTGTACCACGGCCTAAACAAACAGTCAAGACTGATTGTTTAGCGAGGGCCGACCGGACTGGGTGCGATCCGCGCCTTGTGGGCGATTTGCTGGCTGTGGGCGACAAAACCGTGCACAAGTGCCGGCGGCCGGTCCGTTCTCAGGGATCCGGGCCGAGGGAGGTATCGGCCCCCGCCTACATTGGCGGCCGATGCCATGGGACCTGCAGCCCGTCGGCCTCGAGTTCCTCGAGACCGCCCCCTACCGCCACACCACCACCGAGGTGGTCCACCGCCCCGCCGAGGCGATCTTCGCCGCCATCGCCGAAGACCCGGCTGGCTGGGGCGCCTGGTATCCGGGCTTCTCCCACCAGGGCCGCTACCTCACCCCGCCGCCTCACGGAGTGGGCGCGGTGCGAGAGGTGGTCATGTTGGGGGTTCGCTTCCGGGAGGAGGTGCTGGCCTGGGAGACGCCCAGTCGCTGGGCGTTCTGCGTCAACCAGGCCGCGCTCCCGTTTGCCAACGCCTTCGCGGAGGACTATCGGGTGGCACCGCAGGGCGACCGCTCGGTGGTCCAGTGGACGCTCGCCCTCGATCCTCGGGGGCCACTGCGAGTCGCGACACCACTAATGGGGGAGGTGTTGCCCCACCTCTTCCGGCGGGCCATGAGCAACCTGAGCCGGCGGCTCGGGTAACTGCCGCTCGAGATCAAGAGTGAGCGACCGCGGGTTCCGGACTCGGGGCGCCACTCGGCACGAAATCCTTCTGGCGCACCAGGCCAAACGCGCTGACAGCACCGATGAAGGCGACGACGGTCGAAATCACCAACAAGTGGTTGAGCGTGCTGGAAAAGCCGATCCGGTAGGCGTCGATCACCGCGGTGCGTTGGGCAGCAGGCCAGGCCGCGACCGTGGCCCGCACCTGACCCGACGTAAATGCCGTTACCAACTGAGCGTGGTGGGCCACGGCCGCCGCCCGCCCGGCTGGAGTGCTCAACAGCGCGGCCGTCACCTTGTGGGTGATCTGGCTCTGGAAGACGGCACCGAGGGCGGCGATACCCGTGGCGATGCCCACTTGGCGGAACGTGTTGGACGACCCCGAAGCCATGCCGCTGCGTTGCGGAGGGACCACCCCAACCGAGGCTGAGGCGATCACCGGGTTGGCGGTGCCGACTCCCACACCGGCAATGAGCAATCCGGGGAGCAGGACGGCCCAGCCCGAATCAGGATGGGTTCGGGCCATGAACAGGCAGCCGATCGACACGAGCAGCAAACCGCTCCCCATCAGGTAGCGGGCCGGGATCTTGGCGAGAAGCCGACCGGCCAAGGGAGCGGCGAAGAAGGACACCACCGAGATCGGGAGGAAGCGCAGACCAGCGTCAAAGGGCTTGTAACCGAGATCGTCCTGGAAATAGAGAGTCAGGTACAAGAACATGGCGAAGATCGATGCCGCGATGGCGAAGGTGGCGACTGAGATCCCGACCATGGCTGGCCGCCGGAAGAGCGAGAGGTCGAGCATCGGATCGCTCCCTCGCCACTCGGCGACGAGGAAGATGGCCAGGAGGAGTCCCGCACCGATGAGCAGGGCCAGGATCTCTGGGCTCCCCCAGCCGGCGTCGTTGCCGCGCACCAGCGCGTACACCAGCATGAATAGGGCCAAGGAGAAGCTGATGAAACCGATCCAGTCGATCCGCCGGGTGTGGGGATCCCGGGATCTGTCGACCTTGGACAGGGTCAGCAATATGGCGACCGCACCGATCGGCACATTGAGGAAGAAGATCCAACGCCAACCGATCCCGCTCGTGATGGCGCCACCGACCAGCGGGCCTACGGCCACGGCGCCACCGATCACCGCCCCGTAGATCCCGAACGCGGTGCCGCGCTCCCTGCCTTGGAAGGCCTGGGCGACCAGGGCGAGGGAGGTGGCGAACATGATGGCCCCGCCGACCCCTTGGGCCGCTCGGGACAGGTTCAACATGAGCGAGTTGGTGGCAAAACCGCACACGGCCGAGGCGAGGGAAAAAACGCCGAGCCCTACGGCAAAGACCTCTCGGCGTCCGAACATGTCGCCGACGACTCCGGCGGTGAGCAGGAACGCCGCCAGCGTCAACGAGTAGGCATCGACCACCCATTGCAGGTCACTGAAGCTGGAATGCAACGAGGTCTGGATGCTCGGCAACGCCACGTTCACCACGGTGATGTCGAGCAACAGCATGAAGGTGGCGGTGCAGACCGTGATCAGCGTCCACCATTTGCGGTCGAGTGCTGGCATGGGGCTCAGAGGATAGTGACCGCGGCTGGGTTTCCGGTCCCGGCAGACGCGACGAAGGACCGGCGGGGGGATGCCGGTCCTTCGTGAAGCTCAAGGGGCGGGGGAACACCCCGAGCAAGTCCATTATGCGCCAGTTTTCACAATCGTGGCAAGAGACATCGGTCACAGCCTTCTGTCGTGTTCTGTCGTGTTGATCGATCGAACCGGACGGGTGCAGTCGCCGAGCCCCGAGTCTGCGCCGGTGCGCTAGGTTCCGGCGCATGGGAGGCAATTCAGGGCTGGACAAGGTGGCGCTCTCCCCCGCCGAGGCGGTTGCCGATGTACCTGAGGGCGCCAGCCTGGCGGTGGGCGGGTTCGGATTGTGTGGCGTCCCGAGTGTCCTGATCGGCGCCCTGCACGACCGGGGAGTCACCCAGCTGCGGGTGGTGTCCAACAACTGCGGCGTCGACGAGTGGGGGCTGGGCGTGCTGCTCCGGGACGGCCGGATCGCCAGGATGACGTCGTCGTACGTGGGTGAGAACAAGGAGTTCGCCCGCCAGTATCTCAGCGGCGAGCTCGAGGTAGAGCTGGTGCCGCAAGGCTCGCTGGCCGAACGGCTACGGGCCGGCGGGTGCGGGATTCCGGCGTTCTACACGGCGGCTGGCGCGGGCACCCTGGTCGCAGAAGGCGGGATGCCTTGGCGGTTCGGCCCGGACGGGAGCGTGGCCGTGGCATCGCCGGCCAAGGAGGTGCGGCGCTTCGACATCGCCGGGTCGGGCGAAGAGCGGGAGTACCTGCTTGAAGAGGCCATCGTCTGCGATTTCGGCCTGGTGCGGGCGTGGAAAGGCGACCGGGAGGGCAATTTGGTGTTCCGCGCCAGCGCCCGCAACTTCAATCCCCTCTGCGCCATGGCCGGTCGGGTCACGATCGCCGAGGTCGAACGCCTGGTGGAGCCGGGCCGGATCGATCCGGACGACGTCCACACCCCGGGGATCTTCGTCCAGCGCATCGTCGAGGTGGGGCCGGATGCCGAGAAGCGCATCGAGCGGCGCACCACTCGGACTCACGTCGGGAGTGACTGATGGCGCTCACCCGGGAGCAGATGGCCGCCCGAGCCGCACTCGAGCTGCAGAACGGCACCTACGTCAACCTGGGCATCGGTCTGCCGACGTTGATTCCCGGTCAGCTCCCCTCCGGCGTGACGGTCCGGTTCCAGTCCGAAAACGGGATCCTCGGTGTCGGTCCGTACCCCATCGAAGGTGAGGAGGACCCCGATTTGATCAACGCCGGCAAGGAGACCGTGACGGTCCTGCCTGGCGCCTCATTCTTCGACTCGGCGCTGAGCTTCGGAATGATCCGGGGTGGTCACATCGACGCAGCCGTCCTGGGGGCGATGCAGGTTTCGGCGGCCGGCGATCTGGCCAACTGGATGATCCCCGGCCAGGTCGTCAAGGGCATGGGCGGTGCCATGGACTTGGTGCACGGCGCCCGGCGGGTCATTGCGCTCATGGAGCACACGACCAGGGAAGGCGGCCACAAGATCGTCGAGCAATGTTCACTGCCCTTGACCGGCAGAGCGGTCGTGCACCGGATCATTACTGACCTGGCCGTTATCGACGTCACACCCGACGGGCTGGCCCTGGCCGAGCTGGCCCCGGGGGTCACCACCGACGAGGTGGCCGCCAAGACCGAGCCCGCCTTGCGAATCCCTGCCGGCGCCGTACCACTGATGGTGGCGAGATGACCATCGACTCCACTTCAGCCGTCCTTGGTCGCCAGCCGCTCCAGGAGGGGGACCGCCTTGGCGAGAAGGGCGCGCTCCTCGACGGTGAACTCCTGCAACCGGGCAGCCAGGAACGCGTCGCGACGGGTGCGGGTCTCGGCCAACAGGGCCTCTCCGGC
Organism: Acidimicrobiaceae bacterium; assembly: GCA_003156595.1. Classification (GTDB taxonomy): domain Bacteria; phylum Actinomycetota; class Acidimicrobiia; order Acidimicrobiales; family Palsa-688; genus PALSA-693. The sequence continues at coordinate 64,322 of PMHH01000117.1, forward strand.
GGGGGAAACCGCCACCCGGGCCACCCGGCGATCTACGGCGTCCACCCGGCGCTCCAGCAGCCCTCCCTCCTCGAGACGAGCGGCGATGCGCGTCATGGACGGTGGGGCGATGCGCTCGATGGCGGCCAGCTCACCCAGCGATAACTCGCCATGGTTGGCAACGACCGACAGGGCGGAGAGCTGCGAGGCGGTGATCTCGCCAACCGCCTGCTGGCGCAAGCGACGAGACAGGCGCAGGACGACCAGCCGCAACTGGCTCCCTAGGGTGGGTGCGGTGGTCGCCGCCATTGGCGGAGTGTAGCGATATCCGGCCGGCCTCCACCCCCACCCCGGCTACCCAAGGCAGCCCGTTACCTGCCACCATGGAACTCGTGCCGATGCGCGAAGACTGCCGCCACTTCCAGAGCCGGACCTACGACACCGGCGAGGTGGCCCGGTTCTGCGTGCTCAACCTGGCGCCGGAAGCCCCGTGGCGTTGCCCGGACGACTGCCCCAAGTACGAGCGCGACATCATCGACGCCACCTTCACGGTCGGTTCGCTCGTTCCACCGCCGGTCGAGGACGAGCCCGACGAGCCGCCCGGGGACGTGGCCTCGATCCTGGACGAGGCCGACGCCATCGTGACCGCGGCCGGGCCTGAGATCGTGGCCGAAGTCGAAGCCGATCGGGCCAGCAAGCGTTGGTGGCAACGGCGGAAGCGGCGCGGCGACGGCGACAACGGCGGGATCCACCTGAGCAACCGCTGAATCCCGGGCTCAGACGTCAGCGGCCCGCTGGCGACGCCGGCCCCCTGGCGACGCCGGCCCGCTGGCGACGCCGGCCCGCTGGCGACGCCGGCCGGGTGGCCTGGGCCAAGTCGGGCTCTACGAAGTCCGACCAGCCAAACCGGGTGCTGTTCCATTACTTGGGTGCGGTTAACCCACTTGGGTGCTTGTGACCCTCGATTCGAGGGTCACAAGCACCCA
>PMHH01000054.1 GCA_003156595.1 Acidimicrobiaceae bacterium
CGAAGCCACCATGGATGAGGAAGCCCGCCAGGGCTTCCTGGGAGCGCCTTTGGCTTCTTGATGATCGGCGGTGAGTGGGGTGGTGGTCGGACCCCGAGGTCTCGCGCTTCCGGCCAGCCAGCCGCGGTACCCCAACGAACAAGGGGGCATCGGTTATGCCGTCATTTTTGCCCGCGAGAACCCGGCAAGCCTCCCGGCAACGGCGGCGGCACCTATTCACCACGCCCCCGCCATCGGATACGAGGGATCGGCGGGCAATTTGGACGGCGTCGACGACACGTTCGAACCTTGGGGCACCGGATGAAGTCACCAGTCCCTGCTGATCTTTGTTGGAGCAGGCCGGAGGACAGGGCCGACCACCGCAGGCACAGACGCGGACCGGCCGCTCAGCCCAACAACGGAGCAGTCCTATCGGACCCGACGGGGGTGACGATCCCGAAAGTGACAACCGGCGTCCCGTAGTAGGTGAGTCCCGAGTTGGGCCTCAAGGACGAGAGGACCACCCCCTTCATGTTCTTCGACCAGCGCCAGCCCGAACGTGATACCAGCGTTCCCCTTGTGTGTGAGCCCCTGCGCCGGGACCGCAGCGACCTAAGGGCAGTCCGCTCCGGCGACGCCCTCGCCGTCCGCGGCGCGAGAGACGATGCCCCGCCTCCCTCTCAGGATGGCATGAACACTCCGACTGTCCTCGAAGCCCGCTGGGACAGACGTCCCTTAGGAAGACCGAAGCGTTCCGCGACAACGGGCGCGGGACGGGCATGACCCGCTCAAACCCGAGCAACACAATCCAACCCCTCGTCGGCCCGCAAGAGCTGGCCGACTGGCTCGGCGTCCCGCTGGGCACGGTGTACCGTTGGCGCACCAACGGCGACGGCCCGCCCGGACTTCGCGTCGGCAAGCATCTCCGATATCGGGTGAAAGACGTTGAGCGTTGGTTAGATGCCAGGTCGACCGTCCTACGGAGACGGCATAATCTCCGCCATAGGCGCCGGAGCATAGAAGCGAGAGCCAAATGGGTTCCATCGAGCCGACCAAGTACACCGTCGGGGCCGACGGCAAGAAGCGAGCCTCCAGAGACGCCCGGTGGCGCGCCCGCTGGCGGTCACCCGACGGTAAGACCAGGGAGAAGTGGTTTGCCCGACGGGTGGACGCCGAGCGCTGGCTTACGTCCGTCCAGCACGGGAAGTTGACCGGCTCCTACGTCGATCCCAGGGCGGGCAAGGTGACGTTCCGCAGTTATGCCGAGGAGTGGAGAAAGAACCAGATTCACGGCCACGGCACGACCGTCTCGGTCGAACAACACCTCCGGCGGCACGTGTACCCCGTCATCGGTGACCGGCCCATTGCCGCTATCAGGACCAGCGAGATACAGGGGCTAGTTCGCCAGATGGAGACCACACTGGCTGCGTCGACGGTCGGCGTCGTCTACGGCCGCGTGGTGGCAGTGTTCCGAGCAGCTATGCGGGATCGAATCCTTGCCGTGTCGCCGTGTGTCGGCGTCAAGCTGCCCCGATCATCCGGCAGTTCTGCCGTCACCGAAGTGCTCGAGCCGGAACAGGTGCTGGCCCTGGCCGAAGCGGTGCTGGCCCGGTACCGAGCTTTGATTATCGCCGATGCCGGCCTCGGGCTCCGTCCCGGCGAGCTGTTCGGGCTCACCGCCGATCGGGTGGATTTCTTACGCCGGACCGTTCGGGTGGACCAGCAGATGGTCCGGATCCGCGGGGAGGGGGTACAGCTCGCCTCGAAGCTCAAGACTCAGGCCGCCTACCGGACACTCCCCCTCCCTGATGTCGTCGGCGAGGCGCTCGCCGCTCACATGCAAGCCTTCCCCCCGCACCCCGAGCTGGGGCTGATCTTCACCAATGAGCGTGGTGCCCCGATCCAGCAGTACCCGTTCGCTCAAGCGTTCGCCAGCGCAGCTCGGCGCGCCGGGCTGCCGGAGTGGGCCACCCCGCATGATCTGCGCCACTTCTACGCCTCGACGCTGATCCGCTCAGGTGCATCGGTGAAGGTCGTGCAAGTCCGGCTCGGTCACGAATCGGCGAAGACCACCCTAGATATTTACAGCCACCTGTTCCCCGACGAGGAGGACCGCACGCGCGCGGCCGTCGATGCAGTCCTGGCTGCGTCGTGTGGGGTTTCTGTGGGGTTCCAGGGGGTCAGTGACCAACAAACCCAGTAACCGCAAGGGGTTTTGCCTAGATGTCGTAGTAGAGCATGAACTCCCAGGGATGCGGGCGGAGACGTACCGGGTCGATCTCGTGCTTGCGCTTGTATTCGATCCAGGTATCGATGAGGTCACCGGTGAAGACCCCGCCAGCGCGCAGGAACTCGCTGTCGGCCTCGAGTGCCGCAAGCGACTCATCGAGGGAGGAGGGCACTGTTGGCACCTGAGCTAGCTCTTCGGGCGGCAGGTCGTAGAGGTCCTTGTCGACCGGATCGGGCGGCTCGATCTTGTTCTGGACCCCGTCTAGTCCAGCCATGAGGATGGCCGAGAACGCCAGGTAGGGGTTGCAGGACGGGTCAGGGCAGCGGAACTCCACCCGCTTGGCCTTCGGGCTCTTGGAATAGAGCGGGATCCGGCAGGCCGCTGAACGGTTGCGCTGGCTGTACACCAGGTTGACCGGCGCCTCGTAGCCGGGGACGAGTCGCTTGTAACTGTTGGTGGTCGGTGCCGCGAACGCCAGGATGGCCGGGGCATGCTTGAGCAACCCCCCGATGTACCAGCGGCCGAGGTCGGACAGGCCGGCATAGCCGAGCTCGGAGTAGAAGAGCGGCTCGCCGCCTTTCCACAGCGACGAGTGCACGTGCATACCGGATCCGTTGTCAGCAAAGATCGGCTTGGGCATGAAGGTGGCGGACAGACCGTTCGCGCGGGCCACGCTCTTGACGACGTACTTGTAGAGCATCAGTTTGTCGGCCATGTGGGCGAGGGTGTCGAAGCGCATGTCGATCTCGGCCTGACCGGCGGTGCCGACCTCGTGGTGCTGGATCTCGATCTCGATGCCGAGCGTCTCCATCGTCAGGATCATCTCGGAACGCAGGTCCTGGAAGTGGTCCATTGGCGGGACCGGAAAGTACCCCTCCTTGTGGCGGGGCTTGAACCCGAGGTTCGGCCCCTCGTCCGTTCCCGAGTTCCAGATTCCCTCCACGGAGTCGATCTTGTAGAAAGCCTCGTGTGAGTTCTGGTCGAAGCGGATGTCGTTGAAGATAAAGAACTCGGCTTCAGGCCCGAAGTAGGCGGTGTCGGCGATCCCGGTCGACACCAGATAATCCTCGGCCTTCTTAGCCACGTAGCGGGGATCCCGGGAGTAGGACTCGCCGGTGACGGGGTCACGGACGAAGCAGTTGAGGTTGAGCGTCTTGTGCTGGCGGAAGGGATCGATGACGGCGGTATTGGGGTCCGGCACGAGCAGCATGTCCGACTCTTGGATCTCCTGGAACCCCCGGATCGATGAGCCGTCGAAGCCAGACCCCTCCTCGAAGGTGTCGAGCGTGAGCTCGTGGGCCGGCATCGAATAGTGCTGCATCAAACCGGGCAGGTCAGAGAAGCGGAAATCGACGATCTCGATGCCCTCGGCCTGAACCAGGCTCAGGACTTCTTCCGGCGTGCGCTTGGCGAATGCCACCTGACCTCCCCGAATCTAAGGAGTGGCGGCAGCCCTCGCTACCGCCACTGATTGAGTCTTGCAGACCAAACCAGAGCCGTTGGCCGAGCTAGGCCAACGCCCCACAACAGGTGTTGACGATGAGCTTGGTGACCACGTACGGATCCATGTTGGCGTTGGGTCGGCGGTCTTCGATGTAGCCCTTGCCGTCAGCGGCTACCTGCCATGGAATGCGCACCGAAGCCCCCCGATCCGACACGCCGTAGCTGAACTCGGTGTAGTGGGCCGTCTCGTGCTGGCCGGTGAGGCGATCCTCGATGCCGTGCCCGTAGCCCGCCACGTGCTCCGCGGGATTCTTACCCAGCGCCTCGGCCGCGGTGATGACGGCGTCGTAGCCCTCGCGCATGGCCTTGGTCGAGAAGTTGGTGTGGCAACCGGCGCCGTTCCAGTCGCCGCGCACCGGCTTGGGATCGAGGGTCACGGAGATGCCGAGGTCCTCCCCGAGGCGGTGCAGCAACCAGCGAGCGATCCACAGCTGGTCGGACACCTCGAGCGGGCCGACCGGGCCGACCTGGAACTCCCACTGCCCCGGCATGACCTCGGCGTTGATACCCGAGATCGCCAGCCCGGCGGTGAGGCAGGCGTCGAGATGGGCCTCGACCAGCGGGCGTCCGTAGATGTCGTCCGATCCGACCCCGCAGTAGTACGGCCCCTGCGGCCCCGGGTAGCCGGTGTGCTCGGGGAAACCCAGCGGGCGACTGCCCTTGAAGAGGGTGTACTCCTGCTCGATCCCGAACAACGACTCCTGTCCGGCGTACTTGTCGACCACATCCACCAAGGCGGACCGGGTGTTGGTGGGGTGAGCGCTGAAGTCGGTCAGCAGCACCTCGGCGAGGACCAGCACGTTGGCCCCACCCCGGATCGGATCGGGGCAGGAGAACACCGGATTGAGCACGCAGTCCGAGGCCTTCCCCGGAGCCTGGTTGGTGCTCGAACCGTCGAAGCCCCAGATGGGCAGGTCGGTGGCCTGGGTCAGGATCTTGGTCTTCGACCGGAGCAGGGGGGTGGGCTCGGTCCCGTCGATCCAGATGTACTCGGCCTTGATCGTCACGTAGCTGCTCCTCGTCGGTTGCGGGGTTCAGGGCAAAGAGGGCGCCCTTGAGCAGGGACTCCCCTCCTCGACCTAGCGTGCTGGCGATGTGTTACGCCCTCTTTCCAAGTTCGTGAACAGTCTGTGACATCGACACAGGGCGCTGCCGCGGCCGATCAACTAATGCATCCGACCTCGCCCCGCCCGGCCCCAGCCACGTAACCTTGCACCGATGGAGCGCCAACAGGACTACGTGCTGCGGACCGTTGAAGAACGGGGTGTGCGCTTCGTGCAGATGTGGTTTACCGACGTGCTTGGCACACCCAAGTCCTTCCAGATCACTCCGGCCGAACTGGAGAACGCCATGCAGGAGGGCATGACATTCGACGGCTCGACGATCGACGGCTTCAGCCGAGTCCAGGAAAGCGACGTGCTCGCCATGCCGGACGCCAAGACCTTCCAGCTCCTGCCGTACCTGGGGGGAGGGCCACCGGTCGCTCGCGTCGTTTGCGATGTCGTCAACCTCGACGGTAGCCCGTTCGAAGGCGACCCCCGCCAGGTGCTGCGGCGGGCCCTGGAGCGCGCCAGGGAACTCGGTTTTTCCTTCTTCGTGGCTCCCGAGTTGGAGTACTTCTACTTCGCTCAAATGAGTGGTGAGCCCGACGGGGTGGCGCCTATCCCCCTCGACCGCGGCTCGTACTTCGACCTGACTACCAACGACGTGGCCAGCGAGCTACGCCGCCAGACGGTGCTCACGCTCGAGGACATGGGCATCCCCGTCGAGTACAGCCAGCACGAGGACGCCCCCAGCCAGCACGAGATCGACTTGCGTTACACCGACGCCCTGACCATGGCCGACACCGTCATGACCGTGCGGATGGTGGTCAAGGAGATCGCCGCCCAACACCAGGTGATGGCCACTTTTATGCCCAAGCCCCTGTTTGGGGTGCAGGGTTCGGGCATGCACACCCACATGTCGCTCTTCGACGGGGACAACAACGCCTTCTACGACGACTCCGACGAGTACAACCTGTCCCCCGTCGCCCGACACTTCATTGCCGGCGTGCTCACCCACGCTACGGAGCTAACCGCCGTCACGAACCAATGGGTCAACTCCTACAAGCGGTTGATCGTCGGCTACGAAGCGCCGGTCTACATCTCCTGGGCCCGCAACAACCGATCCGCCTTGGTGCGGGTGCCCCCGACCAAGAGGGGCAAACGGGACTCGACGAGGATCGAGTACCGGGCCCCCGACTCCGCCGCCAACCCGTACCTGACGTTCGCGGCGGTCCTATCGGCTGGCCTGATCGGGATCGAGAAGGCCTACGAGCTGCCCGCCGAGGCCGCCGCCAACCTCTACGAACTGTCGCCGGCCCAGCGCCTGGCGGAGGGAATCCACGCCCTGCCGGGTTCATTGTCCGAGGCCGTTGACGCCATGGAACGGTCGGAGTTGATGGCCGAGGTCCTCGGCGAGCACGTGTTCGAGTGGTTCGTGCGTAACAAACGGGCCGAGTGGGCCGACTACAAGGCGGAGGTGACGGCATTCGAGCTGCGCCGCTACCTCACGTCGTTGTAGCGGCCGGGTTGCCCGCCCAGCGCTCGCCATGGAACCTCTCCTGCTCTTCCCCGAACCAGCTCCGCCGCCGCTGGCTCAGGCTCTCGATCTGTCCGGTTACCCGTGGAAGGCCGCGGTATCGATCGAAGCGGCCGACCGGATCGAACCCGACGACGGGTGGTCGGGAGCCATTGTGTGCGCGGACATCGATCCCGACGGGGCGTTCGCCTTGTGCCGAAGCCTCCGCAAGCGGGACCTACCGCTGGAGCCCCTCCTGCTGCTTGTCGCCGGATCGCAGCTCGGTGAGCTGGAGCTGCGAGAGGATCTGTTCGACGATTTCTGCGTGACGCCGTGGCAGGGCCAGGAGCTGGAGGCCCGCTTGGCCCACCTTTTTTGGCGGACGGGGCGGGGGACCCGACCCGACCTGGTCGAGTACGGACCGCTCGTCCTCAACCTGGAGACGTATCAGGCCGCCCTGTCCGGCCGGCCGTTGGACCTGACCTACATGGAGTACGAGCTGCTGCGCTTCTTGGCCGGACACCCGGCCAAGGTCTTCACCCGCGAGACCCTGCTCAGCCGGGTCTGGGGCTACGAGTACTACGGCGGCGCCCGCACCGTCGACGTCCACGTTCGGCGCCTGCGGGCCAAGCTGGGTGAGGAGCACGCGCACCTGATCCAGACCGTGCGCTCAGTCGGCTACCGCTTCGGCCAGGTGGCCTGGCACCCCGGCGTCGCTCAGCGCACCGGCACGTAGGCCCAGGCTTCAACCTCGACCGACGCCCCGACCGGCAGGGCGGCCACCGCCCGGGCGTTCTCGGGATCGGGAGCCGCCTCCCGGGCCAGCTCGTTGAGCAGCGTGACCTCGTCGCGCAGGACGCCCGCCTGGCGGGCCAAGAGCGGCACCGGGTCGCGCCCCGCCACGTCGGCGCACAACGGCAGCAGCTCATGACGGACCCGGTTACGGAGGAAGGCGGGGTCATCGTTGCTCGGGTCCCGCACCGGGTCCAGCCCCAGGGCGGCACACACGGCGTGTGTCTCGTGACGCCGCAGCCCGAGCAGGGGGTGCCGGAGGCCGGGCTCCATGCCGGCCAGTCCGTCGGCGCCCGAGCCCCGGAGGAGGTTGAGCAGGATCGTCTCGGCCTGGTCGTCCATGGTGTGTCCGGTGGCTGCACCGGGGGGCAGCAGGGCGAACCGGGCCGCCCGCGCCCGGGCCTCGAGATTCGGTCCGGCGCCGACCGAGGCCGTCTCGGCCACGAAGCGTGCGCCAACATGCGCGGCCGCCCGGGCTACCAGGGCGGCTTCGGCGTCCGATCCGGGGCGCAGGCCATGGTCCACATGGACGGCCGTGACCACGCAACCGGCCGCGGCGGCCAGGACGAGCAGGGCCAGGGAATCGGGCCCGCCGGACACGGCACAGTCGATCGGCGAACCCGGGGGCGGGAAGCTGCATCGGGGCACGAGATCGCTGACCAGCCGCGGCCAGTCACCGGCCACACCACTCACGCCAACGCGCCACCGGCCCGTGCCACCCACTCACCGGGGCTCCGGATTTCGGCCAGGGTCGGCAACCACTCCGGGCCGCGCCAGACCCGGGCCAGTAGTTCGGGCCCTCCCGCCGCCTCCACCGACTCGACGAACTGCTCGCCCTCGGCGTACTGGCGCATTTTGGCCTCGAGGCCTAGAAGGCGCGACATCATCTTCGTGAGTCCCCGGGCATTGGCCCGACGCTAGTGCAGCACCCGGGAGAAGAGGGCGGCACCCGGCACCTCTGCCGCCCCGGCCCGATCCATGGTCACGTCGCCATGGCCCTCCAGCAGGCTCATCATCCCGGAGATCTTCGAGAGCGCCAACCGCTGTTCGGGCGTGGCCAGCATCCCGATGACCCCCGACTCCTCCAGGGGGTTGCGGCCGGCCCGCACCTCGACCAGGACCCGCCGCAGCGTGTCGGTCAGTCCCGAAGGATCGGCGTGCAGGGGCTCGAGCAACTCGCCGACCAGGTTCACGAAGTGGTCCCGGAGCCATGGCACCGCCGTGAACTGCATCCGGTGGGTGACCTCGTGCAGGGCCACCCAGGTCACGAACTCGCGCTNNACGAATCCGTGTCGCTCTTCCATCGCCACCACGTTGGGCCCGACGTAATAGACGATGTCCTGCTCCTCGGGCTCCTCGTCGCGGATGAGGAGGTCGTATTGGCCCAGCACCCGGGTGGACATGTAGGCAAGCATCAAGCCGAGTTGGGTCCCGCTCATGACGCGGCCGGCCGAGAGGGCGGACTTTCCGACCTTCTTCCCGGCGCCGCTCTCCTGGATTTTGGCCAGAGCCGGCCCCACCAGCCGCTCCATGGAGCGGACATTGGCGACGGCCCATTCGGCGCGATCGGTCACCCTCGCCCGCG
>PMHH01000173.1 GCA_003156595.1 Acidimicrobiaceae bacterium
GGTCTACGAAACCGGAGGGTGCAGGTTCGACCCCTGCAGTCGACACCATCTCGCCGCAGCTCAGCAGGATCAAGAGCACCGCTCTCCGAAGGCGGGGGTCGCACGTTCGAGTCGTGCCGGCGAGGCCGTGCCCTTGTAGCTCAGCCAGGTAGAGCGCGTCCTTGGTAGGGACGAGGCCGTGGGTGCGACGCCCACCGAGGGCCCTAGTCATGGGAGTGACCCGGCTGGATGAGGAGCCTGTCCCGAAAACAGGTAGAGGTCGCGAGGCCTTTGGGTGTTCGAGTCGCCCCGCTCCCGTTATGTACATGACTTGCCGCGATGGTCCAGAGGTCAAGATGCCGGCACTCATCTCGTAGAGCGGGGTTCGACTCCCCGTCGCGGTGCACCGATGCCAGGTAGTCGAGCGGTAAGACATCCGGCCGTTAACCGGAAGGCGGGGGTTCGAGACCGCCCCTGGCAGCGTCACAACGTGGCCGTCGTTCAACGGCCAGGATGCGAGCACGCCACGCTCGCGATGAGGGTTCGACTCCCTCCGGCCACACTGTCTTCCTATTTCTACTCAACCCGATACACCGATCACACGAAGGAGGGGGTGACATGCCCACCAACATCAACGACAAGCTCATCTCCTGGGCCAGCGACATCGACCCGGGCACCATCCGCCAAGCCGAGAAGACCGCCCTGCTGCCCATCGTCGAAGGACACGTCGCCCTCATGCCCGACGCCCACGTGGGTATCGGCGCCACCGTCGGCTCGGTCATCCCCACCTCGGGGGCGGTGATCCCCAGCGCAGTGGGCGTCGACATCGGCTGCGGCATGATCGCCGCCGAGCTCGACGTCACCGAGAGCCAGCTGCCCGACACCCTCGAACCGCTGCTGTCTCGGATCGAGAAGGCCATCCCGGCCGGCGTCGGCAAGGGCCACGACACCGCGGCCCACAACGCCGACCGGTGGCTGGCCGACCACAAGCCGGCCACCGACCTGTCCGGGGACCGGGTCACCAAGGCGGCCAAGCAGTTCGGCACCCTCGGCTCGGGTAACCACTTCCTCGAGCTGTGCGTCGACGAGCGGTCCCGGTGCTGGGTCGTGCTGCACTCAGGCAGCCGGGGTATTGGCAACCAGCTGGCCCAGGCGCATATCGCCAAGGCCCGCCAGCTGGCCAAGGACGCCATGCTCGGCTTGGAAGACCCCGATCTGGCCTGGTTCACCCAGGGCACCCCGGAGTTCGAGGCGTACATCGCCGACATGCTCTGGGCCCAGGACTACGCCCGGGCCAACCGGGAGCAGATGATGGACAACGCCATGCGGGAGGTCTTTGACCTCTTCGGATTTGGGGCCGGCACCCGCCGGGTGAACTGCCACCACAACTTCACCCAGCAGGAGACCCACGCCGGCCGGCAGCTGTGGATCACCCGCAAGGGGGCCATCAAGGCCGACCGGGGCGACCTCGGTGTCATTCCGGGTTCGATGGGCACCCGCAGCTACATCGTGGAGGGCAAGGGCAACCCGGCCAGCTGGATGAGCTGCTCGCACGGCGCCGGCCGCCGGCACAGCCGGACCCAGGCCAAGAAGCTGTTCACCGCCGGTGATCTGACCGCCCAGATGGCCGGCAAGGTGTGGCTGACGAGCCGGGCCGACGCCCTGGTGGACGAGATCCCATCCGCCTACAAGGACATTGACCAGGTCATGGCCGATCAGGCCGACCTGGTCGAGGTCCGGCACACCCTGCGTCAGCTGCTCAACTACAAGGGCACCTGACCAGAACATGGAGGGCCCCGCCCGCTCGCAGCACCGGAGCGGGCGGGTTGCCCCGCCCGATGCGCAGACCGGGGGATACTTCACTCTCAACCAGTGGCGCCCGCTTGGGCGTGTCACCCCCGGTCGCTTGGTCCTCGGGCGAGACACTCACGGTCCTGAAGCTCTGACGGTGGAGCGGCCGGTTGAAACCCGGCAGGGGGCGGTTCGAGCACGCCCGGGACCACCGCCACTCAGAACAAACAGGCGACGAAGGGCATGAGCCAGACGATGACGGCACCGCGCTGATATCGCGGGATCACGTGGTTCGACTCCACGATGCCCTACCAACCGACGAGTACTTCATCGGCAGACCGCCTCTATCAAAGGGAGGAAGCCGGGGGTTCGAGTCCCTCCTCGTCGACTGTGGCCGAAGTTGAAGTGGTCGACACGCCGGGCTGTGGCCCCGGAGGAAGCCGGTTCGAGTCCGGCCGGTCACCCCACGTAGCGGGGGATCTGGTGATCAGCGCGGGCTCATAATCCCTGCCCGGCGGGTTCGATTCCCGCCCCCGCCACCACGATTCGTCTCACCTGGGCCGGTGGCGCAACTGGAAGCGCAGCTCCCCTGCAAGGAGAAGGGTGCCGGTTCGACTCCGGCGCGGTCCACCCCGCTGACGTAGCCCAACCGGTAGAGGCCCGGCGCTCAGACCGCCGTCAGTGTCGGTTCGAACCCGACCGTCAGTACCAACAGATCAACTGGACGTGGCGCAACGGCAGCGCACCGGCGTCGGAAGCCGGGGGTTGGCAGTTCGAGTCTGTCCGTCCAGACCTATGCGAGGTGGTGGAACTGGTACCACGCCTGGCTCTGAACCAGGAGGTCCGCGTTCGAACCGTGGCCTCGCAGCCACCCGACGATGCCGCTGCAGTGGTCCTGTTGCTTGATAATCGAGTCGGCCTGATGCGCAGACGGGGGTTCCTTCGACTCCTAATCGGGATGTTGCGGGTTCGAGTCCCGCCGTCCGGGCTCCATTCACACCACCGGACGTAGCTCAAACGGATAGAGCACCTGCGTCCTCCGCCGCCTGGTTCCCAGGCCGACCAACTGTTGATCGGCCTGCTGCGCAGGTAGGGATTCCTTCGGATCGTGTGACCGTAAGGTCCGCGGGTTCGAATCCCGCCCCCGGCTCGCCCGGGTGTCGCTCAGTTTGGCCTAGAGCGCATGACACAGCGCCTCTGCCGCCTGGTCCCCAGGCCGATCAAACCCTTCCCGGTCAGCTGCGAAGGACGGGCCTACTTCCTTGGTGCGAAGGCCCCCGCGGCTTGCGGTTCAAATCCGCGTTGCCCGTCCACCCAGTCCCCTGACCGGACCCACCCGAATCCCTACAAAGAAAAGGAGACCAAACGGCATGACCAAGTTCTCGGGCACCAAGCGCCGTCCGCTGCGCCCCAACCTGACCGCACCGATCCGCACCCTCAACCGGCGCGCCCGCACCTATAAGGGCGGCGCCGCGTTCGTGCGCGACGCCGAGTCGGAGCTGTTCCTGCTCGCCGCCACCAACATGGTCGGCGAGGACACCTTCTACGAGCGCGCCACCGACCGCGACGCCCGCTACGTCGACCTGGTCCACCAGGCGACCGCCACTAACCCGGCGTTCATCGCCGGCGCCGACCCCGACGCCGGCCGCATCGGCCTGGCCCAGTACCTGCGCCAGAACATGCTCATGCGCTCGGCCGCCGTGGTCATGGCCGCCGAGTACGTCGCTGCTGGCGGCCCAAGTGGCCGTTCGGTAATCGCCCGGACCCTGCAGCGCGCCGACGAGCCGGCCGAGCTGATCGGCTACTGGATGGCCACCAAGGGCCGCAACCTGCCCATGCCGGTCAAGCGCGGTGTCGCCGACGCCGTCCGGCGCCTCTACACCGAGCGCGCCGCCCTGCGCTACGACGGCCTGTCGCGCCAGCTGCGCGTGGCTGATGTGATCGAGCTCACTCACCCGCAGCCCAAGGACGATCGCCAGTCGGCCCTGTTCCGCTACCTGCTCGACCGCCGTCACCATGACGATGCGGTCGCCGACACCGGCGTACTGCCGGTCCTGGTTGCCGCGGCTGGCCTTGACGCAGTCCCGCTCGACGAGCGCCGGGCGGTGCTGCGCGCCCGCGGCCCGGCCGCCCTGGCCGAGGCCGGTTTCTCGTGGGAGCGGCTGGCGGCCTGGCTGCCCGGCGGCATGGACGCCCAGGCGTGGGAGGCGGTCATCCCGTCGATGGGCGTCATGGCCCTGGTGCGCAACCTGCGCAACTTCGACCAGGCCGGCATCACCGAGACCGCGGTTGAGTCGGTGATCGCCAAGATCACCGACCCGGCCGAGGTGGCCAAGGCCCGGCTGTTCCCCTACCAGGTGTGGGCGGCGTACAAGAACGCCCCGTCGGACAACTGGAAGCGGGCCCTCGGCCGCACCCTGGAGCAGACCGTGGCCAACATCCCCGACCTCGACGGCACCCTGGTGGTGATCGACACCTCGGGCTCCATGCAGGCCCCCGTGTCGCGGCGCTCGACCATGTCGCGCGTCGAGGCAGCCGCGGTCATGGCCATGGCCACCACCAAGCGGGCTAGCGACGTCGACGTGGTCATCTACGGCCAGACCAACGCCGCAGTTCGCGGTCTCCACGGCGCCTCGGTCCTCGCCGGCGTCGACCAGGTCGTCCGGTCGGTCGGCTCGGTCGGCCACGCCACCTACGGCCACACCGCCATCGCCCGCCGGTATGACCCGCGCCGACACCGCCGGGCTGTCATCTTCACCGACGACCAGCAGCACGACTCCGGCCAGGTCAACCTGGACCATGTGCCGCTCGTCTACACCTTCAACCTGGCCGGCTACCACCCCTCGGCCCTACCGGCCGGCGAGCGGGGCCGCTACACCCTCGGCGGCTTCACCGACGCCACCTTCACCGCCATGGCGGTGAAGNNGACAACAATCGTTCCGTGACCGTCACACGTCTGTACCGGGCCGTTGGCCAGAGGGAGCTTGATCTCATCGAGGCGACCGATTGGACCCGCTTCCCACCTCGCCTGGACTGGCAGCCAATCTTCTACCCCGTGCTCACTGAGGACTACGCCACCGGAATCGCTCGTGACTGGAACACCAAAGACCAAGAGAACGGAAGCGTCGGTTACGTAACCGCCTTCAACGTGGACACCGCGTTCCTGTCCCGGTATGAGGTACACGACGTTGGAGGCAGGGAACTGCAGGAGTACTGGATCCCCGCCGAGGAGCTCGAGGAATTCAACAGCGACATCGTCGGACCAATCGAGGTCCTATCCGAGTTGCGGGGAGCTCCTCCGGTTCGGGTGCGCTAAATGGTGGTAAACGATCTACTCAACTACGCAGCTCCGTACTTAGCTTAGTCGGGACCAGCCGACCCTCGGCGAAAAGTAAGTGACACCCGCCTGGTGCGACAAGTGGGTTCCCGCGGGATGGCGTGTTTCCAATATTGTTGGGTGGCGCCCCCCACAACGAGAAGACTTCTGGGCTCGAGTGAAAGTGCAAGGACGCCGTGAGCACGCTCTATTGCCTGGAACAGAATCGTCCTCGTCGATAGCAGGCTCAGTATTCCTACCGGCGCAGAGGTATCCAATGAGTCTTCGTCGTCCTGGTGAAATCCCACCCACTCATTCCCGTCCTCGTAAAGGTTCAGNNCTAGAGCAGCCGCCGACACAGGGCCGAGCAGATCGGCGATGCACGACGGAATCTGGGCAGGAGGATGGTCCGAACCCGTGTACGTATACCGAAAGGACCCGTACCAAGACACTTTGCGTCCGTGTCCCCCGTCCCACTCCCAAGACTCGTTCAGCAGCTGTTCGACAACCGCGTCGGCCACATCCGTAGATACGAACGAAGGCAGATATCGGAGCCAAGAGACATCGTCCAACTGCACAAGGTCGGCGGNNCCTCACGAAAGGAGTCTAGGCCGGGCTGGGAAGACCGCTGACCCAGGATTGGAGCAGGCTTGGTGCCCAGTCCACGGTCTGCCCGTTGGTCCCTCTCGTTCCGGGCCTTGTCGCCTCCGATTCTAAGCCGCCTCGTCAACCATCAGAGCCGTCGTGGAGCCACGACTCCGAGCCGCCCTATGCTCGTTCTGTGAGGAGTACGCCTAAGTCGGTGCGCGTCGCAGTCGTGGGTGTCGGCGCGATGGGACGAATCCAAGTCGACAGCTACCTGGACGACGATCGCACAGCGGTCAGGGGTCTCTGCGATATATCCGCGGAGGCCCTGTCGGAGGCGGCGCGTCGGTGCCCGGAAGCCACAGTGACGAGCGACCTGGCTGTGATCGCGACCGACACATCGATCGATCTCGTCAGTGTCTGTCTACCGCACGTCGATCATGTTCCGACGGCGACCACCCTCTTGGAGGCAGACAAGCGGGTCGTATTAGAGAAGCCAATCGCCATGAATTGCCGCGACGCTGCGCGTCTACTGAAGGCCTCCTCTGCACGACCGGGTGCCTTGGTCGTGAAGTCGTACCTCCGACACACCCGGTCGTGTCAGTTGCTCCATGCAGCGGTGGCAGATGGCCTCATCGGCAGTCCGAGGCTGGTCACGTCTAGTTTCGCCTCGCTTCGCCGTGATGAGGGAGTGCCGCGGTGGCGACTTCGGTCCGAGGAATCCGGTGGCGGCGCCTTGCTCGACTCAGGCATCCACCTCATAGATTTCCTCCACTGGACGTTCGGGACGGAGCGAACGGTCACTGCGTCGCTCCGAACCGACGAGAGCGGCATCGATCTCGACGATGTCGTCACCCTAGAATTCGAGCA
The DNA here is from genome assembly GCA_003156595.1 of Acidimicrobiaceae bacterium. Taxonomy (GTDB): domain Bacteria; phylum Actinomycetota; class Acidimicrobiia; order Acidimicrobiales; family Palsa-688; genus PALSA-693. The sequence continues at coordinate 6,542 of PMHH01000173.1, forward strand.
CGGACCTCTCGCGGTGATCACCTTGACACAGCGAAGCAACGTCAGCGGTCCCTGCTTCCGCATCGAAGTCTTCGGGGACAGCGGGCGCGCCCTGGTTGAGACCACTCCCAGTGGCGAGATGCACTTCCGGGCAGAGGTAGGGACCGAAAGGCGCCCCGACCGCATCGAGGCTGGGTGGTGGCTAGCGGCGCATCGTGCTGCCTTGGGCACTTACGTTGATCGGGTATCACGCGGAGAGCCCTTCGACGAAGAGAATCCTGAGGACGCGGCTTTAAACGTCGCAACGGTCGACGCCGCGTATCATGTTGCCGCCCCTGCGGGAAGCCAGTGAAGCTCCTCGTGAGTGCGTTCAATTTCGGCCTCGGAGGTGCAGGGAAGATGGCCTCGATCCTCGACGAGTTACGCGACGCTGAGGTCATTATTTACGGTTCCGAGTTGGGTGCAAATCTGTTCGAGGACGACGTCGCTCTCGTGGCGGAGTACTCGTACAACGAAGCCTCTGTGAACCAGATATGCCGCCGACATCGAATCGACGTTGCCCTGATCATACTCGACCCTCGGATAGCGTCGGCTGCGACCGAGTCCTGTCCCGTCGTCTATGTTGACAGCCTTCCCTTCCTCTGGACCCATCCATCGGATGTACCGGTCGGTGTAGCAGCCTATCTCGCACAGCAGACGCCCTTGCTTCCGATGTCATGCTGGGAGACGCTCAGGACGATTGACGCTCTTCAGTGGACCGAGGGAATCGTGCCATGCGAGCGTGACAACGAGCCGAGCACCGTTGAGCCGACCGCTGACGTATTGATCAACCTCGGAGGGCTGTTATCCGTACTTCAAACGAGCGGGGACATCTCGTATCCTCACGTCGTGCTCCCGCCGCTGCTTGAGCAGCTCGCTGAGAGAGGTTTCACGTCGGCGATGGTCACGACTAGCCCAGCCGCACGCAACCAGGTCGAGCGTGCGATCGGAGACCGGACTCCCCTCGACCTAACCGTGCAATCCCTGGGCCACCGGGACTTCGGTCGAGCCCTTCGATCAGCGCAGTTGGTTGCAACTTCACCTGGGCTAACGACAATCCTCGAGTCAGGTGCCGCTCGCGTACCGACCGTGCTCCTTCCACCCCAGAACATGAGTCAGATCATGAACATGGCTTTCGTAGCCAACCTGGGTGGAGGGGATCGTTGCATCGACTGGCCAGAGACCGTACTGGAGCCGAAATCGGTCGAACACCTAAGGCTGAAGGGGGAGGAGGTCGTCGTCGAGCACATCTATGGTGCGATTGACCGGGCCGTAGCCGTACCGGAGCTCTTCGGCGAATTGGCTCTGCGTTTCGGCCAGGCGTTGGTCGCGAAGCCCGCGTGCCCAACGTCCAGGCTGGCCGACCTCGTGGGGACCGGCGGGGCAAAGCAGGTCGCTGGAGTCGTACGCGAACTGGCAACCCACTACTAGGCAACCCTGCTGCTTCCGACCTCCGATGAGGGTCAGCCATCTCCTTTTCGTTCCCACAAACCGCCTCTGCGAAGGCGCGGTCCACGCCTACGCTCGTGAGGCGCAGGCACTCGAGGAAACGGGGCGATCCTTCGCCTTCGCTCTCATCGAGTCCAACGAAGCATCGCACGTAACCCGACATACCGAGCTCGTCCGGGCGCTCCGCGACCGTCTCGATATACCGGTTATCCACTTCGACCTCGCCCGACAGGAGGCTGTGCTTGCGACGGCCGTCGAAGAGGCGATGGTCGACGACGCGACGGCGAGCTGGGCCCGTGCGACGCTCCTGCCATCGCGCCCAAGCTACGGTGCGGGCCCGACCAAAGCCGCGCTCCTAGCGTGTCTGCTTGGCGCGAACAACCTCCATCGGCGTGACTCCGACACCGTGCCGCAAAACATCAACGGCTCACCCCTCTACCCTGCGGAACTCGAGGTTCGCGTTCTCGGCCGACGTGTGCACGAAGCAGATAGCGTTGTGGTTGGGACCGAGCCAGCGGAACGCGAAAAGACCGTTCTGTGCACAGCTACCGACTACCAGGGTGCTCCCGCCCTCGACCGAGGAGCATTTGCAAGGTTGTCGGTGGATCTCCTGATCCGTCATGAGGAGTTGGACCACCCTGACGCCAATCCGAGCGATATTCGAGCCCGGGTGGACCGGAAGTATGTACATCGGGATCAGACTGGTTACAGCTCGGACTATCTCGTCATCGACGACACCGGACGTGGCGAAATGGGAGCTTGTGCGATCGCTAACTTGTTCGCAATCCTGCCAGAAATGCCTCTAACCGAGACGCTCGGAACGGACTACTTCGTCCGGAATCTCTCATTCAGGATGGGACTTCCAGTCGTGTACCACTCTCGACGGATCCTACATCTCGAGTCCCACGACCGCGACCCTCGCAACAACGTCGACGGATTCTTCCAGTACTCGATCCGAGAGGCTCGGTTCAAAGTTCTACGTCGTATATGGCAGGCAATGAACCGCCATCTCGACACCGTATTCGACTTGCGACATGCTGACCTTCAGTCCTTCGACTCAGACCTTTACGCCCGTTGCGCCGACCAAGCGGTCCAGGAGATATCGGATACCGAACTGCTTGCGTTGATCGCGACCCTCCAAGGAATCTTCCGTGACGCCGCCGAAGCCGCCGTTCACTTGGGCGATGATGACAGCCCCTTCTGGAGTGTTGCGTCGTATTTGCAGCGAGAAGCGCCTCGATGACACTGCGGTCGGCGACGTGAAACATNNTTTCGGGACTACGCACAACTCGTCCGGCTCTGGCCCAGGTTGATAGAGGGCGTGTCAAACCTAACCGAAAAGCGGCGAGCGAAATTAGAGCCCGTCCTCCTGTCATGAGTACTAGCGAAACGTTTCGCATAGTCGTGCTTCGACACGGGGACGCTCAGGTGCCCGAAGACAGGTATCCAGACCACGAAAGGATGCCGCTCTCGGACCTCGGCACCCAGCAGGCCAGGGCTGCCGCTTCCAATTTGAGCCGCACAGGAGTGAGGCGCATCGTCTCCTCGCCCCTGCTCAGGGCACTCGCAACAGCCGAGTGGCTGGGGCGGGCGACCGGGCTAACGGTCGAAGTAGACGAGCGACTCCGCGAGCGGGTGTTTCCATCGTTATACGGTGTCACCTATGAGGAGATCGAGAGTCGGCATGGTCGAAATGTCCGAGATGCGTTCGAGTCCGGAAACAGCGACCTCGTATCGCTGCCTGGCGTGGATGAACTTCCCGAGTACGCGAGGCGACTTCGTGCCCTGCGCCTCGAGATATTGCAGGCCGGTACGAGTCCGATGGTGATCGTCAGTCATGGCGGTCCGCACGAGTGGCTGGTCAACGAGGTGCTCGGGATCCGCGATAGAGGCCGCAGATGGTTCACACTAGACAAGTGCCGCGTGACCGTCCTCGACTTCAATAGGACGAGCCGGGACATTCACCAAGTAGTCGCACTGAACATCTCTCCTCGAGACTACGCAGCAATGGTCTCGGGGGATGGATTCACCAAGTGAGGATCAGTATGCACGCCAATCAGGACCTCGTCACGTGACAGAGCCGCTGGCGACCGCGATGTCCCACCGTCTCCGGGAAATGCTCGACCCAACCTCGCTAAGCGAGGCGGCGTTGGGTCGGGTCGGAAATCGCCTTCTCCGCGCACATTCCGCCGGCGGAGAAGACGTATACGTCAAGATAGGCGTGGGACGGACGATGTCTGAGATAGTCCACGAAGCCGAACGTCTGCGGTGGATAGGAGATCGCCTGCCCGTGCCTCGTGTCCTAGCCCTCGAGGTCACCGACGACCAAGCCTTCCTGATCATCTCAGCTCTGCCTGGGATCCCCGCGCACGAGGAGCGCTCGGTTGCGGTCGAGGATGTCGCCAGGAGCTTCGCCCGGGCCATGGTCGCCGTTCATTCCCTACCGGTCTTCAGGAACCCGTTCGACAAGGTCGTGGAGCTGGAGTTGGAGGAGAGCTCGCGACGTGTCACGGAAGGGCTGATAGACGAGGGAGCGTTCTCTCAAGCGGTAGGACTAACGCCGAAAGCCACCTTGGAAATCCTGATGAACGGCATGCCCACCGAGAAGGTGGTGTTCACCCATGGGGATTTCGCCCTCCCGAACCTGCTCCTGGCCGGGGCCGAGGTGACGGGGATCGTAGACTGGTCCCTCGCCGGCGTCGCTGACAGGCATCGCGACTTCAT
>PMHH01000058.1:0-818 GCA_003156595.1 Acidimicrobiaceae bacterium
CGACTAGTCGGCAGGCCGGGCCGCCGCCACCACCCGGGCCGCGACCTCGTCCTCGGTCCCCCCTCCGTCGACGACGCGCCACCGGAGGGGGTCGGCCGCGGCCAGCGCCGCGTAGCCCTCGTCGACCTTGGTGAAAAAGGCGGTCCCCTCGCCTTCCATCCGGTCGATGCCCTGGTCCCGCCGCGCCAGGCGGCCGGCGACGACCGCCCCGCTGGTCCGGAGCAGCACCACCCGATCGGGCTCCACGCCGGCGCTGGCCCAGGCCGANNCCCCGCCCGTAGCCCTGATAGGCGACCGTGCTGCCACTGAACCGATCGCACACCACGTCCCGCCCCGCCTCCAAGGCAGGCGCAATGACCTCGGCGACATGCTGGGCCCGAGCCGCCAGCAACAGCAGTGTCTCGGCGCGCGGGTCGAGACCGACGAGGCCGGGGTCGAGGATGAGGGCGCGGATGCGTTCACCCGTGACCGTGCCACCGGGCTCGCGGGTCAGCACCGCCCCCAGGGCCGAAGCCAGGCGCGCCGCCTGGGTGGACTTACCCGTGCCCTCGCCTCCCTCGAGGGCGATCAGCCGGCCGCGGCGAGGCGTCAGTCCACCGACCGCTTCTTGGTGACGCCGGCAGCTCGACGGGCGGGGGCCCTCTTCGTGGCAGTCGCGGCCTTCTTCGTGGCGACCGCGGCTTTCTTCGTGGCAGCCGCGGCCTTCTTCGCCGTCCCGGCCACCTTCTTGGTGGTGCCGGCCGACTTGCCGGCGCCAGCCGTGCGGCGGGAGCGGGGCGGGCGGGGCCCCGCGGCCCGGCGGTCGGCGAGCAACTCGG
>PMHH01000058.1:837-44530 GCA_003156595.1 Acidimicrobiaceae bacterium
CCCCGGCGCCTCGGCCCCGACGGCCCTTCGGCTGGGCGAATATGGCCAGCGCCTCATCCAGGCCGACGGTAAAGAGTTGTTCCTCCGACTCGAGCGAACGCGAGTCCGTGCCCCGCTTGAGGTACGGGCCGTACCTCCCGTTGCTGGCCACGATCTCCTCGCCGGTCGCGGCATCGACGCCGACCACCCGGGGCAGGGACAGGACGCGCAGGGCCTCTTCCAACGTCACGGTGGCGGGGTTCATGCTGGCCAGCAAGGAGGCCGTNNCGTAGGGACCGAAGCGGCCGGAGCGCACCACGATCGGCAACCCCGACACCGGTTCGACGCCCAGCTCCCGCTCTGTGGATCCCGCCTCCAGTAGCTCGAGCGCCCGGGCCACGGTCAGCTCGTCAGGGGCCAGGTCCTCGGGAACCGGGGCCCGCTCGTCGTCACCCCGCTGCACGTACGGTCCGTACCGCCCCACCCTGACCATCACTCCGGAATCCGCCCCGCCGATCGGGATGGAGTTGATCTCCCGGGCGTCGATCTCGCCGAGGTGCTCCGACACCATCCGCTTGAGGCCCGGGCTCTGCTTGGGGCCTCCGGAGCCGGCCAGCCCCCCGCCATTGCCGAAATAGAACCGGGTGAGCCACGGCACCGACTCTTGACCGCCCCGGGCGATCTCATCCAGGTCCTCTTCCATCGAGGCGGTAAACCCGTAATCCACCAACTCGCCGAAGTAGCGCTCCAGCAAGCCAGTCACCGCGAAGGCGGTCCATGACGGCACCAGGGCCGTGCCCTTCTTCCACACGTAGCCGCGGNNCCTCGAGCGCCTTGACCAGCGACGCCTCGGTATAACGGGCCGGTGGCTGGGTCGAGTGGCCCTCGGCTGCCAACTCCAGCGCGGCCAACGGGTCACCGACCGCCAAGACCGGCAGCCGCACCTCACGGTCCTCGAGTTCCGCGTCGGGGTCGTCGGTCCCTTCCACGTACGCCCGTAGGAACCCTGGAAAGGTTATGACCCGTCCACTGGTCCCGAACTCCGCGTCCTCGCCAGCGGTCGAGACACCCCCGAGTCGGATCACCACACTCTGGCCCACCGCGTCCGCCATCTGCGAGGCCACCGTTCGCATCCACACCAGCTCGTAAAGGCGGCGCTGGTCACCGTGCAGCCCGGTCTGCTCGGGGGTTCGGAACGTCTCGCCGGCGGGTCGAATGGCCTCATGCGCCTCCTGGGCGTTCTTGACCTNNCGATCCGCGTCGAGTCGGTGCGCATGTAGGTGATGTAGCCCGCCTCGTAGAGATCCTGGGCCACGCGCATGGTGCGCGCCGCGGAGAAACGCAGCTTGCGACCGGCCTCCTGTTGCAGGGTCGAGGTCATAAATGGTGCATGGGGGGTGCGCCGCCACGGCTTCTCCTCGACGGAGCGCACTGCGAACGACGAGTCGGCCAAGCGAGCCGCCAGCCCCCGCGCCCCATCCTCGTCGAGCCGGACGGTGTCGCCGGCTTTGACTTGACCGTCCTCGCCAAAGTCCCTTCCGGTGATCAGGCGGCGACCGTCCAGCGACACGAGGGAGGCGCCGAATGGCACCGGCCCCTCTTTGTCCGGGAGGAATTCCCCGTTCAGATCCCAGAAGGAGCCGGACACGAAGCGCATCCGGGCCCGTTCCCGTTCCACGACCAGGCGGGTGGCGACCGACTGCACCCGCCCCGCGGACAGGGCGGGCATGACCTTCTTCCACAGCACCGGGCTGACCTCGTAGCCGTACAGGCGGTCGAGGATGCGGCGGGTCTCCTGGGCGTCGACCAGGCGGCGGTCGAGGTCCCGGGACTCCCGCACGGCCCGCTCGATAGCCGGCCGGGTGATCTCGTGGAAGACCATCCGCCGCACCGGGATCCGGGGCGCCAGGACCTCCAGCAGGTGCCAGGCGATCGACTCGCCCTCGCGGTCCTCGTCGGTGGCGAGGTAGAGCTCGCTGGCGTCTTTGACCATGGCCTTTAGTTTCTTGACCTGGTCCCGTTTGTCACGGGAGACGACATAGATGGGCTTGAAGTCGTTGTCGACGTCGACGCCGAGGCGGGCCCACGGCTCGCCCTTGTAGGCCGCCGGGATGTCAGCGGCGTTGCGAGGCAAATCCCGGATGTGCCCGATCGAGGATTCGACGTGGTAGTCCCCGCCGAGGAACGACGAAATGGTCTTGGCCTTGGCGGGCGATTCGACAATGACTAAGGGTTTGGGCATGACCGCTTCATATTGGGGGAATGGAGGCACCGGGCCGATGTCGGCTCCAGGCCGCAGATGGCGACACGGTATCGCCCGGTAGAGCCCAAGAGCGACGCAGGGCCCGTCTAGGCGCTGGAGACTGCGGCCAGGCTGATCATGCCGAGGTGCCCGGCAGGGCACCGTGCTGAGGGCGATGTGGTGGGTTCACTGGCTGCCGAGCCTACGACCAGTACCCGTCGCAGCGGACAGATACCATCCTTGCGCCATGGCTTCCCCCCGCGAGTTCGGCTCGATCCGCCATCTGGTCGGTCGTTTTGTCGGCTCCCTGCTGCCCGTCGGCCCGCCCCGCGGCGATGAGCTATGGGCCCGAAAGCACCTGCTCCCGGGGGAGCGGACCCTGTGGCAGCGCATGTCGGGCGCCGACCGGCGCCACGCCGTCGCAGTAGCCCGGCGAACGCTCACCGACCTCGACCAGGCGACGGGCGACCTCCCGGTGGCCCGGGAGGTCGTCGCCGCCGCCCTCCTCCACGACGTCGGCAAGATCGAGGCTGCCCTCGGCACATGGGCCCGGGCCGGGGTGACGGTCGCCGCCATGGCGGTTGGACGCGAGCACCTCATCGGTTGGTCGGGGACGACGGATTGTCGATCTGCGGGACCAGAAGTCCCAGCGACCGATCGCCGGCGTCGCCGAGGACGGTCGACAGACCGGCCCGTCTGGCGCCAGCGAATCGGCCTGTATCTCGGTCACGACCGCGTTGGCGCCGAGCTGCTCTCGGGAGTCGGTAGCGACCCCTTCACGATCGCGTGGGCCGGCGAGCACCATCGGCCCCCGGAGCGCTGGAGCGTGGATGCTCGCCTCGGTGAGGCCCTCAAGGTCGCGGACGATGATTGACCGGGTCCTCCGGCACCGGCAAGGTGTCCTCTGATGCCGGGCCTGCCGTCGCGGTCTGGTAACTCCGGTAGCGGTGGACAATGAAGACCGCGATGACGATGACCGCCGCTGCGCCGAACAGGTAGCCGGCGTCGCTGAAACCCTTCATCACCTTGTGCCAGCTGGAGCCGACTTCGTAGCCGATGAGGGCCATAGCCCCGTCCCAGATGAGGCTGCCGAGGCCGGTGAGAATCCCGAAGCGCACGAGAGGTACTTCGGCCACGCCGGCGGGTAGGGCCACGAAGTTGCGGACGACCGGCAGGAGACGCCCGCCAAAGACACCCCAGTTGCCGTGGCGGTCGTACCAGGCCTCGGCCCGGTCGAGGTCGGCGTGCGAGAGCAACAGATACTTTCCGAAGCGGTCCACGAAACCACGACCGAGAAAGCGGCCGATGATCCAGGCCAGGTAGGCGCCGACCAGCTCGCCGGAGGCGCCGACGAGGATGACGGCCGGCAGGCTGAGCGTGTGGGAATAGGCGAGGTAACCGGCATAACCGAGGGTCAACTCGGATGAGGTGGGAACGCAGCACGACTGCAGGACGCACAGCACGAAGATGGCGAGGTAGCCCGACGAGTGGACGAAGCTGGTGAAGGTGAGCAGCGCGAGCACCGGCGAATCCTAGGGGAGCCGCACCCGGCGCCCCACAAAAGCGACCGCTCGCCGACGGGAAACGCTCCGGCCGCACGGCGAAGGCACTTAGCATCGCCACATGCCCACCCCAGCGGACCGAGCCGCCCATTTCCTGGCCCTGCACCGGGGGCCCAGCCCGCTGCTGCTGGCGAACCCGTGGGACACCGGGTCGGCCAAGCTCCTGGCGGCCATCGGGTTCTCGGCGCTCGCAACGACCAGCGCCGGTTTCGCCGCCACGCTCGGCCGCCTCGACGGGTCGGTGACGCGCGACGAAGCGATCGAGCACGCCGCGTCGATCGTCGCCGCGGTCGACGTTCCGGTGTCCGCCGATCTGGAGAACTGCTTCGCCGATGATCCTGACGGCGTGGCGACGACGGTGCGGCTGGCGATCGGGGCCGGGTTGGCGGGCTGCTCCATCGAGGACTTCACCCGCCACCCGGACGACCCGATCTACGAGCTGGGCTTGGCACGCGAGCGGGTTTCCGCCGCGGCCGAGACTGCGCACGCCGGCGACGTCCATCTGGTCCTGACCGCCCGGGCGGAGAACTACCTGCACGGCCAAGTCGACCTGGACGACACCATCGCCCGGCTCCAGGCCTACCAGGAGGCCGGCGCCGACGTGCTGTACGCGCCGGGGTTGACGGTACTGGAGGACATTCGGCGCGTCGTGTCGAGCCTGGATCGTCCGGTCAACGTGCTCGCCCTCGCCGGGGCGCCGGCGGTCAGCGAGCTGGCGTCGGTCGGAGTCGCTCGCATCTCGGTGGGCTCGGCGTTCGCGTGGGTCGCTCTCGGCGCCGTGGTCGAGGCCGGTCGAGAGCTGATCGACGCCGGCACCTACGGCTTCTGGGACCTGGCGCGGACGGGCTCGGGTGCGGCGCGGCCTGCCTTCGCCTGAGCCTCCACCGGCTCCGGCACCGGGCGGCACCGGGCCCAACCCGGCGTCAGCCGCACCGGAGCGGATCAGAGGCTGATAATGAGAGTGTCGTGGACGTTCCCTGTGTGGGTGCCCCGGGTGAGCTCGGCAACGGTCCCCAGGTCCACCACCCGGGGCGTCTCGTACTGGCGACGTCCGCTGCTGCTCTCGTCGGACGGTTCGGTGGCGCTCACCGGACGCACCTCCCAGGTACCCGCCGAAGTGTACCGAATCTGGCCGGGCGGGGGCTGAAGGTAGACGCGCCATGACGGCGCCGCTCGTCGCCTGTCGGGTCCGAGACCCGCGACGCAGCCGGCGCCCGGTCTAAATTGCTCCGGGGAAGTGAGGTGACGGCGCTGAGAGTGTCCGACCAGGTCGTCTACGAGGTGATCGACGGGGAAGCGGTCGTGCTCGACCTCGAGTCGGGCCGCTACTTCCAGCTCAACGGAGTGGCCACGCGGGCTCTCGAGCTGATCCGCGAGACCGGCGACCTCCAGGCCGTCGAAGAGCAGCTCGTCCAGGAGTACGAGGTCGATCGAGCCCTGCTGGCCGCCGATCTCCGGCAGTTGGTGGACGACCTGATCGTCCGGGGCCTGCTCAACGGGGACGACCGGCCGGCGTGAGCGGGGCGACCTATCTCCTGCACGGACTGCGGGTACGGTCGGAGCTCCCCCTCGACGCGCCCAGCGGGGATGGCGACAACCGAGACATCACCGTGGCCCTCGGGCGTCCCCGTCAGGTCCCCGACCTCGGACCCGGACCGGGAGAGTTGGCGGCCGTGCGGGCCGAGGGCCGGACGTTCTCGTCGCTCCGCGCCTGTGCCGACGGGTTTGTCCTGGCCTACCCCGGCCTCCTCGAGGCGCACATCGACCCGGCGCTCTCCAGCATCGAGGTGCGAGCCGATCCCCGCGGCGACAACGGGTTGGTGCCGGTGGTGGTGGCGGGAGGAGCGATGGCGTGCGTGCTCACTCTGGCCGGCCGGCTGGTGCTGCATGCCAGCGCCGTCGAGGTCGCGGGCCGGGCGGTAGCCGTCCTCGGCGTATCGGGGGCGGGCAAGTCGGTCCTGGCCGCGGCGGCCTGCGCAGCCGGGGCCCGCCACCTCTCCGACGACGTCCTGCGAGTCGAGGCGGAGTCCGGTCGGGTCTGGTGCTTCCCGGGCGGCCGGTCGATCCGGCTGCGGCCCGATGCGGCGGGCCTGACCCGGCACGGGGGCCTGGCCACGGCGGCCTCGTCGCACTCGGCCGACGGCCGGATCTGCGTGGCGCCCCCTCCGTCTTCGGAACCCCGGCCGGAGCTGCACGCGGCGGTGGTGGCGCGTCGCACCTCGGCACCATCCAGGCTCCGCCGGCTGGAGGGGGGTCCGGCGACCGTCGCCCTGCTGAGCAACCCTCGCCTCGCCGGGCTGAGCGGCGGATACCTGGCCGGCTCCCATCTGGCCGCCTGCGCGGCGGTGAGCCGCGCCGTTCCGGTGTTCGAGGTCAGCCTGCCGTTGGAGGGCGACCCTGTCGAGGGAGCGTCTGCACTGCTCTCCGACCTGGGGCTGGCGATGTGACCGCTAGCGTCAGTGCCGACAGAGTTCCGCTGTCGAGTCTGTTCGCCTTCGCGGACTCCGACCCGGAGGTAGTGGCTGGAGTCGAGGCGGCGCTGGAGGGTTCGGCGGAATTCGCGGTGGTGTGGCGCCCGGCGGCTGGGTGGGTGGCGGCCGCGGCCCCCCTTCCCGGCTCGGTCCCCGATTCTAGAGAGGTGCGGGAGTCGGGGCTGGCCTTCGTCGAGGGGCGGGCGGCGGTGCTCGATGCCTACCCCGGGGGAGAAGGTCGGGCCGCGGTGAAGACCCTGGCCCGGGAGCGCCCTCGCCAACTGGCTTCGCTGCCCGGCGACTTCGGCCTGGTGGCGTTCGGGCCGGGCGGGGAGGCAACCGCGGTCCGATCGTGTGGCGGCCTGGTGCCTCTGCACGTCTTCGCCCGGCGGCGGCGGGCCGCGGTGGCTTCGAGGGTGGGGGACCTCGTCCGGTACCTGCCCGACGAGCCCCGCCTCGAACCCCTGGTATGGGGGATCTGGGCCGCCGGTTTCGGCCTGCGGCCATGGGACCGCAGCTTCCTGGTCGACACGGTGGCGGTGCCCGCCGGGTTCGCGGCGACCTTCTCGCCGGGCCGTCGGATCGAGCTGGTCCGCTACTTCGAACCCCGGCCGGACAGTTGGCCCCGCCGGCCAGCGACGGCGCCAACCCTCGAGCACGCCGAGCGGCTGCGAGCGGCGCTGCTGGACCGGCTCGGGACAGACCTCGACCCGGAGGGCGGAAACCTGCTCACCCTCAGCGGGGGTGTCGACTCGTCGTGCGTCGGGGCGCTGGCCGGCGGCACCCTCGGGCGGCGGCTGTCCTCCGTCTCGTTCGTGCCGCCGGAGGGCGATCCCACCAGGGAACGCGAGCTGGGCTACATCCGGTCGCTGGGCGAGCGGTTTGGTTTCGAGCGGCAGTGGATCCTGCCCCTCGACCGCGACGCTCGCTACCAGTTGGCGCTGGAGGCGCCGCGGGTGTGCGTGCCCGTGCTGCACCCCGCCCTGTGCGTGCTGCCCAGGCTGACGGCGGAGGCCGACGTGCGGGTGCTGGTGGGCGGGGAATACGCCGACGAGGTGTGCGGCTCGCTGCTCACCGTGCCGGACTGGGCCGCCGTCACCGGCCCGGCCGGGCTGGCGCGCGGCCTACCCACCGGGCCCAAGGATCTCCTGCGCTGGGCGGCCTGGAGGGTGTTGTGGCGGCTGCGCCGGCCCCGGATCTCCTGGCCGGCCCAACTGCCCGGCTTCGTGGCCCCGCTCGTGCGGGAGGAGTACCACCAGTGGCGCAGCGAGCGCCTGCGCCAGGCTTGCGAGGAACCGGCGCCGTGGCGGTTCCTCACGCTGTGGTCGGACCACGACGGCTGGCTGACCATGAACTGGGAGGTGACCAGCTCTGTCGGTGTCCGGCGATCCATCCCCTTCCGCGCCCGCCCCGTCCTGGAGCTCGCCTACGAGTGCCACCCCGCCGAGTTGGTGGGCCCCGGCACCAAGCGCCTGTTGCGGGAGGCCCTGGCCGGCGACGTACCCGCCCGTCATCTGGGCCGGAGCGACAAGGGGCACTGGACCCGCTCGGGGAGCTCGGCGCCCCAGGTTGACTGGCATACGGTCATCCCCGAGCCCTTGGACGGGGTGCTCGACCCGGCCTGGGTATCGAGGGAGCAGCTCCCGGCGCATGAGGCGGCGGCGCTGGCCAACGTGTGCATCGCTGCGTCGGGCGTGCAAGCGCGCCGGGCTCTGGCCCGGGCCCAGTGAGCGCATCGACCTCGACCCGGAGGGAGCCCGCGGTGGTGGCAGCAGCCCTGGCGATGGAGGCCCGGCTGGTGGCGGCCGCGGGCGCCCTGGCCGACGCGGGCGTGCCTGCCGTCGTCCTCAAGGGGACCCCGCTGGCCCGGCGCATCTACGGCCGGCTCGACGCCCGCGGCGTGCCGGTCGACGTGGACCTCCTGGTCCGCAGACGTGACGTCGCCCGGGCCACGGAGTCGCTGGGCGACCTTGGCTACCACGCCCGCTCGCCGCAGGAAGTGGCGGCCCGCCTGAAGGCGCATCGGGCCGTGGTCCTGGCCGGGCCGGCAGGCGTTCCGATCGACTTGCACTGGTCCCCCTTCCCAGCCGTGCTCTACCCGGCCTCCGAGGAGACGGTGTTCGCCAACGTCGAACCGTTCGAGCTACCGGGGATGACCGTCGCCGTCTTCAACCGGCCCCTGACCGTCATCCACCTCGCGGCCCAGTACGCCCAGGGGGGTTTTACCGAGATCCGTATGGTGGCCGACCTGGCGGCCGCCTGGTCGGCCTGGGCGGAACCGAGGATGGCCAATCAGGTGGCGGCCCTGAGCCGTGTCCTCGGGGTGCATCACACCGTGGACTACGCCTTCGGGGTGGCCGACCGGTTGGGGCTGCTGGATCGTCCCTCGCCGCTCATCCGGTCGGTGCCGGCCCGGCGGTTGTCGTGGCTCCTGCCCCGAGGCCGGCCGGCGACCGCCACCGGCCCCGACTACGTGGGCATGTGCTTGGCCCTCGGCCTCGCCGACCCGATCCGAGCCGCGGCGTCCCTCCGGTGGGCCGCCTGGCCGCCAAGGGGCATGGCCGACCCGGGCGAGGACGGGCCGGCGGCCCGGAGCAGGCGGGTCCTGCGGATCGCGGCGGCAACCATCAGCACCGCGACGTCTGCCAGGGGTGGGCGGCCACCTGCGCCTGACCCACGCCCGTGAGGGTCCGTAACAAAAAGCGGCGCGTTTGCGATCACCGCTGGACGAACCAGCCGACGGTGCGGGCCAGTCCCTCCTCGAAGCCCACCTTCGCCACCCAGCCGAGTCCGGTAGCCGCCGCCGCGCAGTCGGCCCGGCTGCGGCGAACATCGCCCGGGCGGGCGTCGACGTGGCGCGGCGGAAGGTGGACCCCCAGGATCGTCTCCAGGGCGGCCAGCAGCTCCAGCAGGCTGTACTCCCGCCCGCCGGCCACGTTGTAAACCCGCCCCGCACACTTCTCTGCCGGCGCTTGTGACGCGGCCAGGTAGGCGGCCACGGTGTCGTCGACATACGTGAAGTCCCGGCTCTGGCGACCGTCGCCGTGGACCTCGGGGATGTGGCCGGAGGTCAGCGCGTCGATGAACAGTGGGACCACGGCCGCGTACTGGCTATCGGGGCGCTGCCGGGGACCGAAGACGTTGAACAGCCGGAGCGACACCGTCTCCATGCGGTGTAGCTCCCAGTAGACGCGGGCGTAGTGCTCGCCGGCCAGTTTGGAGACCGCGTACGGCGACCGGGGCACCAACGGCGCGGACTCCAGGGTGGGGACCACGACCGCCCCGCCATAGACCGACGACGACGACGTGGAGATCACCCGGCGGACCCCGGCTTCCCGAGCGGACTCCAGCACATTGAGTGTCCCGGCTGTGTTGGTGCGGTCGGTAGCCCGGGGCTGTTGCACCGACCGCAGCACCGCCCGGGCCGCGGCTAGGTGGAACACCACCTCGGTTCCGGCGAGGGCGGCGTCCACGGCGTCCCGATCGGCCACGTCGCCTTCCGCCAGACGGGCCGCCGGGTGGATGTTGTCGGCGTAGCCGGTGGTCAGGTCGTCGATCACCACCACCTCGTCACCCCTCGACGCCAGGGCGTCGACGAGATGAGAGCCGATGAACCCGGCCCCGCCGGTTACCAGGACCCGCATGGCCGAGCTCACTACCCGCCGTCGGGCGCGACCCTCACCCACACCGTGCGGTCTGCGGATTGGGAGAAGCTGGCCGTTACCAGGTCGGGCCCGTCCAGGGCCCCGCCGCGCACGCCTGTCAACCGCCACCCGTCAGCCACCCTGACGTCCACCACGACCTGGTCGGGGTTGACGACTGGCTGGTGCGGGATGTCCAACTCGTACCAGCCGCGGGGCAGGAGAGGGGATGTCCCGGTCAGGGCCACGCGCAGGGTGGCCCTTTTTCCCGAGGAAATGTCGATGAACCGCGAGTAGACGTTGCGACCCAGCTCGTTCCCTGACGACAGTGACGTGGGTGTTCCGTCGAGGGCGGCCGAGCTGAACGCGAGCGAGCTGTAGATGCTGAGGAAGGTCGCCTCCTCGCCGGCCTGGAACTGGGCCGAGTACGGTCCGATGATGCTCGGCGGCAGCCCGCTGGCCGGCGCGGTGTTCTGCAGGCCGACGGTCAGATCGACGTCCACCTGGGCCCTGGCGGGATCGCCGGTGGCGCTGGCATCCGGGTAGAGCGTCACGTCATAGCCGAGGGACCGCTGGAGGTAGTAGTCGATCTTGTTGGCGGCGACGTTCTGGGTGGTGATCGACACCGCCGACGACTGCACTGGCGGCACCGCCCCGGCCAGCCCGACCTGCTCGAGATAGGCCTCTTCCGCCGGTTGGGTGCTGTAGATCTGCACATCCTGCTGGCTCACGATCGGGGCCAGGACCGCGGTCAGTCGGGACAGGTCGGTCAGATCGAGCCGGCCGAACGCGCCGATGGCGTCCTGGGCGACCGTCCCCAAGAAGTCGGCCCGCTGGGTCTCGTCGGTGTAGGTCAGGTAGGAGTCGTGCAGGGTGACGGCCTCGACGTTGTCGGCCCCGATGGGCACTGGCCAGCCCGCCACCCGGATCGGGCCGGTGAGGGTCAGGAGCGCCTGGAGGGCGGCGGGGTCCACGGCCACCACGCCGTCCACCGGAACCCCTCCTGACTGGGGGAACAGGTTGGCGATGACCGATCCCACCGTGGGGAAGTCGGGTGACATGTTGACGTTCTGCCAGTCCTGGGCCGGGTCGAAGCCGCTGTACCTGGCCAGGTAGGTGGCCGGGGCCTGCAACGTCCGGTCCGGGCTGCCCCCGTCATTGAGTTGGGAGAGGCGACCGATGCGCGGCAAGGTCACCTGGCCCTGGTCCGCGACCAGGATCCCCCAATTGCCGATGAGCCCCCCGGTTCCGCGCGACTCGGCCGGGTTCTGCACCGCCAGGAAATAGCGGCGGGGCCCGTCGGCGCCCAGTAACGGGGGAAGGTAGGTCGCGCTGGCGGCGGCGACACTCAGGTCATGCTGGACGGGCACCAGGGCGGCTTGGAGCCGGTCCAGGGCGCGGGCGACGGGGTGCAGCAGGTAGGCGTGCGACAGGCGCGACACGTCATGGGCTGAGCCAGCGACCGATACGGATGCCGCTCGCAGCCCGGGGGCAGCCTGGGCCAGGCTGGCGATAGTGACGGTCCCGTCACGGACCTGGAGGTGAAGTGCGTCGCGGGCGGAGGTGAGCTGGCCCCCCATCTGCGCCAGCGACAGCCCGGTCCCGACGATGGTGCGGGCGGCGTCGAGGTTGGTGGACAGCACCGGATAGGCGAGACCCGCGGAGGCGAGCGGACCGGCGATATCAGTCCGGGCCTGAGCAAACTCCTGCTTGGCCCGGGCCAAATCGAGCGAGAGCTGCGAGAGATTGCCCGCGTCAGCGGCGGCGACGGCGTCCTCCAAGGCAGCCTCCCCGGCCAAGGCTGGTTCGTGGGCCCGCAGCAAGCCCAGTAACGCCGGCACGGCCATCAGCCCGGCCACGACCAGCGCGGCGGGGGCGCCCCACGCCAGCGCCCGCGGCAGTCCCACCGGGTGAGTCGAGTAGACGCGGACCGGGACGGCCACCGCGAGCACGGTCGAGAGGATCACGAGCGCGGCGACGACCGCGGCCCACAGCGGCACGACTTGACGGCCGGCGATCACGGCCAGCCCGGACAGGATTCCCTGGACACCGACCAGCGCCGCGACGGCCGCACCCGACCCCATTCCGGTGCCAGCCAAACGGTGCGACAAGTGGTCTCGTCCCCCGTGGAAAGGCGAGCGGGCATGCCGCAGGCGGGCCAGGAAGACGGTGGCGGTGTCGGCGACGGGGAGGGCCACGATCAGGAGAGGCACGACGAGGCTGGCTGGCTCGGGAAGGGGTGCCCCGGCCCGGATGGCCACGGCCGCCAGGAGGAAACCCAGGAAGAGGCTGCCGGCGTCACCCATGAAGATGGATGCGGGTCTGGCGTTGAAGACCAGGAAGGCCAGGCACGCCCCCACTAGGGATGCGGCATCGGCGGCGTCGCCGGCATGGCCGCCGAGCCCGGCCAGGACTCCCGCCCCGGCCGCTCCTGCGGCAGTCACCCCGGCGGCGAGACCGTCAAGGTTGTCCATGAGGTTGACGGCGTTGGTGACCCCGACCAGGAGCAGCAAGGTGACGGCGACGTCAAGTCCCGGCACCCCCGTCCCGGTGACCCGCAGCCCGGCCAGCACGGCCACCACGGCACAGACCGTCTCGACGCCCAGGCGGGGCAGCATGGGCAGCGTCCGGTCGTCGTCGACGAGACCGACCACGCAAAGCACGGCGGCCAGGCCGGTGAGGATGGCGTCGAGCCTGGTGGTCGGCCGGGCCAGGCGGCCGGCTATCACTGCCACCGCGATGGCGATGCCGCCCAGGCAGGGGGTGATCCGACGATGGGTTCTGTGGGCGGCCGGTCGGTCGACCAGACCGGTCCGGAGGGCTAGACGGCGAGCCGTCGGGGTGGCGACCAGCCCCACGCCACCTGNNTCACCAGGGGCAGGGCCCACGCCGGCGTCACCGGACGCCGTCCTTGATGGCCAGCACGGCCTAGAAGGCGACGGTCGCGGCCACGCTCTCCAGGGCGGCTTCGGCAATGGTTTCGGCGAGGGTGTCGTCCAGGGAGAACGTGGAGATCCAGCCCGTGAGGGCCTGGAGCTTGCTGGTGTCGGGAAGGCGTCGCTCCATGTCTTCGAAGCCGATCCCGTAGGCTTCCGAGTAAGGGATGTAGTCGATCACCGAAGGCGAGCCGGTCCGAGCGATAATCCGCCGGGCCAAGTCGACGATCGAGATCTCCTCGGTCGATCCGACGTTGTACACCTCCCCCACCGCATCGGGATGGTCCAGCAGCAGGATCAGGGCCCGGACCACGTCGGCGACATGACAGAAGCAGCGGGACTGGTGCCCGTCGCCGAAGACGGTGAGCGGGGCACCGGCCAGCGCCTGGCGGATCAGGCGGGGGATGACCATGCCGTAGGCCGGCGACTGGCGCGGGCCGACGGTGTTGAAGAGACGCACGATCACCGTCGGCAAGCCCCGTTCCCGGTGGTACGCGCTGGCGAGGATCTCGTCGACTGCCTTGGCCGTGGAGTAGGCCCAGCGAGCTTCGCTCGTAGCCCCGAGGATCCGGTCCGAGGTCTCCGACAGGGGACCGGCTCCATTCTTCCCGTAGATCTCTGAGGTGGATGCCACCAGCACCTTGCGCCGGAACCGGTGGGCGCTGCCGATCACGATCTCCGAGCCCCGGATGTTGGTGGTCACGGAGCGCAGCGGCTGCTCCACGATGAGTTTGACCCCGACGGCGGCTGCCAGATGGACGACCGTGTCACAGGTGTTGACCAGCTCGTCGACCATCAGCTCGTCGAGCACGGAGCCGTGCACGAACCGGAAATTGGGATGGTCCATGGCTGCGGACAAGTTGGCCAGGCGGCCGGTGGACAGGTTGTCGAGCGCAACCACCTGGTCGCCTCGGGCCAGCAGGGCGTCGACTAGGTGTGACCCGATGAACCCGCTTCCTCCCGTCACCAGATAGGAGTGGCCCATCGACTACAAACTGTAGCGTCCCGGCGACGCTCCGTAGGATTAATGATCAGCATGGATGTGCCGCCCCTCACCTACCTGTCCGTCGACTCGCTGAGCCATGGGGTCGGCGCATCACAGGTGCTGCCCTACGTGGAAGCGCTGTCGGGCCGGGGAATGGCGGTGACGCTGCATTCTTTGGAAAAAGTGGAGCCGTCTCCGGCGATCGCCGAACGCCTGGAATCGGCCGGCGTGCGTTGGCGGCCGCACCGGTGGGGCCGGGACGGGTCAACGGGGGGCTTGGCCCGGTTGGTCCGGGGCGCGGCCTACCTTCGCGGCGCGGAGCTGGTCCACGCCCGCAGCGACAGCGCGGCGGGGTCCGCTCTGCTGGCCCGCCGCCCGGCCTGGGTGTGGGACATGCGCGGCCTCTGGGCCGATGAACGCATCTCGTTGGGACTGCTGCGCCCCTCATCTCCCCAGGATCGGCTCATGCGGGCCGTCGAGCGCGGCGCCGCTCACCGCGCTGGTGCGATCGTCACCCTGACGGAGGCGGCAATAGACGTGCTGGACGCCCGGCACGGCCCCACCGTCCGGGAGAAGGCCCGGGTCATCACCACCTGTGTCGATCTCGACCGGTTCGCCATGTCGCCGATGCCCCCCGCACCACCGCTACGGCTGCTCCTTGCCGGCACCCTCAACCGCCGTTACGACGTGCCACTCATGCTCCGGCTGGTAGACGAGCTGCGGCGGCGACATCCGGCCAAGCTGACCGCCCTGATCCCTGGGCCGTCGCCGTGGGACCGAGTGTTGCGCGACGCGGGGGTGGATCCTCGCGCCGCCCGCGAGGCGGAGATGCCGGGTCTGGTGGCGTCCAACCATGTGGGATTCTGTGTGCTGCGGATCGACGGGGGGGTGAGCATGCGGGCCTCGATGCCGACCAAGGTGGGCGAGTTTTTGGCGTCTGGCCGTCCGGTGGTGGTCAACGCCGGCCTGGGCGACCTGGAGGGGTTGCTGGCCACACACGACTGCGGGGTGGTCATCGATGGTGACAGCGACGATGCCCTGGACCGGGCTGCGGATGACGTCGAGCGATTGTGTGCGGATGTCGATACGCCGGCGCGGTGCCGCGCCCTGGCCGAAGACCACTTCGACCTGGATACCGCCGTGTCGACCCTCATGGAGGTCTATCAGCGCGCCCTGGAGCGCGCCGGTTAGCGCCGACGATGGGACTCTGCGTGTTGTGCGGGGGACAGCTCCAGGACTGGGACAGCCAGCTGTTCGCATGGCGTGACTTCTCCTATCGCTACTTACGATGTGAAGATTGCCGGTCTCTGCTGTGCGATCCGATGCCTCCTGAAGCGATGCTGGCCGAGCTGTACAGCGCCGAGTACGCCGCCGCCTTCCCCGACACCTACCAGATCGACTCGCCCAAGAACGCCGGTTGGGTACGCGCCAAGCTGGTGGCCCGACCGCCGGCCACGTTCGTCGACTTCGGCTGCGGTGATGGGTCGCTGCTCACCGCGGCTGTCGAAGTCGGGTGGAAGGCGTACGGGGTCGAGCTCGATCCGGATGTCGCAGAGCAGACGGCCGTCGCGACCGGTTGTCCCGTGCTGTGCGGCAGCCAGCTCAACGGTGCCGTCCCAGGCGACGTGGTCCACCTGGGCGACGTCCTCGAACACCTACCCGACCCCGCCTCCGGGCTTCGTCAGGCCGTCGGCCTACTCGCGCCGGGCGGGACGCTCCTGGTGCAAGGACCACTCGAAGCGGGGCCATCGCTCTTCTCGTCGGTGGTCCGGCCCGGGCGGAGGCGTCAAGATCACGCCGTGGAGATGGCGCCGTACCACCTGATCCAGGCCACCGCTCACGGCCAACGTCAGTTGTTCTGCCGCGCTGGCCTGGTCGAACAGTGCTACCAGGTCTTCGAAGTCGACTGGCCAGCCCCCAGCCGCCTGTCGCGGACGGACCTGCCCAACCCCCGTGCGGTTGCGCTGTACGTGTTGCGCCGGGTTTCCCGGGGCGCCGATCACCTGCTGCGGCTTCAATCGTCCCACGCGGCCCGGGGCAACCGGTTTCAATACATCGGATCACTCCCTCCCGGAATGCGGTTCGCAGGATGAGATCGCCGGCCCCACGAACCCGTGCCCACCTTCGTTCTCTTCGGGACAGACAGCCCCTCAATTGGCTACTCTCCTCCTCTGGGCGTGCCCTGTTTCGGGGCCGACCTCCCAGTTGGCTCATCAAGCATCTGCCCCATCGAGGAACCGTCACCTTGGACGTGCCCGGTGCTGGCCAAGTCCACTTCTGGTCATTGGGGGACGACTACATCACCAGTCGCCTTTGGTGGCTGGGGATAGCCGGCTACGAGCCGGAAACCGTTGCGCCCTACTTGCGCTTCGTGGCGGACGCAGCCGTCGTCATCGACATCGGTGCCTATACCGGCTACTACTCATTGTTGGCCGCGGCGAAGAACCGGTCGGCGCGCGTGTTCGCCTTCGAGCCTCATCCCGGGGTGGCCGCCCGGCTCGGTCACAATCTGGACCTGAACCCGTCTCTCACCGTCACGGTCATCCCGTCAGCGGTAGGTGCGCAACGGGGCGTCGCGTCTTTTTACCTGGGCGGACCGGGCCTGCCCCTGTCGTCCAGCCTCGCTCCGGCCTGGAAGACCCTTGATCGGGCCATTCCCGTGACGGTCACGGATCTCGACTCGTTCGTCGCGGAGTGGGGGCTGGAGAAGGTTGACGTGATCAAGGTTGACGTCGAATCGGTGGAAGACGCGGTAATACGGGGCATGACCGGGGTCCTGTCACGCTTCCGCCCCACCATATTTTTGGAGGTGCTTCCTGGCGAATACCGTGGCGAGACGTCGAAGTTGCTCCGAGAGCTCGGCTATCTATTTTACTACCTCACGTTCGCGGGGCCGGTCCCTGAAGATGAGCTGGCGAGTACCGAAGAGCTGATTGACCACGCTCACACTCCCTTCAATCACGTGGCCTGTCCGTCGGAGAGGCTGCCCTTCTGGTTACGGCGAGCCGACACTCGGTAACGCGGTGGAACCCGGGCGACACACCACCACTGCCGCGTCGTTCACCGTCGTCGTTCCGTCGCGGGGCCGGCACGACCTGGTTGCAGAAGTCGTCGGCACGCTGACAAACCTGGGCTGCCCCACCGTGCTCGTGGACGACGGAAGCGAGCCGCCCATTCGGATGGCCGACCGTGAGCTTCTCACTCTCGTGCGCCAAAGGCCTCAGGGCGCCGGGCCGGCCCGGAACAATGGCGTGCGCCACGCCACATCCGAATGGATCGTCTTCACTGATAGCGACACCATGTGGACGCCCGCAACGCGCGATCGCCTGCGCCAACTGATGGCTGGCACGCCGGACCGAGTTTGGGTCTGCGGTGAGACGCTCTTGCCGTCCTCGGTACGAACGGTAACGGCGGACTGGATGCGACGTCTACAGGACCAGACTCGCCCGGCGAGTCGGAGTGAGGACATCGAAATGGCCACCGGTCTGATGCTGTGCCGGCGTCAGGAGTTCATCGACGTCGGAGGATTCCTTCCCTCCATGTCCGGCTCGGGTGGAGAGGATCTCGAGCTGGGTCGACGCATCCGATCCGATGGGTTGCGTGTCTGGTTCGACCCCGATTGGAACGCCATCAACTGCGACCGACCGTTCTCGTTCGCGCGTCTCATGGCCCGCGAGAAGAACTACGCCCGACGGCGGCAAGAACTGTTGTCGACCGGAATCGATGCCGCCGATTGGCTCCTGTTGCCACCGGCTCGCTTCCGGCATCGGCTCTTGGCTCCCCTCTGCAGCGCGACCGCTGTGCGCACCTTGAACCGACTGGGCGAGCTACCCGATGCGTCCAAGGCGGCTCCGTTGGTGCGAGGCCTCTTGCGCGCCGCGATCAGCGCTAACGTGCGGCGCGTCGGCTAGGAGGCAACGTGTCGACGGCTGGCCCCAACGGCCTTCCCCATCTCAGCTTGGTGATCGTCAGCTACAACACCGCAAGCCACCTCAGTCGCTGTCTAGCCTCAATCGGACGTTACCCGCCGACACGTCCCTTCGAAATCGTCGTTGTCGACAACGCGTCCTCTGATGACAGTGCGGAAATGGTCGCTCGGGACTTTCCGGAAGTACGGCTGGTCCGCCGTCCTTCCAACGACGGCTACGGAGTTGCCGTCAATTCTGCCGTAAAGGTGACTGCGGGGAAGTGGCTCATGTTCCTCAACCCAGATGTCGAGGTGCGGGAGGGCTCCCTCGACCAACTCTGCGACTTTGCGGACCGGCATCCGCGTGCCGGCGTCGTCGGACCTCGGCTGGAGCTTGCCGACGGCCGCGTCCAGGCGTCAGCCCAGCACTTCTGCTCCCCCTGGCGGCTCGTCTTCGAAGGAAGCCGCCTGCATCTCCTGCTGCCAAGAAAGTGGCGAGGTCGCCTTCTTCTCGGCACGTACTTTGACCAGTCCGAAACCTGTGCTGTGCCGTGGATCTCCGGCGCTTGCCACCTCATACCGAGGTCGGTGTGGGATGACGTCGGGCCGTTGACGGAAGAAACGTTCTGTGGTTTCGATGATTACGACTTCTGCTACCGGGCTCGCTCCAGGGGTTACGAGGTGTGGCTCGACGCGGACACTCGTATGACGCACCATTGCAGCGTCGCGGTAAGGGCTCGTTGGAACCAACAGGAAGTCGAACAGGTCGCTATTCACAACACCTATGTCGTTCTAGAATCACACTGGTCTTGGTGGCGTATCAAAGCACTCCAGGCTGCCGAACTCATGACGTATGGCGTCGAATGGCTGCGGGTAACAAGTAGGCGGAGGCGAGGCGAGGACGACGCCGAGTACCAGAATCGGCTCAGCCAGCGTGTGGTCTTGTTTGGGCGCTTACTGGTGGGCCGTCAGCGGCCGATCCGGCGCTTCGGAGGTACTAGGTGGGTGCTGAAGTAGGGCTCGTCTCTGGTCCAGAATCGACTTATCGCAAACAAACTTCAACGAAAGCGCATCCACCCGTACGCGACGAGTCCTGTCACCCGCCCGATCGCCGTGCGGGGTTCCCCGCGGCGGACGGCAGACAACACCCCTCGGGTCATCATCCACGGATGGGCGCGCCCGTATCGCTGGTCGATGATCAGGGTGTTGCGGGCCTGGAAGTGCTCGGCCCGTAGACTGCGCCGGCGGTGAGTGTCATGAAGAAAGACGGCATCCCAGCAGTGTTCGAGACGGCCGAGCGGCGCTAGCCGGCGGGACAAATCGACGTCTTCGCAGTACATGAACAGACTGGAGTCGAATCCGGCGACCAGCTCGAATGCCGTCCGACGGACGACCATGCACGCACCAGCGACCCAGTCGCGGCGCGACTGCTCTGCTGGCCGATCGTGCGTGGCCCCTGAATCCGGCCCCTGGGAAGCCTCGGCGGCTACTACCTCGGGATCGTCGAAGGCGGCTTCAAGCCGGTCGAAGCAGCCGGGCTGGGGGTCGCCGTCCGGGTTGACAAAGGCGATCAGCGCCTGCTCGCCCTTGACCGCGAGCTGGTTGGCTCCGGCCGCAAAACCGATGTTGTCCCGGGTGTTGTCGCGGACCCAGAGCGTGTCGTGGGGTCGGAGTGCGGCGGCGATTCGTTCGGGGCCGTTGCGATAGGTGACGACGCACACATCCAAGGAGCAAGCAGCCTACTGACTGAGTGCCCTCGCCGAAACGACCGGCGCATGAAGAGAAGGCGGAGGCGAATGCCGCGCCGTCGCCGGGGGGTCGGCTCACCCGGGGCGCTCGGCGCTGACGAGAAGCTCCTCACCCAGGTGCATGCCGAACCCATCACACCCGAGCTCGATGACCTTCACTAGGCGATTGGTGACACGGGGGCGAACGGTCCAAGCGGCCCAGCCCCGTTGACCTTTACGGTACTCCCTCGCCACGGCTGCGTAGGTGCTCGCTGCCCGAGCCAGCGCAGTGATCCGCACGTTGACAAACCCCGCTTCCGTAAGCACTCGAGCGATGGCTCTCGCTGGTGGGATTACCAGGTGTCGCGGCGGATCCCAGATCACGGCGTGCTGGTGCCACAGCCGAGCCGTCAGCGACTGAGGATTCGGGTAGATCATGACGAGTCGGCCGCCGGGAACAAGGAGGCGCAACATCCCGAGGCTGGCCTCCTGCGGCCTGGGAAGGTGCTCGAAGACGTGACTGCAATAGACGAGATCGAAGGTCGAATCGGACCACGGGGTCTGCTCTACCGTGCCGACGTGCACCGGGCAGCCACTGGTCTTAGAGGCCGAGGCGGCAGCTGAGGCATCGACCTCTAGACCGACGGCGTCCCAACCCAGCCTCGTTAGCTGGATGAGGTCGTGGCCCAAGCCGGGGCCGAGCTCCAAGCAGCGTCCCCCCGGCCGGGACAGCCGCGCCGCGTCAGGCAAGCCGAATCGCGCCCTTCGCCGAATGCTCGGCACGTGACTGATGACTCTGCCCACGGTCCTGAGGACAAGCGGCGACGGTTGTTCGGACGAGACGCCGTCGGCGTAGCGGCACACCTCTACCCGAAGGCGTCCGGCCAAGGTGTGGGGGTCAGCGGCCGCGCCGAGCGGAACCGCGGTATGGGTGAAGTAGTCGCTTGGGTAGCAAAGCCCGAGGTCGGCATCTTCCACGCGTGGGTTCTGGTATGTCGTTTGACATCCACGGCACCGGACGTAGGAAAACGTTCCCGGCGTCTTGTGAAGGAGATCAGGGGACACGAAAGCAGCGACCGCCCGCGTATCTCCGCAGATCGGGCAGCCCAACAGTCGCTCAAACCGAAGGGTTGGCATTTGGTGGTCATGCTAAGGCAGCGAGCTCTCGTGATCTCTTCCTCGAAGACGCGCAGGTAGCATGATCGGGCATGTTGACCTTCGGCCTGGGCTGGGCCAAACGCCGGCGTCGGCCCTATTCGATGTCGAGCGCGGTGCGCCCGTCGATGTGGCGTCTGTTGCGGGGGCACCGGTCCGTGTTGACCGGACTGGCCGCGATGGCCCTCCTGGGCGGCTTTGCCGAGTCGGTCATGCTCGTCGTCATCGTCGAGGCCGCAGTGGCGCTCACCACGCAGCATCCCGAATCGTTCGCAGTGGGGCCAATCAGTCTCAACGGTCTCCACGTCTCGTTCCTCCTGGCCGTAGCGCTCGCCGCCATCGTGCTTCGTTTCTGTCTTGGCCTAGGACTGGCATGGGGGAGCGCCAGTCTTACGGCCAAGATTCAGACTGAACTGCGCCTCGCCTTGTTCCGAACCTATATCGACGCTGATTGGCCGACGCAGTCCAGTGAGCGGGAGGGCCGACTCCAGCAGATTGTCGGACTCGAGGTCGACCGGATTGCCGTAGCCGTGCTGTTGCTCGTGTCGGGTCTGGCCGCGGCTTGCAGCCTGGTCGTACTGGTTGGAGCGGCGCTGATCATAAATCCCCTCGCAGCGGGCGCCCTCGCGGCGGCCGTCTGCGGGCTCTTCCTGGTCCTTCGGCCTCTCACCAGGCGCGTTCGCCGGCTGGCCAACGCTCGTTCGGCCGAGGAACTCGGTATGGCGCAATCTCTCAACGAGCTGGTCCGCACTGCGGAGGAGATCCGGGTCCACGGTGTCGGAGACGAGGAGAAACGTCGCCTTGGAGTAGAGACGACGCAAGTCTCCGCCTGGATTACGCGCATCAACTTCTCAAACCTTTCGATATCGAACGTCTACCAAGCCTCGGCATTGGGTTTGATAGTCCTCGCCCTTTTCATCGTGGAGGAGTTCGGGACCGCGGACGTGGCCGCGACGGGGACCATCGTCTTAATACTGCTCCGAGCGCTCGCCTACTCACAACAAGTCCAGCAGGCCTATCATCAGGTCAGCGAGCGCCTGACCTCCCTTGGCGCCGTAGACGATCGTCTCTCGTCGTATCGGTCCGCAGCGCCGGTGGTGGGTGAAGCTGCATTAGCCGAAATCGACCGACTCGATTTCTGTGACGTTTCCTATTCATACAAGGTCGGATACAAGGCCGTCGACACCATCAGCTTCAGTGTCAGCCGAGGAGAGGTCGTCGGAGTCGTCGGCCCCTCGGGAGCAGGCAAGTCGACTCTCGTTCAACTGTTACTTCGACTCCGCCCGCCCGATGAGGGGCACTACTTCGTCAATGGCCGTGACGCGTCCGATTTCGCGGCCAGCGACTGGTCACGGCTCGTTTCATTTCTGCCGCAGGAGCCGAAACTGATCGCCAGTTCCGTTCGAGAGAACATCAGGTTCCTCAGAGACGTTGACAACGGTGGGATAGAAGACGCCGCCCGGGTTGCCCACCTGCACGACGAGATTCTGTCCTGGTCGGATGGCTACGAGACGGTTATCGGGCCGCGCGCTGACGCTATTTCCGGCGGCCAAGCCCAGCGGCTGTGCTTAGCCCGGGCCTTGGTGTCGCATCCGGCGCTGCTGATACTGGACGAGCCCACCAGCGCCCTGGATCCTCTGTCGGAGCATTACGTGCAGAAGGCCCTGGATACCCTGCGCGGCGAGACGACCATTTTTATCATCGCGCACCGCCTCTCTACGCTCAGCATTTGTGATCGGATCCTGGTGCTGATGGATGGTCGTTTGGAGGCCATGGAGACACGGGAACACCTCGCCAGTCACAGCGGGTTTTATCAAGATGCCCTGCGCCTATCTGGCCTGCTGTAAACCCGCCCTCCCGAGTCCCGCAACCGGGCCCAGCTCGCTCCACCCGGACCAGCCTCGGTCGCCCGGCAACGACCGCCACGCTAGTGTCACTCCGTGCGGGGCGAGCGCTACAAGGCGATACGAGCAGCTCTGTATGCGCTCCGTAACCGCCTCAGAGGACGTCGGCTGTCGTTGCGTTGTCGGGTCTCGCCTTCGACCACAATGGTCGGTCCGGGCATCTGGATTGGACGGTCCACCTACGTCGGGCCTCATTGTCACATGTACTCCGAACGGGGGGGCGTGATCAAGATCGGGGAATCGGTGGACATAGGCCCTGGTTGCCTGATCCTCACGGTCACCCACGTCATGGGCACTTCTCAGCGACGCGCCGGACCTGGGGTCGTTGCGGACGTCGACATCGGAACAGGGTCTTGGCTCGGTGCCAGGGTCACTGTTCTACCCGGGTGCCGATTGGGACCCGGGTGCGTGGTGGGGGCTGGCACCCTCCTCAACAGCGTGTATCCGCCAAACAGTTTGGTCGTCGGTACGCCGGGTCGGGTGGTTCGCACGCTCGAGGAGGACGAGGAGGACTAGGACGACGAACCCACCGAACACACGAACTAAGCCCACAGCCCCCCCGGTTCGGGTGCTGCATGTGGCCGACGTGGTCAACCGCTACGACTTCATCGACAACGTGGTCCGAGCCCTGGACCGGGGCCGGTTCTGGGTGGGGGTTTGCACGCTGGGGCGCGCCGCCAACATCGCCGATCCGGCCTACGGCGACGCTGGTATCCCCCACTGGGACATACCGGCTGTCGGCCGGCGTTCGTACGCCGGGGCGGCGCTCAAGCTGGCGAGATTGCTGAGGCAGGAGCGGGTCGACGTCGTCCACGTGCATCACTACGAGCCGACACTGGTGGCGTGGCTGGCCACTCGGTTGGCGCCTAAGACCAGGCTGGTGGTGGGCCGTCACTATTCCGATGCCATCTACCTGGCGAGCCACGGGACGCGCCGCCGCGTCCTTCTGCTCGCGGAGGCGATTGTCCACCGGGCCGCGTCGAGGATCGTCGTCCCGTCGACCATGATCCGGTCACTGCTGGTGGACCTCCAAGACGTCCCTGCTACCAAGGTGCTAGTGGTTCCCTACGGATTCGATCCCGCCCGGTACAAACTGCCGGACGACGAGGAGGTCAGGTCGCGTAGAGACGGGCTCGGCCTCGATGGCCACTTCACGGTCGGGACCTTCGCCCGCCTCTACGCCGACAAGGGCCACGCCGTCTTTCTGGACGCCCTTTCCAGCCTGGGTCCCCGATTGCCCCATCTGCAATGGCTCGTGATCGGAGAGGGACCAGAGCGGCAGGCCATCGAGGAGGAGATCGTCGCCCGCGGTCTTACGGACGTGGTAAGGCTCCTCGGCTGGCGATCGGACGTGTTGGAGCTCATGCGGGCGGTCGACATCGTCGTCCAGCCCACCCTCCAGGAAGCGTTCAGTCAGGTCATGGCCGAAGCCTTGTGGATGGGTCGGCCGCTGGTCATGACGGATGTGAGTGCGGCAGCTGACGTCATCATCGACGGATCCACCGGCCTTCTTGTCCCGCCGGGGGATGCCGAGGCCCTCGCGGCCGCGGTCGCCCGCCTGGCCGCCGACGAAGGCGCCAGGGCGCGCCTGGCCGAGGCCGGTCGGGCCTTCGCCACAGAGAGATTGACCATCGCGAGCATCATCAGCCGGTACGAAGACGTGTACCTGGATACCTGCGCGGAGCGGGGCCACTCCCGGGGCACGAGGATGCGGCGTTCACTCGCGTCCGGCGCGTCGCTCGCCAGGCGTCGATCCAGCCCGTGAACGTGGCGATGTCGATGAGCACGATCAGGCCAGCCACACCCGCGATGCGAACGGGGTTGACCGCGAACACCAGCCCGCGTTCCTGGCGGTGCCGCCCGAGGTTCAGGGCTGATCGGACCAGGACACCAACGGGAAGGGCGGCGAAAGCCCTCCTGTCGAGGACAACGCCGGCGGTTACGACCACCAGGGCGCCCGCATACAAGCGCGCCACCCCGTAGTGCCAGTTCCGTTGTCGACCTGCGAGCACGTTGTGCAATGAGTAGAGACGGAACCGTCGAAAGGTCGCGGTGATGGAAGGTGGTAGGTGCCAGTTCGCTATGGCATCAGGAGCCCACGCCACCTGGTCGCCATGTCGATCCAGGCGGTCGAAGAAGATCAAGTCTTCGGCCGCCCGCAGGTCAGGAAACCCCCCGACGTCATCAAAGGTGACGGAGCGGATCATCATGGACGCGACGGACGGACCTCGCACCATCCCCGCGTGGTGTGAGTGGCGGGGGCTCACGTAGGCGCCCAGCGCACACGAGTCGAGAAAGGATCTCACCACCGGCTCATAGGTTCCGTACACCACCTGCACGTCGGGATGGTGTTCAGCTGCCTCCACCAACTTCTCCAGCCAGGAGGGATCCAGCTCGATCCCGGCATCGGTGAACGCGATCCACGGCTGCTGAGCCGCACTCCGGCCGACGTTGCGCCCCCGTCCAGGAGTGGCGGGACCCGCTTCGATGACCTGCATGGTCTTCCGGCCGCTCAGGAGCTGACGCGCCAGGTTCAACGTCCCATCGGTAGATCCGCCGTCAATGAGGATCACCTCGTCTGGCGGCCTGCGCTGCGTGTCGATGGACGCGATCAGAGCGGCCAGGCTGGTCGCCTCATCGCGTAGGGGGATGACCAGGCTCACTCCGGTGACCCTCGGTAGCGAGTAGCCCCCACGGGCGGGGGCACCGGGCCGGGTCATAGGTGATCGGGCAGGTCATCGCGTGTCTTTCGCTCGACGAGGAAAAGGTCCTCATCCGACAGGGGCTTGATAGCCCGGGCTGGCACCCCTCCGATGAGATGTTCTGGCAGTTCGATAGCGTCGACGATCACCGCGCCGATACCGACAATGCAGCGTTCGGGTATGGCCGAGCCGGGTGCCATGCGGATCTCTGAGCCGACGTAGGTCATCTCGCCGATACTGACGGGCGCGGTCCGCTGCCGGTTGTGGGTCCATATCGACGAGTTCCTGCCCCCCAGGATCACCCGGCGGCCGAGTCGTACCTCGTCGGTGAAGTCGATCTTGTGACCCGAGGTGATCACCGAGCCAGGGCCTACATACAGTCGGGGGTTGGTGTAGTTGACTACTTCGGGATCGGGGATGGAGTTGAGCTGGTTGAGCCGCAGCAGCTCAGCGTAGGCACCGAACACGACCTCGTCTCCGCCTCGAACGATGTTGAGGTGCCCCACCCGGACGTGTTCATCTAGCTGCAGGCTCTTCACTCCGACGATCGCGTTCCCATGACCGATCTGTACATCGTCCCCAATGCTGGCTTCACTCACATCTATGAGAGTCAGCCCTATACGGACGTTACGCCCCACCCTGTAGCCGAGAATTGTCCGATAACAGAAAGGCTTCAGCCGAGAGGGGAGGAGTCCAATGAGTGCCGCAAGAACCCGACGATTTCTGATCCCAACTCCCATCGCTCACGGACGGTAGCATGCGCGGAGTGGCCAATTTCAGGTGGCGCTATGACCTGAGCGCGATGAGGCATCCGCAGTGTGCGGGATAGCGGGAGCAATCGGAGATCCAGACGGCGGCCGCCAACGCGTCGAGGCCCAGCTCGACCTCCTGGAGCATAGAGGTCCTGATGCCCGCGGGACCTTCCTCTCCGGTCGTGGTTGCATCGGTCAGACCCGCCTGTCTGTCATCGATCTCGACACCGGGGACCCGCCGATCACCAACGAAACCGGAGCGATCGGCGCGGCCCTCAACGGGGAGATCTACAACTTCGGAGCGCTCCGCACCGAGCTCCGCTCCGGCGGCCACCGTTTGCGGACCAACGGCGACACCGAGGTCATCGCCCACCTGGCCGAGGATCTCGAACCTGTCGACTTGGCCCGCCGACTCGACGGCATGTTCGCCTGGGCGGTATGGGACGGGCGTCGACTGGTGCTGGGCCGGGACCGGATGGGCAAGAAGCCGCTCTACTACTGGTCCGAAGCAGGCCGCTTGGTGTTTGCGAGCGAGATCAAGGCCGTCCTGGCTCATCCGTGGGTTCGCCGCGACCTGCAGCCGGAAGCCATCGACGCCTACCTGACCTTCGGGTACGTGCCCTCGCCACGGACCTTCTTCTCGGGCATACAGAGCCTGCCGCCCGGCCACGTCGGCACCTTCGAAGCCGGAGCCCCGAACCTACGAATGGAACGGTACTGGTCCCTGGCTGGCGCCCCGCCGGCAACGCTCCCCGCGCGAAACTCCAGGGCTGACACCCGCTACGAGCTGCGCCGCTTGCTCACGGCCGCGGTCACCAAGCGGATGGTCGCGGACGTGCCGATGGGTGCATTCCTGTCCGGTGGGATCGATTCTTCCAGTGTCGTGGCCATCATGTCCGAGCATGCCGACCGGCCGGTCGCCACCTTCACTATCGGGTTCGAGGATCAGGACGGCTTCGACGAGCGACCGTATGCTCGCCTGGTCGCCCGCCGCTTCGGCACTGACCATACGGAGTTCGTCGTCCGGCCTGACGCGGCCGCTCTGGTCGAAGACCTCACGCACCACCACGACCAACCCTTCGGCGACTCCAGTGCCCTGCCCACCTATCTGCTCTCCCAGCTGACCCGGCGCCACGTCTCCGTGGCCGTCTGCGGGGACGGCGGTGACGAGGTGTTCGCCGGATATGAGCGCTTCGCCGCGGCCATAGCCTTGTCGCACTTCCAGCGCCTACCCGGGCCAGTGCGGGACATGGTTGCGTGGTCCACGAGCCGGATGTCCCCGTCGAGGCTCGGAGGTCGATCAGCCAGCTTTCAACGGTTCCTTCGACGTCGCCATCTTCCCCCCCACCGGGCCCTGCTGTCCTGGGTCAGCTACGTGTCTGACGAGTGGCGGGACCGGCTCCTTCCCGGTGCTTCCGACTGGGGCTTCGAGGATTACGACCGCCTGTGGAGAGCGACCAGCGGCACCGACAACCTGGGACGGCTCCAATCGCTGACGATGGCCACCTACCTGCTCGACGATCTCCTCGTCAAGGTGGACCGCATGGCCATGGCCCACGGACTCGAGGTGCGTTCTCCTCTGCTTGATCCGGACGTCGTGGGCTTCGGTCTGGCGCTCCCGGCGGGCGCAAAGTTGAGAGGAATGTCGCTCAAGAGGGCCCTCAAGGCCGCCATGGCCGACCGGCTACCTCCCGAGATCCTGCGCCGGCCCAAACGCGGGTTCGGTCTGCCGCTCGGTCGTTGGTTTCGCACCGACCTTCGCAGCTACCTCGAGGGGACCCTAGGAGTCACCTCGGCCCGTATTCGAGCCCATCTCTGTCCCGACGAGCTGGACGCGCTCCTCGCCGAGCACTTCGATGGAAGAGCCGACCACGGCCACGCGCTGTGGACGCTGCTCACGCTCGAGGTGTTCCTTCAAAAGGAGAAATGGTGAGCGTCTCGGTATTGCGCCTGGTGACCAGGCTCAACATCGGCGGTCCGGCTCGTCAGGCCCTGTTGTTGACGAAGGCACTCAGCGATGACTTCCCTACGGTGCTGGCAGCGGGCCAGCCCGAGCCGTCCGAAGGCGAGATGTCTGACCCCGGCGTGGCGGTCCGGCGGGTCCCTCTCACGCGACCGGTACGTCCTCAGGCCGACGTGGCTGCGCTCATGGCCGTACGCCGGCTGCTGCGGACCACTGACGCCCGCCTGCTGCACACTCATATGGCCAAGGCTGGCGCGGTCGGACGCCTGGCCAGCACGCTCGTGCCTGACCGCCCCCGCACCATCCACACCTTCCACGGCCACGTGCTCGACGGCTACTTCTCGCCTGTTGCCCAACGCAGCTTCCTGGCCATCGAGCGCCGGCTGGCCAACCGCACCGACATTCTGCTGGCGGTAAGTCCCGAAATCCGCGACAACCTGCTCGATCTCGGCATCGGCCGTCCCGCGCAGTTCCAGGTGATGCCGGTGGGCCTGGACCTCTCGCCCTTTCTCGCGGTCAGCGGTCCGAGCGGGGCCTTCCGGGCTGAGCTCGGGGTAAACCGCGACAGCCCGCTGGTCGGTTCGGTAGGCCGATTGGTGCCCATCAAGGATCACCTCACGCTCCTGCACGCCCTCGAACACCTTCCTGGCGTCCACTTGGCGGTCGTCGGGGACGGCGAATTACGGGCGCAACTCGAAGCCGAGACATCCGCCCGCGGCTTAGGACCGCGAGTCCACTTCGTGGGATGGCGTCACGACCTGCCGACCGTCTATAGCGACCTCGACGCTCTCGCTCTCACCAGCCTCAACGAGGGCACGCCCGTCGCAATAATCGAGGCCTTGGCCACCGGGCGCCCGGTCGTGGCGACCGACGTCGGAGGAGTGCGTCACGTAGTCGACGACGGGCGGACGGGGCTTCTCGCCCCCGCCCGCGACGACCGGGCCATCGCAGTACGACTGGCGAACCTGCTGGGCGATCGGGCCCTGGCTACCCGGCTGGCAAGCGCAGGCCGTCTCCACGTCGCGGCTCGCTTCGGCGCAGGTCGCCTGGTGGACGAAACACGTGAGCTGTACCGGAGCCTCCTGGCTTCTCCAGTCCGAGGGACACGGTGACCCTCTCTGACCATCCCGCGCTGCCCGCGGTCGTCGTGGATCGCTTGAGATGTCCTACGTGCAACGCGGGAATCACCCAGAGCACGGAAGGACTCAGCTGCCGCTCGGGCCACGTTATCGCCTGCCACCACAGGTACATCGATGCCCGACCCGATCGGGTGTCGGACGCGACCGCGGCCACCTTTCGCTCTTTCGGTTATGAGTGGACCCGCTTCCGCCGAATCCGGCCCGAGGACGAGGCCTACTGGTGGCGGTACTTCGCCGACCTCGACGTGTCGCAGCTCCAGGGCCGGGTCGGGCTCGACGCGGGCTGCGGCAGCGGGAGATACAGCGTCTTCACAGCCCAGCACTTGCGAGCCCTCGTCGCACTCGATGGTTCGGACGCGGTGGAGACCGCGGCGTCCAACCTGGCCGGATGCCGGACAGCGACGGTGGTGCGCGCCGACCTGCGCCGCCCACCATTGGCGCCCGAGGCATTCGACTTCATCTCCTGCCTGGGCGCCCTCCACCACCTCGAGCAGCCACGACAGGGTTTCGACGCCCTGGTCGACCTCCTGGCACCGGGAGGGATCCTGTTGGTCTACCTGTACAGCCGGCCTTCCTCCTGGGGCCTACGCTCGGTCGCGCTGCGGACCGCTTCCGGCCTGCGCCGAGCGACCACAAAGCTCCCGGCTCCGCTCTTGCGGACGCTGTCTTGGCCCACCGCTCTCGTCCTGTGGCTGACGGTGGTCCGTCTTGGTGCGCTCGTGACCAGTCGGCGAGGACCGACCGCTTCGCCGTTACCGCTCGCCGCGTACCATGGCATGCCGATGCGCTCGCTTTGGTTGGACACGTTCGACCGCCTGAGCGCCCCCATCGAGCACCGCTACCTATGGGAGGACGTCCGCCCTTGGTACACGCACAGGGGTCTCGCCGTCGATTCGGTACGAGACGAATCCGGGCTCTTCATCGTGGCGCACCGACCCTAAGAAGCGCGTGCCTGAGGTCCTCGCCCTCGTCCCGTACCAGCTCGGCGCGGCCGGAGGCCAGCGCACGACCATTGAGCTGTGGGCCCCGACGTTGGCGGCTCACGGCATCAATGTGCGATTCGCGCCCTACGAGTCCGAGAGGCTCCACCGGGATCTCTATCAAGCCGACCGGGCGCTGGCCAAGGGGACCGAGATCGTCCGCGCCTACGGACGTCGGCTCCGACTGCTCGCAGATCTGTCGAGTTACGACGCCGTGTTCGTCTACCGGGAAGCGGCCCTGCTCGGGCCCGAGATCCTGGAGCGCTGGGTCGTGGGCAGGGGACTCCCCCTCATCTACGGGCTGGACGATCCGCTCTTCGTCCCGTACCACAGCCCGGCCAACGGCGCTCTGAGCCGTCTCAAGTTCCCAGGCAAAGTCGCACGGGTGTGCTCGTTGGCCAGCGCAGTCATCGTCAATGGTCCGCCCCTGCGATCGTTTGCCGCCAGCCACAACACCAACGTGTGGGTGGTACCCAACCTGGTGGACGGTAGTACCTACTACCCCCATACCCGGCCGGCGGCCACGCCACCTCGACTGGGCTGGATCGGGAGTCCGTCTACCGTCGCCAACCTCGACGTGCTGGCCGAGCCACTGGGCCGGCTGGCGAGGCGCGTCCCGTTCGATCTGGACGTCATAGGAGCAACCCCTACAGCCGTCCGCGGCGTGGCGTGCACGTCGAAGCCGTGGTCAGCAGCCACGGAGGTGGACGATCTGCGTCGCTTCGACGTCGGTCTGCTTCCTCTCGGGCACAACCCGTGGAACCCGTGGAAGTTCAACTTCAAGCTGGCCCAGTACATGGCGTTGGGGATACCCCCGGTGTGCACGCCGATGGGGTCGAACGCGAAACTCGTTGAGCACGGCGTGACCGGCTGGTTGGCCGCCACGCCCGACGAGTGGGTCCGCTACCTCGAGGCCCTGATCACCGACGACGAGTTGCGCCAAAGGATGGGCGCCGCGGCAGCTGACTTCGCGCACCGCCATTTCACCTTGGCGGCCAACGAGGACAACATCGTCGGTGCCTTTCGCTCCGCCCTCGCCAGCGTTCCGGCCCGGCACCGATGATCGACACTCATGGCACCACCATCCAACGTCGGCATGGCGGTGTTCTCGCCGCCACGGCCGGGCTCTCGGCTGTCGTCCTCGGAGGGATGATCGTCTACCGCCCGGTGTTGGCCGCCATCTTGGTGCCCGGCATTGCGGTCCTACTGCTGGTGCTGGCCGTGACTCGAGCCCTGATCCCGGCCGATGACACACAGCTGCGGCGCCGGGTGATGACCTGGACTCTGGCCGCCTTCGCCATCCATCTGGTAATCGGGCTGGTCATCTTGTCGAGCAGCCGCCTCACCACTTATTTCGGCGGCGACGCCACCACTTACTCGGCTGGAGCTGTTGGCATCTACCAGCATTGGGTTCACGGGGCGCCGCTTCCGAGCGACCTTCCCGCCGGCAAGACCGGTTTCTACTACATGCTGGCCGCCCTATACCTCGTCTTCGGCGTCTACTCACAGGCCGGCGTGGTCGTCAACGCCGCCATGGCCGCCCTCGTCGTGCCCCTGCTCACCGACGCCACCCGCCGCCACTTCGGGCTCGCCGCGACGCGCGCGGTGCCAGCACTGTCCACCCTTATACCCGGGTTCGTGATTTGGGGGTCGCAGCTGCTTCGGGAGGCCGGCGTCTACTTCTTGATCGCCGTCTCGCTCAACGGCGCGGTGCGCCTGATGCACCGAACCAGCCTTTCCGCCATGACCACCATGGTGGGGGCCGTCGGGCTGCTGGTCACATTCCGCGCCGACGTCGGTTTGATCGCCGGCGCCGCCCTCGCTGTCGCCCTCACCGTCGGCCGCCGCCAGGTAGCGGGCGGATTGGCCAGTGGGCTGGGCACGGTGGTCCTGATCCTGGCGTTGGTCCTCGGCGCGGGCCTGGGCTACTCCGGTTACCGCTTCGTCGCCGACGCCAACCTCAGCCAGATCAACGGCATCCGCGCCGGCAGCAGCCAGACGGCGGCCAGCGGATTCCTCCCGGAGGCGGACGTGTCCAGCGCGCAGCACGCAGCCGGCTATCTCCCGCTGGGCTCCGTCTACTTCCTGTTCGGGCCGGCCCCCTGGCAGACTCACGGGTTCCGGCAGGTGCTGGCGCTACCCGACGTCCTGGTGTGGTGGTTTCTCCTGCCCAGCCTCTGGCGTGGTATCGGAGAAGCCCGCCGACGACAGGGGAGGGAGGTCGTCCTCTACCTCCTGCCCGCCTTGGCCCTGACGCTGGTGCTGACTCTGCTCGTGGCCAACTTCGGCACCGCGGTGCGGGAGCGAATGCAGGTCATCATCTTCCTCGTGCCCCTCATAAGTCTCGGCTGGTCCGTCAGGCACCCGGTCCGGGCCAGCGGGCGCGTGCCGGTCGCCGCGGACCGTTAGGATCGGTGCCTATGCCTGCCGAGGCCT
This sequence comes from Acidimicrobiaceae bacterium, assembly GCA_003156595.1. Taxonomy (GTDB): domain Bacteria; phylum Actinomycetota; class Acidimicrobiia; order Acidimicrobiales; family Palsa-688; genus PALSA-693. The sequence continues at coordinate 33,319 of PMHH01000058.1, forward strand.
CGGCCGCCGGCTCACTTCAGTTGGTCCGATATCTCGGCGTGCTGCGACGCCGGAAGTGGACCGTAGTAGTGGTAACGATTCTCGCCTTCGCCACTGCTCTCGGGTTCTCCAAGTCCGAGACGCCGACGTACGACGCGAGCAGCGAGGTCCTCCTCCAGAACTCGAGTTCGCCCCTGACGGAACTGCTGGGCACGGGCTCGCCCTTCCAGCCCAACATCACCGACGAAATCCAGCGTCTCCAGAGTCCCAGTGTGGCGGTTATCGTCCGCACCCAACTCGGAACGGCGCCCCCAGTCTCAGGCAGCTCGATCCCCGGCTCGGACATCATGGTGATCAGCGCCTCGTCGACCTCCGCGAGTGAGGCCGCCCGAGTGGTCAATGCCTACGCCGGCGCTTACATCGAGCAGCGCCAGGCCGCCGAGGTGAGCAGCTACCTCAGCGCCGCCAAGGTCGTCCAGGGTGAGATCAACACCCTCAATGGCCAGATCGCCGCCCTCAATTCCCAGGCGGTCGGGTCGCCGGCAGCACCGAAGCCCCAAGTTGCTGCGCTCAGCTCACAGATCGGCTTGCTCCAAGAGGAAGCCACCACCCTGCAAACCGAGTCCTCGATCGGCGCTACGGGCGTGCAGCTGCTACAGCCGGCTATTGCCCCCAGCTCGCCATCCACTCCCAAGACGCTGCGCAACGGTCTCCTCGGACTCGGCGGCGGGTTGGTGCTCGGCATCGCATTGGCGTTCTTGCGGGAGAGCCTCGATGACACCATTACATCCAAGGATGACCTGGACCGGACCCAGCCCGGCCTCCCGGTCCTCGGGATCATCCCGGCCATGTCGGGCCGCACCGGTGGGATCAAGGACCTCATCGCCGACACCCGACCCCACTCGGCCGCGGCCGAGGCCTATCGCAGCCTACGCACGTCGGTGCAGTTCCTGACCCTCGACACCCTCGACCGTCCGATCAGGATCCTGCAGGTGACGAGTCCTCGCACATTCGAGGGCAAGACCACCACGGTGGCGAATTTGGCGGTCACCCTGGCCGCCGCTGGCCAGCGGGTGATCGTGGTGGACTGCGATCTGCGCCGCCCCCGCCAGCACGACGTATTCCGGCTTCCTAACGAGGTAGGGCTCACATCGGTTCTATTGGGCGACGCACCGATGTCCGACGCCCTACAAGCCGTCCCGGAACACAAGGATCTCTTCCTGCTGTCCTCCGGTGAGCGCTCCGTAAACCCGGCCGAACTGCTCTCCGGCCCTCGCACGAGGGAGGTCTTCGCCGTCTTAGAGCGCATGGCCGACGTGGTACTCGTGGACTGCCCGCCGGTACTTCCCGTCACCGATGCGGTCCTCATCTCAGGCCGAGTCGATGCCACCTTCCTCGTGGTATCTGCCGGTCTCACCTCCGCCAAGGACTTGGCTCGGGCTCTCGAGGTTCTGGGCCAGGTGGACGCTCCGGTGAGTGGATTCGTCCTCAACGCCGTCACCGTCAACACCGAATACCGCTACCGGTACCAGTACCCGTACTCACCCGCGCCTGCCCACCTGCCCGGCGGCGAGCAGACCTGATCTGCTTCTTTTGCTCTTCGGCCAGGCTTGGTTATGGGTCAGCTAAGAGGTGTCACAAGTGCTCGACCTGGGCGCCAGCCATGCAGTGGCGGGTGTCGAGCACGTATCGGGCGTGTCGGACGACGAGGTCCAAGTCGAAGTCATCGTGGTGGGTGAGCAGGACGACAGCGTCGGCCGCGGCGACCTCGTCGGCAGTCAGGGCGGCCCGGGCGATGACGGGAGCGATACAATCGTCGTCGACGTGTGGATCGACGGCGCGCACTTCGGCGCCCAGGCCCGCGAGGCGCTCGGCGACGGCGACTGCCGGTGATTCCCGGGCGTCTCCGGTGTTGGGCTTGTAGGCCAACCCGAGCAGCAAGACCCGCCGGCCCCGGACCGGCTGTTCCCGATCGTTGAGAGCTTGGATTAGGCGGCGCACGACATAGGCGGGCATGTGGTCGTTGACGTCGTTGGCGAGTTCCACGAAACGAAAGGTGTCGCCGACCGACCGCTTTACCTGCCACGCCAAGTAGCTCGGGTCGACTGGAAGGCAATGACCTCCAACGCCCGGTCCGGGATCAAACCGCATGAAGCCGAAGGGTTTGGTCGCGGCTGCGTCAAGGGCCCGCCACACATCGATACCCAGGTCATTGGCGAACATGGCGATCTCGTTGACCAACGCGATGTTGACATGGCGGAACGTGTTCTCGATCAGCTTGACCAGTTCCGCCTCACGGGTCGTCTCCACAGGAACCGTCCGCTCCACGAGGGACCCGTAGAAGTCCTTCACCGCACTGAGCGACGCTTGGTCGATACCCGACACCACTTTCGGGGTGTTCGCCAGGCTCCACTGCGGATTGCCGGCGTCGAGGCGCTCAGGGCTGTATCCGACCAGAAAATCACGGCCGGCTGCCAACTTGGAGCCGTCTTCGAGGATCGGCACCAGTAAGTCTTCGGTCGTCCCGGGGTAGGTCGTGGACTCCAACACGACGCAGGCGCCCGAGGTGATGAAGGGGCCGATGGTCCTGGCCGCCTGCTCGATGTAGGACAGGTCCGGCGTCCCGTCGCGCAAGGGGGTAGGCACGGTGATCACCGCGACGTCGAAGTCCGCGCAATCCTTCGCTTGGGTCGTCGGTCGGTACTGACCTGAGGTCAGCCCCGCGCCGACGCGCGCGCTCGACACGTCCTCTATGTACGACTGACCGCTGGCCAGTCGGGCGATCCGAGCCGGGTCAGTGTCGAACCCGACCACCCGGTAACCCACCTCGACAGCCCGCATTGCCAACGGGAGTCCGACGTAGCCCTGACCGACTATCACGACCTTCTTCATCGATGCACATCGGTGTGGTGGGACTGGGTGACGAGTGGTGGAGGCACCGGTCTCGGGGCCGACAGGTCCCGACGCAGGCGGCGGGTGCGGGCGACCAGGACGATCGCCGACCCCAATACGATCAAGGTCAGGGCGGCGAGGAGAGGGGCGCGGGTATCGAGTCCGGTCCTCGGCAGTGGACGGTAGGCCTCGGGCTGAGATGGTGCGGCGACGATCGTCAGCACCGCCATCAAGGTGACGGAACGACAGATTGCCGTAACAGTGTGCTGACCCGAGGTGGTGGCCAGCGGGATGGTGATGGGTGCGGAGAAGGCCCCCTCGCCGTTGGCGACGGTCGTGGCGAGCGGGGCTGATGTCGAGTTGAGGTAGATCTTGACCGTCGAGCCAGCGGGACATCCTTCACCAGTGACCTGGAGCATCGAGCCGGGCGGCGCGATGCTCGTCGACAACTGCAATCCGAGTGCCGGTGGGGGATACGCCTCGGGCGCGCCCGCTGCCCACGCCGGTTCGGTGCTGATCGTGGCACCGATCGCCCCGAGCAGCAGTGCACCGGAACCCAAAGCCGCTTGAGCAAGAGAATACCAACCTCTCATGTTCAAGCCTTCCGGCCAGTCGGCCATACTGGTGTGCACGGCTACGTCGTGCCCTTCAAACCCTGGGCGCGGACAGTACCCCCCGGGTCCCGACGTGTCAATGATCCGAGGTGATTAGGATCCGGTCGGTGGGATGGTGCCATCAGTTCGGTTCGCAAGTCGCGGAGGGCTGCGATCATCCGATGGTCGCAGGGGAACATTCCTGTACCTGCCCCGAGTGCGGGGTGGCGTGCACCGGGCGGTTTCGCGCCTGCCCCACGGTTTGGGCGCACGGGCCGCACATCTCGCCGGCGCTGGATCCCGAACGCCCCGGCGCCCGAGCGGTTCGCCGCGCCCGATCACCTACGACCACACCTGCCGGTACCCCTGTGGATACCGGAGTCGTCGCGGGCGACAACCCGGTTCCCATATTGCCGTCGGGGGGGATAGATCTCTTCGCTGAGGTGTCGAGGGTCGTGGTGGATGTGATGACGGCGATGGCTTGTCGGGACGGACAGCGAGACGGGGAGAACCTTCAAGCCTTCCGCGATGAGATCCGGGCCCGTATCGACAATCTGATCGCCCCGGTCAGCCCGATCGTTGGACCGCCCGGCGGGCGGGCCAACGGTAAAGATCAAAAGCTCCCACCTGGGCGATAACGGCGCGCATAGGAATAAATCGACCGATTTACTCTGTAAGTACCACTTCAATACTCCGATTGACGACTTCCGTACTGCATGGTAACTTTTCCCGGCTGGCCGAACCGGGGGGCTCGATTGGGTAAAGAGCTGTTGCGCGGATCGTCTTATATCGGAGCGAGTTGGTATCCCATTCTACGTGATGCACCATGAGCGATCAGCTGCTATCCGGGAGCAGTAAAGGCTCACCGCGCGGACTGGTGAGAGGTCTGACGACCCCTCAACCGACCGCGCCGGAATGGGTACTCCAAGGGTTCGAAACGGCTGGTCGGAAGGTCGTGTCAGCCTTCGGCATGATCGGCGATCTGTCCGCCATGATGCTCGACGCGGTGTGGTCGACCGGGTCGGCCCTGATACATCGGCGTTTCTCCTGGTCGGAGTTCTTCGAGCAGACGTGGTTCCTGATCTCGGTGTGTGTGCTGCCGACCATCCTCATCTCGATCCCATTCGGATTGGTGCTGGTGCTCGAGGTCGGCGGCCTGTCCCTCCAGATCGGGGCCTCGTCGATCGTCGGGGCGATCGACGCCATCGGCATCGTGCAGCAAGCTGCCCCGGTCATCACCGCGATCCTGCTGGCGGGAGCCGGGGGCTCGGCGATCTGCTCCGACCTCGGAGCCCGAAACATGCGCGACGAGATCGCGGCTATGTGGGTGATGGCGATTGATCCGGTGGAGCGCCTGGTGGCTCCAAGAGTGCTCGCCACGGTGGTGGTCGCCCTGTTGCTCAACGGGATCGTGGCCTTTGCCGGCATCATGAGCGGCTACGTCGCGGCCGTGCTGATCCTGCACACGAGCGCCGGCGGGTTCCTCGATTCGTTCAGCGCGTTTGCCCAGCCCTCGGACATCATTCAGTCGATGTTCAAAGCGGCGCTGTTCGGTCTCATGGCCTCGGCGGTGGCATCCCACCAGGGTCTCAACGCCAAGAAGGGCCCGGCAGGTGTGGGCGAAGCCGTCAACCGGTCGGTCGTGATCACAGGCGTCGGGCTGTTCGTCCTCAACGTGATCGTCACCGAAGTCTTCCTCGTGATCGTACCGCCCAAGGTGCTTTGATGGCCCTCCAGGTCAGGCCCATGCAGGCGATCACCCAGCCGGTGGCGTCGCGCGTCGGCAATCTCGGTCTGCGGATACGAAGTCAGCAGATCTGGCTGGGCGAGCTGCTGCTCTTCGTGGTCCACGTGGTCATGGCGATCCCACTGGTGCTGCGCCACTACCGCAGAGAGGTCTGGCGCCTGCTGGCGGAGGTCACCTTTGGCGGCGGGGTCCTCGCCATTGCGGCCAGCACCATCGTGGTCGCGGCCTTCCTGGCCGCCGTGGTCGGAGTCCAGCTCGGAATCTCCGGCCTCCAAGGGCTCAACATCGTCGGCTTGGCACCGTTAGCGGGGCTGCTCTCCGCCTTTGGCAACACGAGAGAGCTGGCACCCTTACTCACCGCGTTCGGACTCGCGGCCCAGATGGGCTGCCGCTTTACCGCCCAGCTAGGGGCTATGCGGGTGAGCGAGGAGATCGATGCCCTCGAGGTCATGTCGGTGCCTTCATTGCCGTACCTCGTCACCACCCGGTTGCTGGCGGCCCTGATCTGCGTCGTCCCGCTGTACCTACTTGCGCTGTCAGGCGCATTCCTGGCGTCCCAGGTAGCGGTGCTCGCCATTGCGCACCAAGGGACCGGGACCTACCAACACTATTTCTATCTTTTCCTGGATCGCCGCGACATCATCTATTCGGTCATCAAGGTCATCGTCTTTTGCATCCTGGTGACGATCCTGCATTGCTATTACGGCTATAACGCCACTGGTGGTCCCGAAGGGGTAGGTCGAGCGACCGGCCGAGCCATCCGGGCGAGCGTGGTCGCCATCTCCGTCTCCGACATGTTGATGACGCTCCTGTTCTGGGGTGTCTCCACGCCCGTGCGCGTCAGCGGATGACGACGCTCGAAGCCACCCCGCCTCCTACCGCCCCCGTTCCGGCCACCGCTCCGAACGCCCGTACCAAGTCCGGCCGCCTCTTCTGGTGGGGCAATCTTCTCACCCTGCTGGTCCTGGTAGCCGTGTCACTGATCTTCGCCTCGTTCGGTGGTGCGTTCACCCAGTACACAGTCGTCACCGCCGAACTCCCGTTGTCGTCCACCGCGGTCGCGCTCAACAGTCCCGTGGAGTACCGCGACGTGACAGTCGGCAAGGTCGCCAGCCAAGGGCGCTCGATTCCGGGCGGGCTCGTGTCGGTCGTCCTACACCTCAAGCCCTCGAAGGTGCGCGCCATACCGGCGGATGTCCAGGCGACGGTGACTCCCGTGTCCTTCTTCGGCAACGAGTACCTCGTACTCCAGCCGCCGGCCAACCCCGGGCCGGCGACGCTGCAAGCTGGCCAGGTCATTCCCCCTCTGACAAGCGGCCAGACCGCCTCGTTGCAATCGACGCTCGGCGATCTCGATCACCTGCTGATCGCTCTGCATCCGGCCCAGCTCGACGCCGCCCTCACGGCGCTGGCCGGGGCCCTTCAGGGTCAGGGAACCCAGCTCGGGCAGAACCTGGTGCTGGCCAACACCTACCTCAAAGGAATGTTGCCCCTGTGGCCGACGGTCGTGGCCGACCTCAACACCCTGGTGCCGGTGTCCAACACTTTTGCCGCCGCGACACCCAACATCCTCGCCATCCTCGCCAACCAGACGGTCACCGCCCAGACGATCACCGACGCCGGCGCCAACGTTCACAACGCGCTCGGCGGGGGTGCCACTCTGGCCGCGGAGACCGACCAACTGCTCGATGCAATCCAGCAGCCGTTCACCGTACTGGCGGCCGATTCAGGTCCGTTCCTCCAAGACATCTCGCAGAACCCCCAGGAGATCGCCCAGTTGCTCAGCGGGCTGAACACCTGGGCCCAGTCCTGGCTCGCCGCCGAGGGGTCCGGCCCGTACCTCTCCCTCACTGCCAACGTGTCCGTGATAAACCCTGCCGACCTGGGCCTGGCGGTGCTCGGGGGCCCGAGCGTGGCCAGCTACTTGACCGAAGGGCTTGGCGCCAGCTACGTCAACCCGCCCACCTACAACTCGGCCGACTGTCCGAGCTTCGGCTCACTCTCGGGCTGCGGGGGCACCACCACCGTCTCCGCCACCACCCCGCCTAAAGCCGCGGCCGCCGAACTCGCATCCCTGATTTCGGCGGCATCGGCCCCCGTCCTGGCCGAACCAACCCAAACCCAGGCTGTCGGGCAGATCGTGGCCGCCGCAACGGGCCGGCCGTCCGCCGACCCGGCGGTGAGCACGCTGCTGCTGTCTCCAGTGCTCCAAGGCTTGATGGGGAAATCGTGACCGACAAGCACACCCATCACGCTCACCCGGGGCTGACGTCGATCATCGTCAAGGTGGTGATCTTCACCGCCGTGTCGGCGCTGATCACCTCCATCGTCGTCACCTCGCTGCTCGACCTCGACGTCAACCCCACCATCAGCTACGCCGCGGACTTCAGCAACGCCTCCGGGCTCCAACCGGGGGACACCGTCCGCATCGCGGGCGTAGAGGTTGGCAAGGTCGGCGCGGTATCGCTGCAGGGCAGCTACGCCAAGGTGGGCTTCAGTATCGACAGCTCTCAGCACCTCACGACCACCTCGATGGCGACTATCCACTTCGAGAACCTTCTCGGTCAGCGATTTCTCGCCATCCTTCCCGGAGCACCCGGTGGCCGAACCTTGCGTTCAGGGAACACCATCCCCGTGTCACAGACCACTCCGGCGCTCAACCTGACGGCGGTGTTCGACGGCTTCGAGCCGCTCTTCTCCGCCCTGTCGCCTGGCGAGGTCAACCAGCTCAGCATGTCGATCATCCAGGTGTTTCAAGGGGAGTCCGGGACCGTCTCCAGCCTGGTGGCCGAGACCGCCGCCATAACCACCAACCTGGCGGACCGCCAGGCGGTGATCGACGGCCTGCTCACCAGCCTCGCCAGCCTCCTCAACTCGGTGGGGGCTCACGACACCGAGCTCGGGCAGCTGATCGGCAACTTCGACACTCTGGTCCAGGGGCTCGCCGCCAGCAAGTCCCAGCTCGGCTCAGCGATCACCAACCTCGACACCCTCACGACCACCGTGTCCGGCCTGCTCAACCAGTCGCAGCCGCAGCTCGACCAGGACATCGGCGGGCTCGCCACCGCCTCCGGGTCCCTGGCCGCCAACCAGACCGGAATCAACCATCTCCTGCAGGGCTTCCCCGGCATCCTCAACACCCTGACCAAAATCCAGAGCACCGGGAACTGGATCAACGCGTACATCTGCAACCTGACGGTCAACGTGACGGGCGTCGACGGCGGGCCGGCGCCTCCCCTCAACATCTCGATCATCCCGGGCGTCAACCCGCCGCTCTACCCGGAGAACGTCCGGCTCCCATCGGGCGCGGTGGGCAACCAGGCCGAGCACACTGCGAGCTGCTCGTGAAGCGCTTCCGCGAGCGCAACCGGGCCCTGCTCGGGCTGTCCACGGTGGTGGTGGTCCTGGCGCTCATCGCCGGTTCGCTCGAGTTCTCCAAGCTTCCCCTGATCCACAACACCGACGCCTACTCGGCCGACTTCGCCTCCGCCGGAGGTCTCGTGACCACGGACTTGGTGACGGTGCGCGGCGTGAAAGTGGGCGCCATCACTGGTCTGAAGCTGGACGGCGACCAAGTGAAGGTGAGCTTCGAGGTTCAGGGCGGGCTGGCCCTGGGCTCGACGACGTCGGCCGCGGCGCAAGTGCTCAGCCCCATCGGAACGGAGTACCTGGAACTCACGCCTTCTGGGTCCGGAAACCTCAAGGGGCCGATCCCGGTGTCTCGGACGACCCTGCCCTACACACTCGTCGCCGACCTGTCCGACCTCGGGAGCGAGATCCAGCAGTACAACATCCCTGAGCTGGAGCACGCCCTCGAGACCGGCAGCTCCGACCTGGCTGCCACGTCTGCGAGCGAGACGACAGCCGCGTTCAACGGACTGGCCCGTGTCTCGCAGATCCTGGGCAGTCAGTCGACCGCCCTGGCCGCGATCGTCAGCCAAGGCGCCGGACTGACTTCAGTCCTTTCCCAGCGGAGCGGCCAGCTCTTCAACCTCGTCGGCCAGGCCGACATAGTGCTGCAAGTGCTCCAGCAGCGTCAGGCGGCCATCAAGGCTCTGCTGGCAGCCACGTCGAGCCTGAGCCAGGAGCTCACCTCGATCCTGTCGACCAACCGCGGGCAGCTGACCAGCCTCCTCGACAACCTCCAGACCGTCTCCGCCGTACTCGCCCAGGACAGCAACGACTTCGGCCAAGCCATACCAGTGCTCGCCGCATTTAGTAAGTACGCGGCCAACTCCACCGGGTCAGGCGCCTTCGCCGATGTCTCTGTGCCCACGCTCCTGGTCCCCGACAACGTGATCGAGGAGTGCTCGGCTTCCGGAGCCTTCCCGAGCAGCAACCCGCAGGTCGGATGTCGGCCACCCCCAGCCCCATCGGACGGCGCCAAATGAAGCGAATATCTCCTCGCGTCCGAATGGTGGCAGTGCTCGTGGTCTTAGCCGGGATGGTGACCGCAGGGATCTTGGCCATCGTCACCAGCGGCACTTCCGAGACGAAGATCACGGCCCGTTTCGCCACGGCCCCCGGCCTCTTCGCCGGCAATCAGGTCAAGATCCTGGGGATGCCTGTGGGGCACGTGACCAAGATCACGGCCGGACCGACCTACGTGACGGTGCAGATGGAGGTCCCCGCCTCGATCAAGGTTCCGGCCGACGCCCAGGCCCTGATCATGGCTCCAAACATCGTCAACGACCGCTACGTCCAGCTGAACCCCGCCTACACGGGCGGCCCAACGATGCCCGATCACGCGCTCATCCCCCTGTCGCGAACCGGGGTGCCGGAGTCAGTGGACGACATCATCGACAGCCTCAACGAGTTGGCCGTGGCGCTCGGTCCGCACGGTGCCAACGCCCACGGGGCGCTCTCGGCACTCGTAGCCGAGGCGGCCAGGGCCTTCGGCGCCAACGGGACCGCGCTGAACTCAACCCTCACCAACCTGGGCTCGGCCTTCGGGGCCCTGTCGTCACAGGGCCCCGATCTCACCAGCCTGTTCGACAACCTCGGCAACCTCAGCCACGTGGCGTCGCAGTACACCGGGTCGTACCAGGCTTTTGCCAACGACCTAGCGGTGGTGAGCACCGATCTGGCCTCAGACGACAGCTCTCTCGGGTCCGCCCTCTCCAACCTCCAGCAGGCCCTGGGCCAGCTGGCCAGTTTTATCCAGACCAACGGCACAGCGCTCGGGCAGAGCGTCGCCAACCTGTCCACCTTCGCGGGAGCAGTGGCGCAGAAGCAGACCGACCTCGAGCAGGTGTTCGGAGTCCTCCCAGTCGCCCTGCAGAACCTCAACAACGCCTTCGATCCGACGACCCACGCCCTGCGCGCCCGATTCGACCCGGTGTCCGGGTCGGCTGGGTTCTCAAAGTCGGTTTGCGGCAACTCGCTGCTGCGGTTGCTCGTCCTCGCCATCGATCCATCTCAGGACACGCCGGCGCACAACCCTGCCGAGGACCCGACGGTCGACCTGGCCTGCGGTGTCAACGGGTTGGTCGCCGGGCTGCCCAACCCTCCGGGTGCCTCGGCTGGGCCCAACCTGTCGCTCAGCGCTCTCGTCAGCGGTGGGGCATGAGCAGGCGGGCCGGGCGATGCCGGCCGGCTCGCGGGTGGGTCGTCGGAACGGTCACTTTGGCGGCTGCGCTCGTGCTGGGAGGTTGCGGGTTCAGCCTCCAGTCCCTCCCCAAGATCGGCGGCGACATCGGCCCCACCTACCCGATACACGCCGCGTTCGCCAACGTGCTCAATCTGCCGGATGACGCCCAAGTCCGCGTCGGAGCCGAAGTGGTCGGGGAGGTCGCCAGCATCTCCACCCGCGACTTCGCCGCGAACGTCACCATGAACATCAAGCGAAGCGTCCAGCTGGTGCAGGGCACCACCGCCGAAGTCCGCTTCGACAACCCGCTCGGCGACGAGTACATCCTGCTGCAGGCCCCCGCCTCGGCCGCCACCGCCGAGACGTTGCGACCCGGATCGGAGATCCCCGAGAACGAGACGAGCACCGCAC
>PMHH01000144.1 GCA_003156595.1 Acidimicrobiaceae bacterium
CTAACCGACATGCAGCAACAGGCTCTCAGACGAAGGATCAACCATGACCGTACCTCGGAAGCAGACAAAATTGAGAAGGAGATAGGACGTGACGAACACGCTACGACAACAACGGGGAGCACGCAGAGCGACGGTATTCATCGCTCTGGTCGGCTTGTTACTAGCAGCATGTGGGAGTGGCAGTAAATCAGCGAGCGCGCCGACATCGGCTCCGACATCGGCTTCGACGGGGGCGAGCACCGTCAGCTGCGCCAGCCCCACCTCCATTCCGATTGGGGCGTCGGTGTCGGAAACCGGAGGTGCGGCCGATATCGGCCAAGTGTGGGCCAAGGGAATTCAGCTCGCGGTCGACATTGCCAACAAGAACGGCATCATCGTGGCCGGAAAGTGCTACAACTTCTCCCTCAGCGAACAAGATGACGCCACCAGCCCTGAGGTGGCGATCGGCATCTACCAGAAGTTCCTGCAGAACGGTGATAAGTATATTCTTGGCCCCGGAGTAGGCACGGTCTTCACGGCCGCCTATGCGTCGGCCAAAGGTGACAGCGTCCTCATCATGACCCCGACGTCCATTGGGTCGGTGACGACAGGATACAACCCCCTGCTATTCCAAACCCACATCACCGACGCCGGTACGGGCGGCCGTGTGTACGCCATGGCGGGCGCCCTGGCTGCAAAGTACAAGCCGACATCAGTGGCCCTCCTCGAGTCCCAGGATCCCCTGGGCGAGCTACACGAACAAGGCCTCACAGCCGGCTTCAAGAATGCCAATGTTCCGGTCGTCTACGCGCAGTATTTTCCCGCTGGGACGACCGACTTTGCCCCGTACATCGCGGCCATAAAGTCAAAGAACCCCAGCTTGGTGATCATTGGGTACCTCGACACATATGTGCACCCCTTCCTACAGCAAGCGGTACAGGCCGGCTTCACCTCGCCGGTCTTCGTGGGGGCTCCCGGGTCCACATTCGCTAGCATTCAGGGTATAACGGGGATATCGAACTACGCCGTCTCGATCACAACCCGCGCCGTCGATAACGCGAGCGATCCTCAGGTGGCAGCTTTTCGGGCCGCGTGGACCGCACAGTTCGGATCGGAGCCGAACTCGGGAGACTTCTGGGCCCTCAGCTACTTTGACGACGTCTTGATGTTGTCCAAGGCCATGAGCGTTGCCGGTTCGATCGACCCAACCGCGGTCGCGACCGCCCTGCACTCGACAGCGTCTGAATCGTATCCCGATCGGACCCTCAATCTGTCCTTCGGTAGCAACAACATCGCCCAGTACACACCACAGATGGGTTATTGGCTGAACGGTCAAATCACCTATGTGAACTTGCCCCTCGGCTAAGCCTACGAACTGAACGAATCCGGGGCTAGAGCGTAAGATGGATGTCAATCTGTTTCTCCAGAGCATCATCAATGGTCTGGTACTGGCGTCCGTCTACGCTCTAGTCGCCCTGGGGCTAACCCTAGTATTTGGTGTCCTCGATATTGTGAACTTTGCCCAAGGCCAGCTTCTACTACTCGGTGCGTACGTCGTCTACGGCCTGTCGACGAAGGGGGTTGGATATTGGACAGCGCTGCCTATAGTCCTGGTTGGCTCAGCCGCGTTGGGGTACGGACTGGACTCAGCTCTGTTCGCTCGAGTCCGCAAAACCCCGATGAACGGATTGCTCATCTCCATCGGTCTCATTGCGATCTTTGGGGACGTGGTGCAACGCGTCTGGGGCCCAGATCAGTACGACGTTCCCCAGCCGATCACGACAGTCATCACCGTCGGGTCCGTTCGCATTCCCGGGGCCCGATTGCTAATTGTGGCAGTAACCATCCTGGTTCTGATCGCCCTGACGGTATTTCTGCGCCTCAGCCGCCCCGGAGCGGCGATCCGCGCCGTCGCTCAAAACTCAGAAGCGGCGGCCTTGATGGGTATTCCAGTCGAAAGGTACCGGCACATTGCCTTCGCCGTATCGGCAGCCCTAGCGTCGCTCGGGGGCGTGCTACTCGTGGCTGTGTTCCCGGTCGATCCTACCTTGAGCGACTCCCCGCTACTCAAAGGATTCATTGTATTGATACTCGGAGGTGCTGGCAGCCCCCTCGGCGCCGTATTGGGAGCCTTGGTTCTCGGGGTTAGCGAGGCATTCGGGATCGGCTATTGGTCGGCCAGCGGAACCCAGGTCCTAGAGTTGGTGCTTCTTATCGTAATTCTGTACTTTCGCCCAACCGGTCTTATTCGGACGGCCCACGAGGCAACACTGTGACCTCTGCTGCCGACCGTCGGCAGGCAGTGCGAAAGAGCGGCTTGGTCTGGTTGGGCGCGGCCGTCGTCATAGTTGCGGTCGGGCGTTCCTCCAATCTGGAGATTCTCAACGTCGGAGCCCTAACCGCGATCTGGGCGCTTTGGAGCAGCAGCCTGAATGTGGTGTGGGGCTATGGTGGCGACTTCTCAATGGCCCAAATCGGCTTGGGTGCGGTCGGCGCGTACATGGAAGCCGTGCTTGTGACCCACTATGGGTGGCCATTCTGGGCGGCACTTGGCGGGGCTGTCGGAGCCGCCGTGGTCGTTGGATTCGTCATAGGAGTCGTAGCCGCACGACTCTCCGGCTTCTACTTCAGCATCATGACCCTGGCATTCGGCTTGGCCCTACTTGCGCTCGTGCCGACGCTGGCGATAACCGGGCAATCAACCGGACTCCCGACCAACATCGCACCAGGCACGATCCGAATAGGTGGACTCGAATGGAATCTGGCCTCGCGCCGGGGCGGCTACTTCCTTCTCTGTGCCCTTGTCCTCGTGGTCGTGCTCTTCTTGGTCGCTCGGCTGGTGAAAAGCCCGCGAGGGCGGGCCATGGTCGCAGTGAGAGAAGACCCGGTCCTGGCGACATCGGTGGCCATTGACGTAGGGCGCACCCGCCTCGTGGCCTTTGTCCTTGGCGCGGTCATCGCCGGCATCGCCGGAGTTCTGTATGGTGGCTATCTGGGCTTCATATTCCCCAGTCTCTTCACATTCAGTGCGATCATAACGATGATCGTGCAGGTGGTCTTGGGTGGGCGCGGCTTCCTGATTGGTCCATTGATCGGAGCGGCCATCTATGTCGTGCTCACTGACTGGGTCCGATTTGGCGGTCAGTACAGCGATGGGGTGTTCGGTCTACTCCTCGTGGTCATCATTCTCTTTGCGCCAAAGGGACTTTGCGGACTTGGAGCGGACGCGATTGACGCGTTCCGGCGGCGACGAGAGGCGGGGAGGGCGGGGACGTCCCTGGCGAGCGGCAACCAACCCGGGAGTGGTCCCACGGGGACCGGACCCATAGCGCCTGCGAGTGACGACGTCGGCCCGCACCATAGTGTCGTCCAGACGGACGGCACCCGATGACGACGCTGGATCAGAGTCCGCCCCTGCTCGAAGTCAAGTCTGTCTCCAAGGAATTTGGTGGGATTCGCGCCGTGGATGACGTGAGCGCCGAGATCTTCCCTGGAGAGCTCGTCGGGCTCATCGGCCCCAACGGCGCAGGCAAGACGACGCTATTCAATTTGATATCAGGCTTCGCCGCCCCCTCGGCCGGCACTATCGTCTGGAAGGGTGCTGACGTATCACGATTGGATGCGGCCGGCCGCGCCCGTTTGGGTTTGGTACGCACGTTCCAGAACGCACGAGTATTTCCCGGTTTGACCGTCAGGGAGAACTTGGCGCTCGGCGCTCATCGCTTCCAGGCGAAACCCATCCACCCAGAAGGGCGCCGATGGCCTTTGAGGAGGGCGGAAGCACACGCCGCAGGTAACAATGTCGCCGAAGCCTTGGCGCGCCTGGGGTATGAAAACGTCGCACACGCGGCCGCCGGCGTTCTGTCCTACGGGCAGGCCAAGCGGCTCGGCGTGGCGATTGCGGTGATGTGCCAGCCGTCTCTGCTCCTGCTCGACGAGCCTGCGGCGGGTCTCAACACGGATGAGGTAGAGACCTTGCGACAGGACCTGTCGATAATGACCGTGTCCGGAATCACCATCGTGCTCGTTGAGCACCACATGGGTCTGGTCATGACCGCGTGCGGCCGAGTTATCGTGCTTGACGCAGGCCGGATGATCGCCGAGGGACCACCTGAGCAGATCGCCAACGACCCAGCCGTGATCGGGGCCTATCTTGGCGCCTGAGACCCCGAGATTGGAACTTCGCGACCTCACGGTGCGGAGAGGGAAGGCAGAGGTACTCCACGGTGTGTCCGTAGTAGTGCCACCCGGCGAGGTCGTTGCTCTCTTAGGCAACAACGGGGCGGGAAAGTCGACCACGCTCCGCACGATTTCCGGTTTGCACCGTGCATCAGCCGGCCAGATCTATCTCGAGGGCGGGAGAATAAGTCATCTAGCGCCACGCGAGATCGTCCAGCTCGGCATCTCTCATGTTCCAGAAGGAAGGCTTATCTTCCCTGAGCTCACCGTCTTGGACAACTTGAAGATGGGCGCATATGTTCGCAAAGGTCTTCCCAAAGAAGGACTGGACTATGTCCTCGAGACCTTCCCGGTGCTCGGCCAAATCCTTCATCGTCGTGGCGGAGCGCTGAGCGGCGGTCAGCAGCAGATGCTCGCCATCGCCCGTGGCCTCGTCGCTCAGCCCAAGGTTCTGCTTCTGGATGAGCCGTCGCTGGGGCTGGCGCCGATCGTGGTTCACGCCATCGCAGGCGTTCTTGAACAGTTGCGCACGACAGGGTTGTCGATCCTGTTGGTAGAGCAGAATGCCGAGCTGGCGCTCCGACTGGCGAACTGGGGGTACGTCCTGGCCAATGGCCGCGTCACCGTATCTGGAGCTGCGGCCTCCTTAGTGGCGGATGACGAAGTCCGGCGCTCGTACCTCGGGATATAGCGAGCGGATCCTCTCGGCCAACGACTCAGTCCGCTAGGTGGACGGCTGCAAGTGTGGAAGCACATCTGACCCGAACAAACGGATGGTCTCGAGGACCGTTGGGTGAGCAGGTCCGTTCGGAAACCGGAACCGGAAGCAGACCCCGTCGGGTTGGATCCTCGATCCAAGTCCCAAGAGCTGATCGGTCACCTCCTGCGGGGTTCCAGCGACGACTCGGTCGGCCTGGAGTGCCTCGAAGGTGATGTCGTCAGGACTCTCGACCTTTGCCGCCCAAGGTTCCGCGGCGGCGTTGAAGCGACCGTAGGTAAGGAGGCCCTGACCGAAGTGGAAGCGCCAGTCATCCACGAGGTACGGCGCCCACACTTCTCGGATGTCCGCGGGGTTCTCGCTCACGTAACAGTCCCGCTGGAGCCAGATGCTCGGCTGGCGCCCATGCTCGACGGCGCTGGCTCGGTACCGAGCGGCCCAACTCTCGATGGTCTGGGCGCTGTGAAGCGGATCCGTCAACCAGCCGTCTCCGAGTCTGCCGGCCCGCTCGACGGAACGGTCGGACATCGCTCCGATGAAGATCTTCGGAGTCGTCAACGGCTTCGGGTGCACGTCTATCGCGTCGTAGACGAAGTGATCTCCGTGGAAGGTAACCGGTTCATCGGACCACGCCAGCCGCAGAATCTC
The DNA here is from genome assembly GCA_003156595.1 of Acidimicrobiaceae bacterium. Lineage (GTDB taxonomy): Bacteria > Actinomycetota > Acidimicrobiia > Acidimicrobiales > Palsa-688 > PALSA-693. The sequence goes on from PMHH01000144.1 coordinate 5,525, forward strand.
GAGTTGTTCGGTGAACCGGCTTACCGCGGTGCGCATATCGACGCCGAATTGGTCGAACTCGTGTTGCACCAGACCGAGTCCAACGCCGAGAGTGATCCGGCTTCCAGACAACACATCGAGGACCGCTACGTCTTCGGCGACACGCATGGGATCCCACAACGGCAAGAGGTGGATGCCGGTGTGGACCCGTAGGCGTTCGGTCCGAGAGAGGATGGCAGCGGCCATCACGAACGGCGAGGGCAAGTACCCATCGGGCTGCTGGTGGTGCTCCGGAAGGAACGCGGCGTCGTAGCCGAGCTCCTCCATCAGACGAACGGTCTCGAACAGTTCAGCGTAGATCTGGGCCAGCGCCACGCCGCGAGGCCGAGCCTGGGTATTTAGGTACACACCGACCTTCACGTCAGTTCCCTAACCGCAGCGCCCTCTAGCAAGTGGTGGCGCTTGAGCATGGCGTACGCTCCTCGCTACACATTTCATGACTAACATTGCCAATATAGTGATGGAATGGGCGTGGCTCAAGGGGCTTCGACGGCGCCGGTGAGCGGGGTGGCGCCGGGCACCGACGTGCCGTCGATACTCACCACCCGGTCGCACGCGGCGAGCGTGTCCCCGTCGTTGGAAGCAATGACCACGATCGCCCCGCGGCGAGCGAGACGGCCGAGCGCCGCCAGGGCCGAGACCCGCCACTGGGCATCAAGGGCGGTGGTCGGCTCGTCGGCCAAGAGGATGTCCGGTCGGCGGGCAAGGGCCTGGGCAATAGCGACTCTCTGGCGCTGCCCACCGGACAGACTGGAGACGAGTTGGTCGGCGAGGACGGCGAGGCCCAGCTCCTCCAAGGCGCTCCCAGTTCGTTCGGCGATCTCGGACCGGTAGCGTCCGGCCGACTGGAGGGCAATGGCGACGGTCTCGGCCGCCGTCAGAACCCCGACGAACTGGATCGTCTGGGGCACGAGGGCCACGGTGACTTCTCGCCACGGCACGGCGGGCTGGTCGTTGATGAGCACATCACCGGACGCGGGCCGGGTCAGGCCGGCCAGTACCTGCAGCAATGTCGTCTTGCCCGACCCAGAGGATCCGCTCATCCCGACCAGCTCCCCGGACACCGCCCGGAAGTCGAACCCGTCCAGGAGTACGCGTTCACCCATGCGAACCCGGAGCCCGCGGCCATGCAGTTCGGCGACGCTCACGACTCCTCCTCCACCCGCAGCTCGAGACCGGTCGGCGTGCGGTGGAGGCTCAACAATGTCCCCGGAGGATGCTCCGCCAACCACTGCTCGGGCAGCTGTACCGCACCGTCCGGACCGACGACGATGTACTCGCGCCCTCGGCGACCCTCGACGCCGATCTGCCCATGATTGAGCGTGATGGTGCGAGGCATGGCCGCGGCCACAACCGGGTCGTGGGTGACGACCACCGTCGTGGCCCCGGTGAGCTCGTTGGCCTGCTTGAGCGCGGCGATGACCGCGTCGCGACCGGCGGGATCGAGATGGGCGGTGGGCTCGTCGGCGAGAAGGACGACCGGCGACGAGGCCAGGACGGTAGCCAATGCCACCTGTTGTTGCTGACCTCCCGAGAGCGACGTCATGGGTCGATGCGTAAACTCGACCAGGTTCATCTCTGCGAGGAGTTCCTCGACCCCCCACCTCAGCGACCATCTGTGGCGCCTGGCCCCTCGCTGGGCGAATCGTAGGTTCTGGGCGGCCGTGGCGTACGGGAGGAGATTGTCGAGCGGCTCCTGCATCAATAGGGCCAGCTGGGTGGCGCGCAACCGGTTGAGACCAGCACTGTCCAAATGGGCCAAGTCGTGCCCGGCGACCCGCACCGACCCCGCGGTCGGTCGAAGCAATCCGCTGAGCAGTGACAGCAGCGTGGATTTGCCCGATCCGGACGGCCCGAGAATCGCTACCAGCTCTCCCGCGTGTACATCAAGGTTGACGTTTCGCAGGGCCACTACCGGTTCGGTGTCGCCGGGGAATAGCTGCAAGACGCCCAGGCACCGGATGTCCGCGTGTGTGGGTGTCAGCGCCGGCGACGGCGCCGGCCCGGCCAGGGGCCCGTCGGCCGGTGAGCTCATCGGAGCCCGACCCGTCGCAGTTGGGCGGCGCTACGGCGGAGCACAGCGGTGTTGATGACGAGCCCGGACACCAGCACCGTGAACACGACACACGCGGACACGGCCGCCAGGAGCGGGAGGGGCAGCGGGTACTGCAGTGGGGGGGCTGCCGCGGAGGTGCTCGCCAACTCGGGGAGGGACGGCACGACCAGAGCGGTCGCCACGATGCCGGCCGCGAGGCCGAACAGTGTGGTCACGGCCAAGGCTCCCGACTCCCCAAGTAACGAACGAACCAGGCTTCTCCGTCGCACGCCGGCGACCTCGAGGAAGGCGAGCTCGCTGGCCCGCTGCCGGGTCGTGGCGGCCAGCGTGGCCAGCGTGCTGAGGACGACCACCAGGAGCGCAGCTACGGTGGACAGCAGCAGGAAGGTGTCGGCCAGGGCCGGGCCCGACTTGTCCAGCTGACTTAGGACGTCCGAAGCCCGCTGCACAGACGTCACCCGGAGCCCGACTCGATCCAGCTTCGCCAAGACGTCACGGGGAGCACCAGGGGCCAGCCACACCTGGAAGACCGCGTCGGTCGAGGTGGACGAGATCTCCGCGTCCTGGACAAGATCAAGGTTGACCAGCACGGCATTCGCGCCGACCTCCGGGAGCGTTGCGGCCAGGAAAGTGGGCGCAACGGTGAGCGTGTTGCCGTCGAGCCCTTGAGTTGGGATGGACGTGCCGGGGAGCCCCGCGCCATTGACTTCCTTGACCGTCGTGGTGACGACGGCCGGTAACACCGCGGGTGCCGACGCCGGCCCGGCCATCGGGCCGGCTTGGGGTTTGGCCCCTCCGGCGAACGCTTCGAGGGCCGCTGCAGATACAGAGATGCTCGGCCCCGCCCGTCCGGTCCTCACCTGTACGCCGGGCTCCGACGCGGTCCAGCCGTCCGGGGAAAGGTCGGCACCGAGCGGAGCCCACTGGCCGGACTGCCCTTGTACGCGGACACCGGTGATCGTGAGGGTCGTGTCACCAGACGTCAACACCGAGCTGGCCGTGGAATCCGTGGGTACCAGGCTCAGGCCGTCAAACCGACAAGCGGTCACGCAGTCAACTCCCAGCGTCCCGGTATAGGACGTCGAGCCCGAAACCAGCGGCCCGAGATCGACCAAGGCCGCGCTGCCCACCGCCAGGTTGTAGACCTGCGCCTCCAGGTCGATCTGGCCCGCACCCGGAGCGGTCGCGGCCCCCGACGCGGTTGCCCGCACGGAGATGGCACTGCCCGTCAGGACGACCTCCGGGGCCGTCGGCGGCGACAAGGCAGCGGCGACCTGGCGGAGGGATGCGGCCGACACGCCCGGCGGCCAGGCGGCGACGCCAACCAGGCGGCTGGGATCGACTGCCAGGAGAGTCGAGCTGGATGTGGACACGACTGCGGCCGCCATGGAGTAACGGCCCGTTGGGTCCACCTCGTCGACAAGACCTTGTGGGGCTACGCCGGCGGGCGGCACGACGTCCGCCACCATCGACGCACCCACCTGGAAGGTGGCCAACTCGGACCGGTTCGTACGAGCGATCGACCAGGCCGCCGAGGCGAAGCAGGCCAGGCACAACGCCACCACGAGAACTCGGGCTTGGCGGACCAGCACCGGCCGGCGGGCCGTCTGCCGGACGGCCAGGAACAGACCTACCCGCTTCGATCCCACGGTCAGCGCGCTCAGACCTCGCGCCGTCAGCAAGATCAGCTGGACGCCAACCACCGCCACCCCCAGGGCCACCAGGCCAGGTCCAGCCGCGGACAGCGGGTCGGTGCGTCCTCCGGCAAACGCCCCGCTGGACGCCAACTCGACCAAGGCGGCGACGGACACCGTCAAGATGGCCAGGTCGCCGATGGCGCCCGCTCGTGTCCGCCACGCCGCGGCCAGTCGTCGCCGGCTCATGCCACCGAGCGCCGGTTCGGCCAGGGCGGTGGCCCGATACACCCGGATCGCCCCGACGCCCAGCGCCACAGCCACACCGGCCAAGCTGGAACCTACCGAAACCCACAGCCACCCGTCTGTCCGGACGGAGGTCTGCGGCGCGAAAAGTTGCGAACTGGTGACCCTCACCGTGACCCAGGCCAGCAGCGCACCTATCGGCAGGCCGGCCCCGCAGAGCGCGGCCGGCTCCGCCGCGATCACGCTGAGCACCGATGTCCACGGGAAGCCTCGTAATCGGGCCAGGCGGATCTCGGATTGGCGAGCCTCACTGGACCGTACGACGAGACTGGTCAACACCCACAAGGCGAGTACCAGCAATTGCACCGCGACGGTCACCACGATCGTCGACATGATGTGGCGGTCGTGCGCAGCCCCCGCCAGCAGTGAGGGAGCATCGCTGGCCAGGACCACGCCGTCCCTTTGGGCTACCTCGTTCTTCGCGACCGCCATGTACCGCAAGAGCGAGCCCTCACTGGCCAAATTCACCCTTCCAGCTCGTAACGCCACTTCGCCCGACACTGACGGCAGGGCCTGCGGCGGCACGGCCAAAGCGGTAGACATCGACACGATCAGCGAGTCGAGCGGCGAAGGGCCGGTCGTGGCGATGGCGCCGTAGTCGAAGATCCCCGGCCCGTTGCCCCACCAGTACGGGGCTTGCAAATCGGGTACGGCATAGATCCCGGCTACCGAGTAGGCGCGCGGCGGGATGTCGCCGTGGAAGCTGACTTCTAGGCGTGCTCCGGTGGATACGTTGAGAAGCGGCGCGGAACGGTCGCTCACCAACACCGTGTCCGGACCAAGATCACAGGTGCCCGAGCGCATGATTAGATGGGCGCAGATTCCGCTTTCGTAGTAGAAGGTGCTCGGGAACGCAGTGGGTTCCAGGCCGGTCACGTGGATGCCCGTTGACACCGCGGTGATCGGGTCGCGGTACCAGTGGCGACCGGCACTGCTTCCTGCCAGCTGCTGCTCCGCGGCCGCGATCTGGGCCGCGGTGACCAGATTGACGCCGCTTCCCAGGGTCACCCCGCTGCTGTAGGCGGGCGCGGCGGTGATGGCCGATCGCACGACCGAGTCTCCCGCGGCGCGCAGGTACAGGGGAGCCAGCAGCGCAGCGGCGAACGCCAGTGTGGCCGCTGCCACGGTCAATGCCGAACTGGTCAGCCGCCAACGGATGCCGCGCCACAGGAGACCCTGCCCCGTCGTTGTTAGACGCAAGCGACCACTATGGCAGAGAGGACAAAGGCGGCGGTCACCTGGCCCGGATTGAGGTTGTCAGCAGGACTGAGAGGTGATCGCAGCCAAGCCCTGTTCCTCAGCGAGGTACGGAGGGTCGAAGCGGTACCCAATGCTGCGGACCGAGACCAGCAGTCTCGGCGGTGTCCCATCTCCAAGCTTGGCGCGCAGCCTTCTTACGTGCTCGGTTACGGTCGACGGCCGCTGCCATGCTGAGGTCGATTGCCACACCGATTGCAGTAGTTCCTCCCTGCTGAAGACCTGGCCGGGCCGGCAGGCCACGTAGGCTATGAGATCGAACTCCTTGGTGGTCAGGTCGACTTCGGAGCCGCCGGCGGTGACCTTTCGTGCTTCCAGGTCGAATTCCAGCCCGTTGTACTGCAAATGGGATTGATGAGAGCGTTCGAGCCGGCGTCTGACAGCCAGGACCCGGGCCGCTAGTTCGCGAGCGAAGAAGGGTTTGGAGACGTAGTCGTCCGCTCCGTACTGCAGGGCGCGCACTCGGTCGACCTCCCGGACGGCCCCACTGACGACGATGACATGCGTCGTAGATCCCCCCTGCCGCAGCGCCTTCAACATGTCCAAGCCGGACCCGTCCGGCAGAGTGAGGTCCAGGATGAGGAGGTCGAACTGTGCCCCCTGAAGTGCGGCCCGTCCGGCCGTGGCGTCCGGGGCGACCGTGACGTCGATCGATTCTTTCGACAGTTGGACCTCGACGAGTCGCCGGATCATCCGATCGTCCTCGATGATAAGGGCCCTCATCGTGAGTCTCCAAAGGTGATAGCGACGGTGTCCTCCGAGCCGTTTGTATCTTTCGCTCTGGGAATGTTTGTCGGCATGCGACAGTGTTACTTGATCGGCGGCATCCCACGGCGGTTTCGAGGGGTCCCTCAGCTCCTGGCGTATAGCCAATTCGGACTATCTGGGCATCCGCAGAAGCCTGCCTCGAGCTGACGGACAACTCGCAGCCAATGTCATCGAACAACGGCTGAACAACGCGGTTAACGATCTGGCTCCAGGCAGACGACGGACAGGACGTGCCAGCGTTGAACATGCTCGCCGGCGAGCGGCGGAAAGACCATCCGCCCATCTGCCGATCCGGGGTGGCGAACGTCGTCTCCCTTGGCCGCTTGGTACCGCACCGGAGCCTCGAACTTCTGTTGCATGCGACTACAGCCGTCCGAATTCGCTGGCCAGATCTGCGAATCGAAGTCGTCGGGGACGGCGCGGTTCCCGCCAGGTTGGAGCAGTTGGTACACGAGCTCGGGCTCGGTGACACCGTCCGGTTGCATGGAAGGGTCGACGAGACGACCAAGGCTCGGCTGCTGGCAAGAGCCTGGCTGGCGGTGCATCCGTCGATGACCGACGGATGGGGAATCACGGTGATGGACGCGGCGCAGGTTGGTGTGCCATCGCTGGCGTTCGATGTCCAGGGACTGCGAGACTCCATACTCGACGGCGAAAGCGGGTGGCTGATACCGCCTGGGGCGGACCTGGCTACAGGGATTGATCGGGCGCTGAGCGAACTGGCCGATCCCCTTGCTGCCGAGCGGTGGGGTGACCGCACCCGAGCGTGGGGTGCCTGTTTTGCGGCGCGGCAGCGCGATCTCTTTAAAGGGCGCGACTTGGGCTCGGCGATTCGATGAAAGAGGCTTCATCGACCACGGCCTCCTCACTGGGCTGCGGAACGAGCTCAGCTATCCAGCTGAGGGGGCAGGCGGTGCAGTTCGATGTACTGGAGGGCGGAGGGTCGGTCGGTCCCGTCCACCCAGGCGTGGGCCGGCGTGTCGCCGAAACCCGACTGGGGCAGGCCGATGACCACGTCGCGACGGTCGCCGTGGTAGGCAAGCCAGTGCTGGCGGACGAGCGCTCCCTCCAGACAGGTCGGAGAACATCGCGTCAAGACCGCCATCACCCCGATTCCTGCATCGCCGGGCAGTGGCGGCGGCGCGTTGAGGGTCGGGCGCACCACACCTGCTACGAGCTGGCGCCGCACGTGACCCAGCGAGCGCCACGCCCAAAACGCCGCCCGCAGCACGCTGGGCCTAAGACGCCACACGGAAGCCAGGCCTGGCAGAGGACTCGGTTAGATACCGAATCACACTGGCCACAGGGGGCAGGGTACCCGACTTCGGATGACCTGCACCGCGGGGCCGAACTGGAAAGGGAGCTCCGTGGAGAATGAAACCGCCGGAGTCGAGGGGTCCGTACCCTTCGACATCGATGCGGTCGCTCACCCCAACATTGACCGCAAGCTCCGCTACCTGCCAAGAGTCGTCGCCTCCTCGGTTCGCATGGTACGCCAGGCGGCCCCGGGCCTTTTCGTCGGTACCGTCGTTCTACAAGCGGCTGCGAGCGCAGCGGTCGCCGCTGAGATCCTGATCATCCGGTCCCTGCTGACCCAGCTCCTTCGAGATCAGACCAGTGGTGACTTCCGGTCTGTGGTGCCATCGGTCGTCGCCATGGCGATCATCCTGGCCTTCGTGTCGGTCGCGGGGATCGCCCGGGTCGAGTTTCAGCGATTGCTGAGCGAGCTCGTAAGTCGCTATTGCATGCGTCGAGTCATCTCTACTTCGGCAGCCGTCGACCTGGTGGCATTCGATCACCCGGACTTCCACGACCGGCTCCAGAGGGCCACCGTCAACGCCACCATGCGGCCCTTTCAGATGACATCCGGCCTGCTCGCGCTGGGTGGTTCACTCCTCGGTACGGCCAGTGTCGGTGTCGTCCTGCTTCTGGTACAGCCCCTGTTCTTTGTCCTGATACTGGCTGCGGTCATCCCGCTGAGCCTGACCTCGGTGCGGATCGGCCGCGCCCTCTACGAGTTCGAGGTGGAGCAAACGCCGATCAGCCGCCAGCGTTACTATCTGCAAGCGCTGCTGGTAGAGAAGGATCCGGCGAAGGAACTCAGGGCCTACAGTCTGGCGGGATACCTCAGCGGCTGGTTCGATCTGCTGTACGACGCCCGTATCCGAGGGCTCCGGAAGTTGATTCGGTATCGTCTCCGGGCGGGAATCGCGGCCGGACTGCTCACGGCTACTATCACAGGAGGAGTACTCGGACTTCTTATCTGGTTTGTCGCCGACGGACGAGCGTCCCTGGCATCTGCCGGTAGCGCCGCCGTCGCCCTGCTGCTCCTTGGCTCGCAGTTGCAGTCGCTGGCGTCAGGTGTCGGCCAGCTCTACGAAAGCTCATTGTTCGTCCAAGACTTCAACGACTTCGTCGCGCTCGCCCGACCGGACAAACCCGTGCGCGGCACAGAGATCCTACCGTCACGGTTGGAGACGATCGCCGCCACGGATTTGTCCTTTTGCTACCCCAGCCGCTCGGGAGCGGCGCTGCAGCACGTTGACATCGAGATCGCCCCCGGTGAGGTGGTTGCGCTCGTCGGTGAGAACGGGTCGGGAAAGACCACGTTGGCAAAGCTTCTGGCCGGGTTGTACCAACCCGAGTCGGGCCGGATCACCTGGGGAGGTGTCGACATGGCGGCGGTGGATCCTGACCAGCTCCACGACCGGATCGCCATCCTCTTCCAAGACTTCTTGCGCTACTACCTGTCCGCCAGGCACAACATCACCTTGGGCCGCAGCGGGCGCGTCGATGATCTGGACGGCATGGTTCTTGCTGCCCACCGGGCCGGGGCCGACGGCTTCCTCCTCAACCTTCCGAACGGTTACGAGACCAGCCTCTCCCCCCAATTCTTCGGCGGCAGTGACCTGTCGGGCGGGCAATGGCAGCGCCTGGCGCTCGCCAGGGCTTTCTTTCGCGACGCGCAGCTTGTCATCCTTGACGAGCCGACGGCCTCGCTGGACCCGCGCGCGGAAGCCGACCTGTTCGCCACGGTGCGTGACCTGTTTGCCGGGCGGTCGGTCGTGCTCATCTCTCACCGCTTCGCCAGCGTCCGATTGGCCGACCGCATCTATGTGCTGGACGCGGGCCAGATCATCGAACACGGGACCCACAAGGAACTCATTGACGCCCAAGGCCGCTATGCCGAACTGTATGCCCTTCAGGCCAGCGCCTTCGGCCTGCATCCATCCACGACGCGGGACTCTGCGGGGCAATGACCGAGACGGCGCGAGACGCGGCGTGGGGTTGGAGGTGGCCTGGCATGGAGCAGGCCCGATCGGTGCTCAACCCGTCACCCCCGACTTGGCAGGAGGTGGCGGTCAACGTCACGGACGAGAGCCGGACAGGGCCGGACCGACCGACCTTGCCGGCCTGGGGGCCCCACATGGCCGAATTTCCCTTGCGCAGCGGCGGCCGGATCAGCATCCATGACGAGCCACCGACCGTTGACCTGTGCCTTCATCGGCCGGTAGCCGAAGAGTGCGTGATGCAACCCCATCTGGCCGCGGCCGCGGCGGCACTCGGCATCTGGTCGGGTTTCGAGGCACTCCACGGTGGCGCCTTCGTGCACTCCGGCCGGGCGTGGGCGTTGCTCGGCGACAAGGGAGCCGGCAAGAGCACCACCCTCGGGCAGCTCGCCCTCGCCGGGTGCGCCGTGCTTGCCGACGACCTCGTCATCTGGCGCGATGGAGACGTGCTCGTCGGGCCACGGTGCATAGACCTGCGTGCCGAGGCGGCTGGTGTGCTGGGCGTCGGCCGTCCGCTCGGTGTGGTCGGCACCCGGGAGCGCTGGCGCCTCGACCTGCCCGACGCACCGGCAGCAGTGCCGCTCGCCGGCCTGATCAGGCTCGATTGGGCCGAGGAGGCAACGCTACGCCCCTTGAGCGTGGCGGAGCGTCTGACCTTGGTGCTGGCCAGCGGCGCGCTCCCCATCCCGGTCACACCTTCGGTCTCGGCGATGGAGCTGGCGAGCAGCTGCGTCCTGTCGTGGTCCCGACCAAGGGACTGGGACGGCAGTGAGGACGCCATCGGTGTCCTCCTCGACTGTCTGGGGAGCAAATGAACCTCTCCGTAATGATCCAGGACCGGCCCTCGCTATTTCGCGCGGCCTTGGTCCGGTTGCTCGGCGCTGAGCCGGGTGTTTCGGTGGACGCCGTGGTGGCGACAGGTGCCGAGCTGCTCGAGCTTGCGGTCGACGCGCCACCCGACGTCATCTTCGTCGAGATCCCGACCGGGCCAAGTGACGTCATTGCCCTACTGAAACGGTTGTCGGACCTCGGCTCGGCCATCCGACTGGTAGGTATCGGTCGGCCATCGGAGCGCCAGCATCTGGGCGCTTTGTGCCAGGGACCGCTGCCCCCCACTGCGCCGTTCGCTGACCTCCTCCGGGCTGCCGGCATTGCCGAGTCCGCGCCCAACCTTCAAGAGAGACCCCCCGAGCTCGACAGTGGCGTGACGGGGCCGCTCTCGGGTCGAGAGTTGCGGATCCTGTCTCTGCTCAGCGCCGGGCAGACTACGGCGCAGATCGCCGAGCGGCTGCTGCTGAGCCATCGTTCGATTCGTTCGTCACGGGAGCGCCTCCTGGCCAAGCTCGATGCGCAGAGTGCCGCCCAGGCCGTGGCCGCAGGAATCCGGCATGGTTTTGCTCAGCCCCAGCAGCACGGCGGGTTCCGGGCGCCATCTCGCAGGCCGGCTCAGTCGTACCGACCGCCGCAGGCCCGGGCGCACCGATGGAGAGATGACGGACCTCGGGTCATTGTCGCCCACGAAATACCGATCGTGGCGCCTGGCCTCCGAATGGAGCTGGGCGGAAGGGCCCAGATCATGTCGCAGACGGTGTTCGGGGCTGCGGCTGTCGCCCTGACCGAATTGCTCCTCCCGCACGTGGTCGTCGCCAGCGACCTTCTCGCCGACGGCGTTGTCGAAGAGTTCCTTCCCGGCCTGTCGCGGACCGGGGCGCGCGTCCTGGTCTTGACGCACGAGCTGGAGGGACCGCATGCGCTCGGCTTGCTCCGTCAGGGAGCCAGCGGGCTCATCTCGCTGGCGTCGTCGCTGGACGAGGTGGCGGAGGCGGTCGTCCGAGTGGCGCGGGGAGAGGCCGTCGTCTCAGGGTCACTGGCGGACAGCCTGTTACGGGATTGGCGTAGCGCGGCGGCGACAGTTGGGCCGGCGCTGACAAACCGGGAGCTCGAGGTGCTCACGGGGATGGCCGACGGTCTCGGGACCAAGGCGATCGCCCGGCGCCTGGACGTTGCCTACAAGACGGCCGAAAATCACAAGACGCGAATCTTCCAAAAGCTTGGCGTCAAAAGTCAGGCGGAGGCCATGACGCTGGTCAACTACCGGAACGGGCTCTCTGGGTCCGGACAACCGGACGTCAAGATGAGCCTCGTCGCTGCCGACTAGTAAAGACAAGGACAAGACAGACGAGCCGCCTGCCGACTTTCCGGTATCGGCCCCACCGAAAGAAGGCCTGCGTTATGCCTGCAACCGCGGAGAGTCTTCTCCGGATCAACAGCCACGACGTGGCCTGGCGGGAGATCGGTGACGAGCTGGTCGTCCTGCACATGGGAACGGCCAAGTACCTGACGATCAACGGCTCCGGCGGGATGCTCTGGAATTGCCTGATCGAGGGAGCGAGTCGGGGGCAATTGGTCGACGCGCTGACAGAGCGCTACGGCATCGACGCGACGCGGGCCGAACGTGACATCGAGAGCTTCCTCGACTCGTTGGCCGAATGCATGCTCCTTGTCTAAGGGCCTGTCGCGGGAATGGAGCGACGAGTGAACCGGTCAATTACACGTAGTTCCGGCATATCGNNATCGGGTACACGTAGTTCCGGCGTATCGGGTGCCAGCAGGTGGAGTTCCGGTCCCAATCCGCTCGGACTGACCGACCTGCAAGTCGCCACCGGCGTCGTCTGCGACACCGACCGGCACGGCCCTGACGTACGGCCTGTCGACCGGCACCCTCTCGTCGCGCTCGAGGCGGTGCTCCGCCCTCTGCTCGAACGTCCTCCCGTGGTCGTGGCGTTCTCCGGAGGACGGGACTCGTCCGCGCTCCTAGCGACTGCGGTCCGGCTGGCCAGGGCGGAAGGGCTCCCTCTGCCGGTTGCCCTCACTGCCTTCTGGACAGGCGATACTGATTCCGACGAACACGACTGGCAGGAGACTGTCGTCCGCTCGCTCGGTATTGCCGATTGGGAGCGCTTCGATCCGGGCACGGACCTGGACCTCCTGGGGCCGGTGGCGCGCGACGCGCTCCGTCGCCATGGGCTGTTCTGGCCTGCCCCCGCGTACTCGCTGATCCCGATGATACAGCGGGCCCGCGGTGGCACGCTCGTGAGCGGCGAAGGCGGCGACCAGCTCTTCGGCTGGTGGCCGCTGGCTTCGCTCCGCAGTGCCGTAGCCGACCACCGCAAACCCTCACGCTCAGAGGTGCGCCATCTCCTGTTACACCTCTCGCCATACCGGTTCCGGTACCAGATGGCCCGTCGATCGGTGCGGCCGTATCAGACCTGGCTGCAGCCGGGAGCTGTGGAAGCCCAACGGATCGAACTGGCGGCCGAGCGGGCGGCCGAACCCTGGTCCTGGAAGACCTACGTGGCCCAGCAGGCGGCTTCGAGCACTCTCCGCCTGATGCTGCGAACCATGCAGAGCTTCGGTGCCGCCGAAGGAGCAGTGTTCGCCGCCCCGCTTCTCGAGGCTCGGTTCGTCGCGGCCCTCGGTCGCTTTGGCGGCCACACCGGCATCGGCGACCGAAGCGCGGTCATGACCGCCGTGTTCGATGGACTGCTGCCCCGACCAGTCCTCACGCGTGTCAGCAAAGCGACGTTCGGGCGGGTCTTCTGGGGTCCGGAGAGTCGCGAGTTTGCCCGCCAGTGGTCGGGGCACGGCCTGCCTGCCGACCTGGTCAATGTCGACGCTATGCACCAGGCCTGGCTGGCGGAACGTCCCGTATACGGGAGTGCCCTGCCCTTACAGGCGGCCTGGCTGGCGACGCAGGTCGAGTCAGCAAATACCCCCAGGGGTGTTGACCCCGTTGGCAACCAAGTTGCACCCTTGTATTCTGATCTTAACTCAACCGAAGGAGTCTATTCATGACTGAAAACTACGAGGCGCCCACCGTGACTGTCCTTGGCACAGTTAGTGACCTCACGCAGGGCAAGCCGGGTGTCTGGTTCGACTTTCCTCACTCCGCTGAGGGCAACAACCATGAGCCCGCAAACGGCGCCACGGGCACCGGCACCAGCTAAGCAACCCAGCTTCAAAGCTCAACCATGTTCTGTCAAAAGCAGGGGCCATGCGTCCCAACCGTGGCCCCTGCATGACATCCGCCCCAATCTACGAATTCGCCGGCCTACGTATCCGGTCGCCACTTCCACTGGGTGCTCGCCTCAGCCGGGGACCCCATTTTGACGTTGAGGTCGTGGTCGACGAGGCAGCACCACTGCCTTTCGAGCGGCCATCAGCCGACGTCGTGGCGGAGAGACGCGACAGCCATTTCGTCTACTACACGTTCTGCCGAGTTCCGGGTGGCGTCACGGCCCGATTCTTCGGTCTCGGGGAGTTTTTCATCTCCGAGTCACTGGACCGAGTCGTCTGCCATTGCGCCCCCGGCATGGAGATGGAGTACCTCTCGATACTGTTGAACGGGAGCATCGTGGCCTTCCTGCATGCGGCCCAAGGGCGGACCGTGCTGCATGCCAGCGCGGTGCGCCTGGGTCAGCGCAGCATTGCCGTGGTCGGTCCGAGCAACCAGGGCAAGTCCACGGTAGCCGCCATCCTGTGTGCCGCCGGTGCTTCCCTACTGACCGACGACGTGCTGGTGGTCGACTCGGACCCGGGCCCGGTCGTGCTGGCCCGGCGGGGCAGTTGCGAGTTGCGTCTGCGTCCGGGCACCGAGGCAATCGCAGACCGCTTCTCAGCAACCACGATCCGGCGGCCTACGGTGGACCAACGGATGGCCTTTCTGCCACCGGCCGTTTCGGAGGCCCGGGTACCCCTGTCGGCGATCGTGTTCCCCCGTCCAGTTCCCGAGTCGACTGAGGTACACGCACGGCGACTCCGGATGGGCGAAGCCGCCTTGCTGCTCGGCGCCAATCAGCGCATCGAAGGATGGCGAGACGCTGCAGTGCTCCGGCAACAGTTCCAAGCGGTCAGCGACATCGTCGCTCGAGTTCCGGTCATAGACCTCACGCTCCCGTGGGGCCCACCCTACGCCGCCGACCTAGCCGCCCAAATCGTGCACGCCTGTACCATCGCCACGACCGACGCACGGGAACTCGTGCTGTGAGCGGTTCGGCTGTCTCGAAACAGCCCGCCGCCTCGACTGCACCCAGGTCCATTGACTCAGCTCACTTCCAGTGATCCTGTCGCCGTCGATCGTGGTCCTGCTGACCGGACGCCAAGCGACCCCATCAGGCTGAAACCCTGGACCCGCTGGGGGGGTCGGTTGGTCCCGGTCGGGTGGGGGGTGCTCGCCATAGTCGGGTGGTTGTGGGCCCTGGCCATGCTGGTCGTGTGTGCGCTCCGAGGGCTCCACATTGATTCCACAACGCAGGAGGTCGCCATCGTCAGCGTCACCCTCGAGTTGTTGCTGCCCTCGGCACCGCTCACCCTGGTGGCGGTCTGGCGGAGGCGTTGGGCCCTGGCAGCGGTCAGCGCCGTCGCGCTGACCTGCCTGATCGTGTGGGAAGGCCCGGTCTTGTACCCCGTCGCCCACGCGCCGGCCGCAATCGGCACCGCCCGGATCCGCCTGTTCGACGCCAACGTGGCTCAGGACAACTTCGACCTTACCGGAATCGCTTCCGAGATCGCGTCCGACCGGCCGGATGTAGTGAGTCTGGAGGAGCTCACCCCGCCCGCAATGGCGTCACTCGACCGCAGCGGGGTGCTGGAGCGGTACAAGTGGCGGCTGGTCCGTGCCTCCTACGGAGCGGGAGGCATGGGCGTCTGGGCGGACGTCCCGCTCACCGGAGTAGCCCTGTGGACCGCCGGGTTCGGCCAGGTCGAGATCGACGCCTGGCTGCACCCCGACGGCACCCCACCCGTGCGATTGGACGTCGTGCACGTCTACGCGCCTGTCGGCCACGACGAACCCGCGGATTGGCGGGCCCAGTTAGCCCGAGTNNAGTCGCCAGCCACTTGCAGCACGAGCCTCGGCCGCTGTTGGTGGCGGGCGACTTCAACGCCACGTCGGACGACGGCCCGTTCCAGCGCATCCTCTCCTTGGGGCTCGACGACGCCGCGGTACTCGCGGGCCGGGGCTGGGAGATGACCTGGCCTCGCAACCAGGCTTGGGTCATCCCCTACATGCGGATCGACCACGTCCTGCTATCGACGGGCTTGACAGTCACCGACTACCGACTAGGGATCGGAGCAGGCAGCGACCACCGACCGGTCATCGTCGGGATCGCCTTCACGCGTTGAGATCACCTCTCGATGACTGTCCGGACGGCCATGCCGAATAACAGCCTGAGCGATAAAGATCAACCGCAACAGGCAGACGACGCAGACCATCCCGCGGACGATCAACCCGGGGACGGTTGTCGGTAGGGCCATGGAGCCAACGGCGAGAAGACAGCCAACCATCACCTCGACAACGGCTGTCGAGGCCGGCACGGGGAGCCGCACGAGGCGGCGGGCCACGACGCTCGTGAAGAGCCCCAAGAAGCAATAGCAGATCAACGTCGCTACGGCCGATCCGAGGATATGAAGGTAAGGAACGAGCGCGATGTTGAGGACCACATTGGCTACCGCGGCCAGGCCGGCGGAACGGGCCAACGGCCCCGTCTCCTTGTGCCACAGCAGTATGCGCACGTTGGCGATGTACAGGGCGAATGGGACCGCAGAGGCTGCGACCACGACGACAATGACCAGCAGTCCGCCAGGATGGTATGAGGGCGGGGCCCAAAGGCGCAGTGCGATCGGCGCCCCGATGGCCAACCCGAGGACGGACCAGGCCAGGAGACGGAAGACTTGATCGCGCAGACCTGCCAGCACCCTCCAGCGGATCACGTCGTCCTTGATGCGGAAGAACATCGGCGCCCACGCCTGGTTGACCGTCCCGAGCAAGATGATAGCTAGGGAGCCGATGCTGTAAGCGACCTGGTAGCGGGCCACCGCAACCGACCCGAGGTCATGCTGGACGACGATGCGGTCGCCGGCATTTAGGACGAATGCGGCCAGTGCGGTTGGGATCAGCGGTAGGCAGTATCGAAACGCAAACCTTTGCGTGGCGATGTCACAGATGCCGCGTGGGGCCGGACGGGTCAAGACCACGGCCGCGATCGCCGCCGCCGTCTGGGCGCTCAGCATGCCGTACAGGTAGTGGATAGCCGTACCACCCAACCAGGCCACCGAGGCGATTCCCGCCCCGTAGCAGACGACGGACTGGAGAAGGCTCACGACGCAGAAGGCACCGAAGCGGTCCTGGGACCGAAGCAGGGAGAGCCCATTGAGAGCTACCGCCGAAAGACCTCCCCAGCAAAGGGTCAAGTAGACCAGGGAGCCAGTACCCCCGAGACCCACTACCCCACTCCAGAACGGTGCGGTGGCGACCAGGACGGCGGTGATGGCGAGGCTGTAGACCAAGGACCCGAAGAGCAGCCCCCGCGCTCGTCGTGGTCCATCGTCTTGGACGAATATGCGCTGAATACCGGATTGCAGCGCCAGACTGGTAATGGGAACGATGATCTGCAGAATGGTGACCGAAAGCGCAATTCGCCCAAAGCCGCGAATTCCTACCAGCCGAGTCAGCACGGGCGTCGAGGCGGTCGCACCGAGAAGCTGCAGTGCGAAGATAACCATGTACAGCGACCCGCGGCCGAAGAGGCCGCTCAGCTCGGCCGAGACCTGTTCGTCAGGTGAGGTGGCCCGGCGCGGTTCCTTGACTACGCCACACTCATCCTCCTGTCGGCCGTCAGTCGGCCTGTCGGAGGAGTGACTCTCGAACAAAGATCGGCCCCTTCGTTGGTAACTTCTCTCATAGGAGTCGGCATTGTCCCGGGTCAACTCAACTCAAACTCGTGCCGACGAATGGAGAGCTCATGCAGGTGTACGAAGCCGTCGCCTTCTCTTCACGCGCAGGTCGGTTTCGGCCAGGGCACTTAAGGCCAATATAGCCCGATAGAGAAGGGACCGCATTGGCAGAAGGGACGGAATGGCCGCAGGACTCGACTGGCGCGGGACGAATATCCTGCCACCGACTAAGCAACACGAGGATGCGACGTGAGCTTCAGAAAAATCTGTGTTGCGATAGCAGCGGCGCTGGCGGTAACCATTCAGATCAGCACCGGCCCCGCCCTGGCGACCACAAGCTCGACTACGCCTGCGTCGCTGTCTGCGGCCCCGGGAGTGGCCGCGTCGCTGGAGGCAACAGCTCTCGCCTTGATGGCGGCCACCGGCATCGAGCCGGCCTCAGGCTCCTCAACCCCGACCAGTCCCTCCACGGTCCCGGGAGCACCGACAGCAGCGGCAGCTACAGCTATCACCTCTGGTGCCATGGTCTGGTGGGCTGCGCCGAACCCCGTGGCCAGCCCGGTGACAGGGTACATCGTGACGCCTTACCTCGGCCCAGTCGCCCTCGCCGGCATCACCTTCCCGTCCACGGCGACCGCCGAAGCCGTCACCGGCTTGGTCGAGGGACAGAGTTACACCTTCACCGTGGCCGCCATCAATGCGATCGGGGCGGGACAGGCCTCTGGCCGCACCCAAAGCCTGACGATCGTCGACCCGGCCCTCACCTTCGATGACGAGTTCACCGGTCCGGCCGGGGCCGACGCCAACTATGGGATGTCACAGCGGTACTGGATGCTCGATCCGTGCTGGAAGTCAGGCTGCGCGGGCAGTCCGACGGCCTACTCATCGAACAACAGCTACCTCGACGGGAACGGCAATCTCGTCCTGCAAGCCGACCAAGGCGCGACCGGGATGTGCGGGTCGGTGGCGTGCCAATACACCAGCGCAGGGCTCACCATGCTTGATTGGGCGAATGGTGGACAGCCGACATGGTCTCAGCAGTACGGGACCTTCTCCGCCCGGATAAAGATGCCCGTGGGACGGGGCCTCTGGCCGGCGTTCTGGCTCGAGGGCTCCAACGACGCAACCGTTGGGTGGCCCGCCTCCGGCGAGATCGACGGCGTCGAAGCCCACGGCCAGGATCCGCAGTCCGTCTCGGGTCACGCCATCGGAAGCGCAGACGGGACCTCGGAAAGCCTGAACTACGGCGGTAGCTACACCCTTCCCGACGCTCAAGACATCTCGGGATGGCACACCTACTCGGTTACCTGGAGCCCATACGGTATCGTCTGGCAGGTCGACGGGACAACCATGCTCACGATGTCGGCGGCCCAGGCCGGTCCCTCGTGGGCGAGATCGCTACAGCACCCGTTCTCCATATTGCTGGATCTCACTGTTGGAGGGCCCACGGTAGGCCTGCCCGACGCCAGCACGGTGTTCCCCGCCAAGATGCTGGTCGACTACGTTCGAGCTTGGTCGTAGCTAGACCGCACCTAGCCCCAAGGCCTGCTCGATCTTGGCCAGGTTCCGTTGCGTTATCCTGAAGTTCGACCTCTCGATCTCCTTCAATCGATTCTGCGTCTCGTCCCAAGACCCGAGGAGGCTGCGGGCTTTCCCGACGAGAACAGCAGTCAAATCGGTATCGGATGTCTCCACCCCCCACTCCGTCGCACCGATGTCCTGCAAGAAGTACCACATCTTCTCATGGCTGGCGACCGAGATTATGGGTCGGAGAAGGCCGGCGGGAATCATCTGGGAATGGCCCCGCATACCGATGGTCAGCATTGGCGAACCGTAGCAGCGCATTATATCCTTCGGGCTCATCCAGTTCATCCGGATACAGCGGTAAGGAACCTCGGCTGCATCCAGGTAGGGAAGCATCTTCTCATCGGTGTCAGAATGCGACAGGTAACGTATCGGAAAGTCGGTCGAGAGTTGTTTGGCGGCTTCAGCAATAGCGGAGAGGATCTCGTCTCTCCTTTCNNACCTTTCGCCGTATCGAAGGTCCTCCCGATCAAAGGCACAGTTGAACCCGACGGTCCACTCTGGGTTGGGAGGGAGCGCCTCAATTTCAGTCGGATAGAGATCAGACAGAACAGTCGTGTAGCACGGCTGCAGTTCGACCTTGGACCATAGATCTTCCGGAAGGTACGTACGTAACGCCTGAATGCTGCCGTTGTTACGTATGCCAATGAACGCTGACTTCTCTACCAGGAGTTGCAGATGGTCCCGAAACACCGGAGCGAAGTCGGGCTGACCCCGAAAGCGATTGTAACCAACCGCAGTCACGATTATTGGTACCTCGATCTGGGCCAAATCCGAGACGGAGCAGGACCATTGCCAACCACTCAGATCGTTGGGGTTGGTATCTCGAAGAAACAACCCTCCCCCACCAATCACTACTCCCCGACTGGCGTTCATCCTGCTCAAGGCCTGCTTGTCCATCGGTCTGTGGGCATGCCTTACGGTCCAGCGTTGCGGCTCCGAGATCGAATCGACTGCGTCCCGTACGGTCAGGGGTAGTAGACGATCACCGGCATTGTTAGGAGCAAAGTTGGCGATGTGCACCAAAGGTGGAGACACATGATCTCTGGGCCCTGTAGGCGCGTTGAGACTGAGCGGCCTTCGCGACCAGGGCGCACTGTTATAATGGGCCAGGAAGCGGTTGGACACCCTGCGGTGAAGTGTCCGGCGGTTGGAATCACCAATCATAGACCCTGACTTACATGATTGGATCTGTCGCGTGGCATGGTGTCAGCTCCGTGTATAAGGAGGGGAGTCTAGCGGAGCTGGTCTTGTGGTTCCGACGCGCGGGAGCGACACGCCCAAGCTGCGCCAGGCCGCGACGTTTTGGACGACAGGAGCGGGCCGAACCAACCCGAGCATCGAATCGGCTCGCAAAGGGAGATCAATGCCGAGTCGCTCTGCCAGCTTCATGAAAGTAAAGATTGGCTGCCAAGGAACGTCGAAGAATCTTGCTCTGCCCGGCGGCGTGGCGAGGGAAGCCAGGATGTCTCGGAACGGCACTGCGACAGGATGAGCGAGGCCAATGACCTCTCCGGCGAGACCCGTGCTGTCGGCGACAGCGGAGATCGCCGGTCCAACTTGGGACTCATGTACGAGGTACTGGTGCGCGCCCGGACCCGGCACGGGGATCACGGGTAGACGGGCCAGCTTTGTCAGCGACTCGATCATCCCTCCACCACCGGAGCCACATACCAGGCCCAGTCTGACTCCAACGCCCCCCGTCCGGCACACCAGCCTCTCGCAAGCCAGCTTGGCCTGACCGTAGATCTGCTCGGTCCCGTCGTAGGCCGACATCGACGAGATCAGGATGATCCTGCCGACCCCATCGGACTGCGCCCGATCGGTGATCGCTCGGGTTCCCGCCACGTTGATCGCCCAGACTTCGGGGCGCGAGCGGAGGGTCAGGTCGTAGGCCGCGTGCACGAGCACGTCCAGCCCCTCGAAGATTCCCGGCTCCATGGGCTGACCGAGCGCAAAATACCGCAGCTCGGCAGTCTTAGACCGTCGGCGGCGGCCCAACTCGACGACCCGGTCGCCCCGACGAGCGAACTCGTCGGCGATCAGCCCGCCGACATAGCCGGACGCGCCGGTGATGCCAACCGTCTTCGGCGTGACCGCCGGCGGCACCGTGCCGGCTCGGTCATCCCGCACAGAGACTTCCTTGGGCGATGCGATGGGCGTTGGCCATCACCGTCAGGGTGAACGTGGTCGCCGGCACCGTAGGGAAGACGGACGCGTCCGTCAGATGGATGCGGTCCCACTCGGGCAATCGACCGAGCTGATCGGTGACCAGAGGTCCGCGGCGAATCGCATGAGGGAAGCTGCCGCCGAAGTGGTAGCTCTTGGCCGGACCCGAGACAAAGGATTGTGATGGCACCGGCCACAGATCGATCACCGGCCCGACCCGGCGGAGGGCCCTCAGGGCCTGGCGGAGCATGGGCAGGTTGTTGGCGTCTTGTCCCGACACTCTGATCGACGGGAGACCATCGCCTCCCGGTTCGTGGTCGAGGATGACCTTGGGCGACGCCCAGGACGGCAGATAGCCGAGACCAACGGTCACCCGCTGCCGGATCCGGCGGTGGACAGGCTCCAACGGGCGTGAACGGAGCGGAGGAGGCAGGGAGTCGCTGAACGCCGGGTTGTACGGATAGCAGTGCACCTGGACCAGGTCTTTTCCGAAGCCAGTGACGTCGACCACCAGGTTGAACTGATTGAGCGTGTGGTTGTCCTGAGTCCGAGGATCAGCTGTGGGGTGGCGGGACAAGAAGGGCAGACCGAACTGGATCGATTCGAGCAACTCGACTCTTCGGGGGGGTGCTGCCATCGAGGCGAGCACCAGGCGTGTGGTACCGATGGCACCGCAAGCCAGGTACACCCGGTCGG
Source organism: Acidimicrobiaceae bacterium (assembly GCA_003156595.1). Taxonomy (GTDB): domain Bacteria; phylum Actinomycetota; class Acidimicrobiia; order Acidimicrobiales; family Palsa-688; genus PALSA-693. Next base: position 27,058 of record PMHH01000144.1, read on the forward strand.
CATGGAACTCCACAACCTGACCGGTGGGGACCTCCCTAGCCCGAACGTGACAGGTGTCGCCCTGCTGGGCGACGCCGATCACTAGGAGGCCATCGTGGTAGCTGACCCTCTTCGTACGGCGTAACCGATCGAAGGTGTGCGACGAGCTGTAGATCAGTTCGTACGGGCAGCCCGTCATGCACAGACCGCAGCGCACACAATCGCGTGCGCGCAACGCCAGTCTGGCGCTGCCTACGGTCACGCCATGCCGCTGGAGCCGAGCCCGGTTGCGTTTGCCCCGGCTGACCACATCCGTCGTCCTCTCCGACGGCGACGGAGGTGGGCTGGTGGCGTGAATGAGCGGAAACATGGCCTCGAGGTCGTCGGCCTCGGCGGCCAGGGGTACCTCTTCCAGGACCCGGCGGTAGTGCGGCTCCATGTGGTTGAACGAGCAGGGCCAGTCGTCGAAGGTCGGCTCGCTAAAAGGCATGATCTGGGCGCCCCAGACGTTGGAGAAGCCGCCGTAAGCCCCGGAGACGACCGAGCCGTTTGCACCCGCGGAGGCATCAATGCCGTCCAGTTGACCCATGTTGTCGAAGGGGAATGTCGAGCCGAAGGTTCGCTTCTGCGGAAGCGGCTCCCCTTTGACGGTACGCGCCCGCCCTGCGAGCTCGGCCACGTCGCGGTCATGCCACTCCGACGGCGACCGCTCCGCCAGCCGAGCGCGCCCTGAAGCCCGGTGGCCTTCGAGGCTCTTCCCGAGGTCCAGCACAACGACCTCCTGATCCGGATGCTCGGTCAACGCCAGTGCTACTCCCGCAGCAGCCGGACCTGAACCTATGATGATGGCTGTCAGCACAATCCATCCTCAGCGTCACTTGTCGGCCACCATGTCGGTGAACATTGCCCCGCGAATTCCTCCGCAGCCCCCGCCACGGGAAGACCCTGAGTCAGCATCGGCTGGCCGGGACGGAAGTGGAGTCGGAGCTTCCCGACGACACTGCCGCCGGCGCCCAGGCCTAGACCGGCCAGGATGGCTGTCGCCCGCACCGGGCCCCATAGGTCGCCTCGCAATACGGCGAGGAGGTGCCGCGGTATTCGCCGACCCAAGACGGTGAGACCGAACTGCACTTCGGCCGCCAGGTTGCCGGCTTCGCCCATGTCGGCGAAGGCCTGCACCTTGCCGACGTTGACGGAGAAGCACCGTCTCCAGAAGTACGACCAAGTGAGACGCTCCGGGCCGACGTAGTGGTGTACGACTGCCGCCGGCTCGTACGTCACCTCGGTGCCGGGACGGGCTCGCCTGCTTCGATGTGACAGGTCCATGTCATCGTGATTGTCGGAGTGGAAGCCCCCGATGTCGCGAAGGAGATCCGAGCGGGCGGCCATGGACGCGCCGATGAGGTGACGGACAGGGGCCCGCCGCTCGGGCAGGCCGCGATAGTGGCAACCGAAGACCCAGTTGAACTCCTCCGGGAACCAGGGTGGAGGCGGCGTGCCGTAGTCCGGCACGGGCCGGCCGCCTGCAACGACGACTGCCGGATCTTCGGCGAAGACACGCAACAGCGTCTCGAGCCAGTCGGGCTGCGCCCAGGCGTCGTCGTCCAGAAAGGCGATGACATCACCCTTGGCGATCTCCACGGCGGAGTTGCGCGCCGAACCCAGCCGACCTGGGAAGCGGTTCTCGACGACTGTGATACCGAATGGGGCCTCGATGCCGTCCTCGTCGACCCAGTGCTGCACCCGCTCGTACAGCCCCCGGTTGTGGTCGATACAGAGAACGAGCTCGATTGGATGCGTTGTCTGGTCGGCCACCGAGGCAGCCGCCCGCGTGAGCAGTTCCCAACGCTCCCCGGTGTACGCGCAGATGACGACGGTGGCGGTGAGGGGACGGTCAGTCGGCATGCGACGTCCTCATCCGGCTGTAAAGGTATGCCGGCGGGCCCCACAGGAAACCGAGGATCTCCCGGGTCAGGAGGCCCTCCTCCGCCGCCGCGGACCTTGGTGAGCGTCGGCGTTCGGCTACGGCATAGCGCAAGCCCCGACCGACACTCCGGAGCAGGTCGCGCCGCCGGGGCTGGGTGAGGACCGCGGTCAGGTACGCCGTCACACCCGAGCCGTAACCGAACACGTGCCGACGCACCTCCTCGAGGTCGCTCGCGTGGACATGCCATACGACCGACTCCGGCACGTAGGCCAGGGACCAGCCCTGTCGCAGGCAACGGACGAACATTTCGAGGTCCTCGCCTCCGCGGCTGGCCGTACCGGCCCCGAGATGCTGGTCGAAGCCTCCGACCTTACGCAGGGCGCTGCGCCGAACTGCCATGTTGGCCCCGGTGCCCAAGCGGCCTGCCGCGAACGGAAACAGAGGTCCGAGCCGGCCGCGGTTCGCGTAGGAGTACACCTCGGGCGAGAACTCCTCGCTCCAATGCAACCGATCCTGGAAAAGCTGCTGGCCAGCTGTGTCCAGCTGCGCAGGTGGCACCATCCCCGTGGCGATGGCGACGGAGGGGTTGCCAGCAAAGGCCTCCCGCAAAGGGACCGTCCAGCCGATCTCCGGCACCGTGTCGTCATCGAGAAAGACAACGACATCGCCAGTGGCGGCACGAAGAGCGGCATTGCGCGCTCGCGACAGGCCCGGCGCGGGCTCATGGACTAGTCGGACCGGGATTGTTGTACCGTCGAACTCGGCGACGATGGTTGCGGTTCGGTCCGTCGTCGGTGCATTGTCGACGACGAGAATCTCCTCGTCGGAGCGGACCGCGGTCAGGAGACCTTGCAGGCACCGGCGCAGCTGTTCGGGGCGCTCGCGTGTGCAGACCACTACCGTGCAGGGCGGCAGGGGTCCGGTGAAGGAGGTCGAGCCGTCAGGACCCCCGCGCCCTAGAGCGGAGGCCTCGGCGTAGGCCTCGGCCACCTGCTGCCCAGATGGCACCTCGGGAAAGTCGAGCCACGATTTCGGGCCCCCCTCTCCGAAGACCAGCACTCGACTCGCCTGATCAGAAGAGGGAGTGTCGGAGATGATCCCGCGCACCCGAGCAGCTTGCCCTTCGAGGTAGGCAGCCGCCACCCACACCGGCCGGTGGATCGTCGACGCCGAGGTCACAGTGCAACGACGTCTCGCTTGACATCGCTAAGGCCTTCGGACATATCGAGAACCCGGCTCATGACTTGAGACGAGCCGGCGCGACACGATGTGCCCGCGGTTGGTTGTACATCACGTTCGCCAGCCTGAGGAGAATGGCCCCCCGATCCGATGAGACGATCTGCCAGTCCGGCGAGTCGAGCAGGCTCGTCTCGAACTGTGTTTGCGTTGCCGCGCTCTGGAGGCCCCACATCGTGGTGTAACTCTTGGACTCCGGACTGAAGAGGAAATACACGGCCGGTCGCGTCCAGAAGATTCGGCGCAGGTTGCTACCCAGGGTTTGGGCGACCTCGGTCGCGGACTCCGTGCGGCCGACATTGTCCACATAGAGCAACTGCGACTCGGATTCGAAGCCGTAGAGCGGGTAGCGCGCGGTCGACCGGAACGGAGCGGGACCACTGTCGGCCGCGACCAGTATCGCTCCGGGAGGCGCCGTCGTCTCGAAGAGCTGTTCGGCACGGAGGGTCTGGGGTTGGATGGCGTACACGGCATCGAGACCGTATTGCGCCACCAGGAAGGTGCCAATCAGTGGGAGGAGCAACATGGCCACGCAGATGGACCGTTTCTGGCGCAGGTGAATCTGCCTCGGCAACGGGAGGCAGGCCGCCGCAATGGCCAGCCAGGGCAGGGCGAAGAGCTCTATGCGGAAGAGCGCCTCGGACCCGTATGAGGTGCCCACCCCTAAGCCGAAGGCCGACGCCGCACACGCCAAGAGCGTCAGCATCTGGCGGTCGCGGATCTTGTACGCGCTGAGCAGAGCCGCCAATCCGATGTACGCCAGTGCCGCAGCACCGAGGATGGCGACCACTGCGACGATCATCTCGTGTTCGCTGCGCGTGCCCACAGTGGGTGGTGAAAAGTTGTTTGCGTTACCCACATGGTTGGCCGAGAACCAGTGGGTCACTGAGAAGTGCAACGCGTCCCACACGAGGAACGGGACAATGGCCACCAGGAAGATGAACCGGGGCCGAAGCCGGCCGAAGAATACGAGCATTACCAGGGCGGCCGTCACCAATATGGGCGAGATGGGATGGGAGACGGTGAGACCGATTGACACGAGGATGAGCAGACAACCGAGGATGAACCGCTCGCGAAGGCCGGATCGCCACATGACGAACGCCACCACTAGCACCGCCAGAGCCAGGAAGAATCCGAGGGACTGCGGCGAGAAATAGTCCTGCTGGATGGTGTTCCCGAGCACGAACAACATGGCCGCGAACCAGGCCCGCACGTCCGAGGTTGTAAAGCGACGGGCCAGCGCATGGACAGCAAACATCGATGCCAGATCGATGCCCGGGGTCCACCACCGGGCCAGGCTCATCGGATCATGGATGCCCAGGACATGGCACATGACCGAAGCGGCCGCATAGAAGCCGGGAAAAGCCCGGTAGAAGCCGGTAAGCCCATTGAGGCTGCCGTGGGCAGAGATAAAGGACACGAAGCCGACCTGCTTGGCGGCCCAAGGGAGACGCGGCAATGTATAGAGAACCGATCCCGACCCCGTGAGAACGACCGTCATCGCTACTACGGCGGCGATCACGGTCGGTTTGTTGCGAGGTCTGGCGACGAGGACCAGAGCCAGGAGAGCCAGCCCCTCGTACCACAGCGCCGGCAGGGCACCGAGGGTACCGCCGCTCGGGTCGCTGTTGGCTACCGTGCCGACACCTACGGCACACAGGACGACGCCGGCCGCGAGCAGGTACCACGTGGGGTCACGGGTCCAGGCGAAGCTCGGAGCGACGAGCCTGCGAGCCTTCGTCCGTTGGCGAAACCCGAGCCCTGGCTGCCAAGGCGCTCCGTCAAGGCGAAGCCACCAGGGATTCTCGGTCCTCTCGTCCTGGTGCCACCCCAGCCACCTCAAGGAATCAACCCGGAGCAAAGCCTGGCCTCGCGTCAGCATGGCATAGACGTGGGACCCAGCCGACACCACAAAGAGGCAGGCCGCGAGCGCGGTCGGGTGCCAGGCTCGCCCATCGACCATGGCCGTGCCGGCGATACAAAGCGAGGCTGCCCCGAGGGCGGCAGAGACCACAATGCTCTCGCTCGCTGTCATACGAGGGAGGAACCACAGGGTGGCGGCACCGACACCGAGGACGAGATAGAGCCCAAGACCGAAGAGTCGGAGGGCCTCGACGCCCGTCACCGCGCCCAGGAGCCCGATCGCAAGCGTGGCCAGGCTGGCTACGCCGATGGCGGCGTACCGGGCGCCTTGGTCTGTACCGGGCACCACCGCCGGCGGCCGGTCGGGTGAAGTCCGCTTCTTTCTCGGCTCGTGGCTGGGCTTTGGGCGTGGGGCGGGCGCGGCGCGGGGGGCGACGTGGACGAAGTGGAGACCTTCATACGCGTCGGGTACCACCGTCGGCGGCCGGTCGGGTGCGTACCACTCTTCCGTCCGCTCCCGTAGGGGCTTTAGATCTGGGTCGGTCAAGGTCAACATGTTTCTGGGGCCTCCATAACGGATGCCTGGGCATCAGTTCGATGTGTAAAGAGATCGTGGGATGCTGGTTTCAGACTGCGCATCGGAGTTCCTCCGTCGAGATCGCGACCATCGGATCCCACGCGGCCAACCGGTCCGCAAGGGCTCGATCAACAGTTCCCTCGAGGTATACGCGCCGCCTCGGCAACATGACCCGTGATGTCAAGACGAACGTCGACAGGCCGCAACTTATGGAGCAGTCCGGACTCAGCATCGGGGTGAGGACCTCTGCGGGAAGTTCGCGTGGGAGCTCCGTGGCGCCGATCTCGCGCAGGGCTCGCAGCAAGTTGACATTGCGCTCACGGGGATGGGCCTTGACGGCCGCCCGACCACCGACTCCCCGCACCTTTCGAGCCCAGGTGCAAGCCTCGGCCACATAGGCCGGTACATCAGCAATCCGTTCGGTATGCCGCAGAGCCCGAAAGTGGGTGAAGAGCTCCTTGTCGTCGGGCTGGATCCCGATGAGCTGGCCCAGTTGCTCGACCTGTCGTCTCAGGATCGACCCGTCAATGGGGACAATTTTTCGATCGTCGACGTCGAGGCGGAAGAGGTCAGGGAACAGCAGGTAGTAGCTCTCAAAGGGCAGGCGCAGGAGCATGTCGGTGACGTACGGGTGACGTCGCCCGTACACGACCCAATGGGCGGCCTCCCTCACCGGTGAGATCGGGAGCTTGTTGACGGCTGCGTAAGCATCGAGACCGTCCTCCACATAGTGAAGCGCGTAACGCTTGCCGAGGCGCCCCTTGAGCCACTGCGTCTCGGGGCGGGTGCTGTTGCACACCATGATCTCGTCACCCGGTCGGGCGTAGCGCGCCACGATCGAGCTGGCGCGGACGCGGTTGGCTCGCTGATCCCAGAGATCGCGGACCCTGAAGCTGCGGTCCATGGGGGGAAGCAGCTCGACGTGCGTCCTCTCCAACAACCCGAGAGCTTCAGGTTGCCTTCGAAGCAAACCCGACTCGTCGGCGTAAATGATGCAGGCTTCGGGATCTCCGGCTTGCCGTTGCAGCGTGCTGGCTAGGAGCAAGTGATACGGACTGAAGGTGAAGTAGATTCGCATGTCGATGGTTACCGATCGCCTTCACGGCCGGCAGAGCACGCCGAGAACCGGAGTTCGTCGAGTAAGGCCCCGAGGCTGAGTCGGTGCCAAGGGTCGGAGCCGTAATACCGGCTCGCGGTGGGTCGAAGGGGATTGCCGGCAAGAACCTGGTCCGGGTGGGGGGCGTCCCTCTGGTCGTTCGCGCCGTGCGTGCCTGCGTGCAGGCGGCCAGCATCGACGACGTGGTCGTCTCGACCGATGACGGCGAGATCGCCCGAGTCGCCGGTGATCATGGCGCGATCGTTGTCACCCGTCCCGCCGCCTTGGCTGGTGACGCAGCCAGCTCGGAGTCCGCCGTTATCCACGTCCTGGAGCATCTGGCGACTCCGTGGACGACTGCCCTGCTCGTGCAGTGCACCTCGCCGTTTACTCAGCCCCGTGACCTCGATGCCCTCGTCGAGATGGTCACCCGAAGGCATTACGACAGCGCGTTTACCGGCACGCCCACCCATCGATTCCGGTGGGACGATCTCCCGGACGGCTCGCTCGTCGCGCACGGTCATGACCCGACGCGCCGTCTGCCCCGCCAGGCGCTGGCCCACCAGTTCGAAGAGACCGGTGCCGCATACGCCTTCACAGTTGGCGGCTTTATCGAGCATCAGTCACGGTTCTTCGGACGGACTGGCGTGGTGAGCATCCCGCAGATACGAGGGCTGGAAATCGATGAGCCGGACGACCTGACCATCGCCAGGGCACTGGTAGCCGTGGTCGAGCCGGCGCAGGTGATGACGCTTATTCGACCTCCTCGGGCGGTCGTCTTCGACTTCGACGGCGTGATGACCGACAACCTGGTGTCCGTGGACGACCGCGGGCGGGAGGCAGTATCGGTCAGTCGGGCCGACGGACTAGCTGTTGGCCAGCTGCGTGGGATGGTCGAGTTGCTCGTACTGTCCACCGAGACCAGCCCGGTCGTGGAGCGACGCTGCGAGAAGCTCCACTTGCCTTGTCGCACGGGTATCGACGTCAAGCTCCCGGTGCTGCAGGCCTGGCTGGCGGAGGTGGAGGTTGACCCGCTCGACTGCGTATACGTCGGCAACGACCGCAACGATCTGGCGTGCATGGAGTTCGTCGGCACCGCCATTGCTCCAGCAGACGCGGAGTCTGAGGCCCTCGACGTCGCGGACGTGGTGCTGACCCGCTCCGGCGGTAAAGGGGCAGTGCGCGAGGTTGTCGGGTTGGTGCTCGCTGCGCTCATGGAACGCTGACCTTGCGTAGCTTGGCGCGCATCGGGATCTCGCTGTCGTAGACCTTCTTCACCCCGTCGCCAAGGGCCCTCTCGACGACCCTGATGTCGCGCACCAGCCGCTCGAGACCACCCGGTTCGACACTCGCGGCCTGGTCTGTACCCCACATGGCTCGGTCGAGGGTGATATGGCGCTCCACAAAACAGGCGCCTAGCGCGACGGCAGCAACGGTGGTCTGCAGGCCCGTCTCATGGCCGCTGTAACCGACCGGCACATCGAACTCGTCGGCCAGCTTCCGTATCATCTGCAGGTTGAGTTCCTCGGTCGGGCACGGATATGCCGACGTGGAATGGGCCAGGAGCAGTTCGCTGCCGTCAAGGAACTCGACGGCAGCGCGAATCTCCTCCATGGTCGACATGCCCGTCGAGAGCATGATCGGCCGTCCCATGCTGACCACGGTGGCCAGGAGCTCATGGTCGGTGAGGCATGCCGAGGCCACCTTGGTGCAGGGAAGGTCGTACTGGGCGAGGAACTGCGCTGACGGCACGTCCCAGGGCGACGCGAACCACGCCAGCCCGAGGCGTTGGGCGTGGTCGTCGATGATGTCGAACTCCTTCTGCCCGAACTCAATGCGCCTCTTGTAGTCGAGGTACGTCATGATCCCCCAAGGGGTCTCACGGATGATGTCCTTCTGCTCCTCGGGGACAGCCAGCTCGGGTGTCCGTTTCTGGAACTTGACTGCGTCGCACCCGGCCTTGGCCGCGGCGTCCATCAACAGCTCGGCGATCGCCACGTCACCGTTGTGGTTGATGCCGATCTCGCCAATCACATACGTGGACTGCCCGCGGCCGATCTTCCGACTACCGACGTTGACTGTCTTCATGGTTTCAAACCACCTTGTGTTCGTAGGGAAGGAGGCTTGCCGCCCGTTGGGGGACACTCCTCAGATCGGCACCGTCAGCCACTCTTCGAAGACTGCGGGCCAAGTCCTGCCAGTACGCGATGTAGCCACCGTGGCGCTCACGCACAAAGGAGGAGCTGGGGACGAGCCAGCCGGTGAGATATGCGAATCCTCGGAGCGCAGGGAGCCGCAACGCCCACCCGGCAGGATGCCGAGCCGTCAACGAGGCGCGCTGCCACCCCAAGGCATAGAGGCGGGCGTACTTGGGTCCGTAACGGAGTCTGAACCACCCTGGTGCGGAATCGCCCGGCTCACACAGCGCGGCAAGGGTCTCGTCGACATACGGGAGAAGCCACCGGAGCGACGCGCTTTCAAACACGGACTCGAGCCCGCCTCGTCCCAAACAGCGTCGGAGTACCACCAGGTCCCGCCAGCTCAGGAGACTGCGATCGCCCTTCCACAAATCGTTCAAAACGTGCAGCGCGGCGACCAAGAAGGCGTGCTCGGCGCCCAGGTACAACGTTTCGACGCCGCCGACCTCGCCAGGTGTCGCCGACGAGTACAGGGCATCGAAGCTGAGCTCTTTGGTGAACACCCAGGGCGGTAGGTGATGGTGCACGTCGATCGCACCGCCCTGTTGAGACTGAAAGTTCATGCCCTCGATGCACGTGGTCCGAAACCATTCCCACGGCGGACGCGACTCCTCCGAGGTGAAGTAACCCGCGCCCCGCAGGATCTCCACGGTGCGCTCGAAGTCCGTGGGACGCACCAGGATGTCGATGTCGCTGTAGGGCCGGTGAGCGAGGGCTGGGTGGAACTGGGCTACCGCCGGCCCCTTCATCACCAGGAACTTGATGTGACTCCTGTTGAGCGCCTCCAGGACAGGGCCGGTCTGCGCGACCAGATGGGTCGTCGAAATGCTGCACCTGAACGTCTCGTCTTGCAGGGCCTGGTACACGTCAGGATCCGGGACCTGGCCACTCCGACGAACGAGCTCGAGCGCAAGAGGTGAAAGCCGGTTGGTCAGGATGTCCGGAAGATCCTCCTCGATGTCGCGGAGGTCGCAGGAGCCCCCGAAGTCGCCGGAGCTTTCGGGTCCATCGAGGGCCAAACAGGCCCGCACGCCTGGACCGATCCCCTCGAGACTGTTGGGCAAACCGGGCGCAAAGCGACGTTGGAGTGCGGACTCCATGGTTACAGGGGCCGGATTCTCTCGGCGATGATGGTGCGCAGCACCCTCAGTCCGTCGCGGTACGCGTTGAGGTTGCTTTCACCGTGGAGGCGTTCGTGCTCGAAGCTGGGTACCTCGTGTACCTTGAGCCCGGACCGCGCCGCCCGGATGTTCATCAGCGTCTCGACCTCGAAGCCGTTGCAGTCGGGTGCGATGAAGGGCAGACACCGCTTCCAGAACGCGTTGTAGCCGTAGCACAGGTCGCTGTAGTGGATACCCCACATCCGGTTTACGGAGAATGACAGCACCCAGTTCCCGAGGCGACGGGTGGGTGTCATGTCATCCGTCCCACCGCCGCTCACGAAGCGACTTCCCTTGGCGAAGTCCGCCCCACACAGCAGGGCCGCCACGAACCGGGGGATCTCCTCCGGGTCGGTGGACCCGTCCGCATCGAGCATGACCACGATGTCGCCAGTGGTGGCCCGGAATCCGCTGGCGAGCGCATCGCCCTTGCCGTTACCGCTCTGCTCCACGATCACCACACCCGGCCGGCACCGACGGGCGACGCCGATGGTGTCGTCGGTGGAGTGCCCGTCGACCACGATGACCTCGTGGATTCCTGCAGGCATCCGGGCCATCACGTAGGGGAGGTTCTCTGCTTCGTTGCGAGCCGGGACCACCACCGATACCCGAAAGAGGTCCATCATGTGGAGCTGGTCCAGCCCGCCGGCGTCGCTTACCAGAACATCGAGATCCACCTGCTTGCTCAGGGCATCCTCGACTAGGGTGACGACCCGGTCGCTAACAAGGCTCATGTCATGACTCCTCAGGGCTTCGCCGCCCGACGAAGGAATGTGAGCGGTTGCGGGGTGGTGAAGGTGAACTCATGCAGTACCTCGACGCCACCTTTTGCTCCCATGAGGCCAGGCCCGGGTTGTAGTGCGAGCGTTGTTCAACACAGAGGGAGTGCCCCATGACCGACCCCAGCGGAACGATCGCCGAACGCCTGGACCAGCTCCTCGCGGAGGCGAACCCCAAGCACACCAAGCAAGAAGAGCTACGCGGCCACCAGTACGACCTGGGCTTGGCCTGGGTGCACTTCCCGGAAGGCCGCGGCGGCCTCGGCCTGCTACCGACCCACCAGAGCCAGATCGACGCCCGACTGCGGGAGGCGGGGGCGCCGGCGATCGGCAGCCGCCACTTCTTCGGCCTGGCGATGGCCGGCCCGTCGCTGGTCACCCATGGAAGCGAGGAGATCAAAGACCGTCTTCTGCGCCGCACCTTCACAGGCGAGGACGCCTGGTGTCAGCTGTTTAGCGAACCCGGCGCCGGATCGGACCTGGCGGGCTTGGCGACCAGAGCCGTCCGCGACGGTGACGAGTGGGTGATCAGCGGGCAGAAGGTGTGGAACACGCTGGCTCACATCGCCGACCGGGGCATGCTGGTGGCTCGCACCGATCCAGAAGCTCCGAAGCACAAGGGGCTGACATATTTCGCCCTTGATATGCACGCGGTCGGCGTCGAGGTCCGGCCGCTGCGTCAGATCACCGGCGAGGCCGAGTTCAACGAGGTGTACCTGACCGAGGTCAGAGTCCCCGATGCCGACCGGATCGGCGACGTTGGCGAAGGCTGGCGGGTGTCGATGACGACGCTCATGAACGAGCGCACCAGCATCGGCGGCGGCAACGCCACCCCCGAACGCGGCAGCGGAGCGATCGCCGAAGCGGTGCGCATTTGGCGGGAGCAGGTCGCGGGTGGCCGTCCCGCTGACCGCAGCACGGTCGTCGGTCGCGACCGGCTCATGCAACTGTGGTGCGAGATGGAGGCGCTGCGTCTCACCAACATCCGGGCCTCTCAGAACCGCAAGGCGGGCAACCCGGGTGCCGAGGGTTCCATCGCCAAGCTGATGTTCGCCGAGGTCAACAAGCGCATCTACGAGTACTGCCTGGATCTCCTCGGACCGGCCGGCCTCGTGGACTATGACTACGAGATGAAGCGGGCCGACAGCCTCGGCCTGACCGGGCCCCCCGGTTCGGCGCGCAAGATGTTCCTGCGCTCCAGGGCGAACTCGATCGAGGGTGGCACCTCGGAGATCCAGCGCAACATTCTCGGCGAGCGCGTCCTCGGCCTGCCCGGCGACGTTCGGGTCGACAAGGACCTGCCCTGGTCGAAGGTGCCGCGCTAGGGGGCGCGCCTCGCCACCGGCCTCGGCCGGGTCCGCGGCCCGGCCGCCACTGCCTCAGAGCGAATCGAGGAACGCCAGCAGGGCCTGATCGAACGCCTCGGGCTGGTCGATGTTGGCGGCGTGGCCGGCGCCGGCAAGGACAACCTTGGTCGCCCGTGGGATCTTGGCGGCCATGACGTCCGCGGCGCCGAGGAACGGAGCGTCGTCCGCACCGACGAGCACGAGCGTGGGCACCAGGATGGTCGGTAGCGAGTCGATGACCCGAGCGTCGTGTTGGGCCAGGATCCCGCGCGCCGCTCGGGCCAGGCCGGTGGCGCTGCGATGCTGTGATGCGACCACCTCGGCGCTGCTGGCGAGGCCGTCGAGGCCGCGCTGCTCGAAGTTGTCAGCGGTGCGCTCGACCATGGCGTTCCACCCGGCGCGCGGCTCGTCGCGTCGATAGCCCGGCCCGGTGTCGCACAGCACCAACGCCGCGACGCGCTCGGGGTAGCGGAGGTGGAACGCCAGCGACAGGTACCCGCCCAATGACAGCCCTCCGATAACCGCCTGCTCCGCTCCCACCAGATCGATCAGGGCGGCCATGTCCTCGACCGACAGGGCTTCGGAGTACTGCGACGGATCATCCGGCGTGTCGCTGCGGCCGTGGCCGCGAATGTCCCACGTGATCCACCGCCGCTCGTTGGTGAGGGCCGGCAGGTTGCCGGCCCACATCTGCCCGCTGGCCGAGTAACCGTGGGTCAGGAGCAGGGGCGTTCGGCCGCCCTCCGGCCCAGCCACCTCGTAGTAGATGTTGGTTCCGTTCCGGTTTAGCAAAGGCATGGGTGTGCGGTCTCCTGGCCGGTTGGCGTCAGTTGGTCGTGGCGGCGGTCTCGGGCGCGGCGGCCGCCTCTTTTTCCGCTTGATGGTCGGTGATGGCCTTCCCGATGGCGTTGATGGCGGCGGACATAAACTCGGGACGATTCTTGGCGGCCCAATCCCGCGAGCGAACCGTCCGCTCCGCCGAGCCCTGGAACGCCGGCATGACCTCCCGCGCGAACCGCTCGTAGGACGCCAGGGTGGCTTGGCGGTCGGCCCATTCGTGACCCATGAACAGGTAGGTGCCGAACCCGCCTGACTGGTCGACGAGCCGCTGGATCTGGGCGATCGCCATCTCTGGCGTGCCGACGACGGCGATGCCGGACGCGTTCATGGCGTCGACCAAGGAGTCGTGGTCGGCGGTGGGCGGGACGATCGGCAGGGCGGCCACTTCCTGGAAGTAACGGATCCATTCGGCCAGGCCGTGCTCGACCTCCTTGCGAGCCTGGGCCTCAGTTTCGGCGATGTGCATGGGTCCGACGAGACGCCAAGCCCGGCGGTCGACCGAGGTGCCGAACTGGCTGGCTCGTTGCTCGGCTGTCTCCCAGTGGGCGCCGAGCACGTCGAAACCGCCGGCGGTGGTGGCGCCCAGGGACAGCAGCGCCAGGCCGAAACGGCCCGCCGCCCTGGGTCCGGCCGGCGAGACCTGGGCGGCCACGGCCACCTCGAAACGCGGGTGGGTGTAGGGCCGCAACTGGAGACGGGCGTCGCGCAGGGTAAACCAGTCGGTCGTTATGTTGACTGGCTCCTCGCTGGTCAACAGGGCCAAGATGGCCTCCAGCGACTCCTCCATCATCTTCCGTTGGCGGCCCGGGTCGATGCCCATCATGAAGGCGTCCGACGGTAGGGCGCCGGGACCGACCCCGAGCATGATGCGACCCCGGGTGAGGTGGTCGAGCAGGACCATGCGGTCGGCGAGCATCAGCGGATGGTGGTAGGGGAGGGAACTGACGCCGGTGCCGAGACGGATGTGTTTGGTGCGCTGCGAGGCCACCGCGATGAAGACCTCCGGCGAGGTGATGATCTCGAACCCCGCCGAGTGGTGTTCCCCGATCCAGGCCTCGTCGTAGCCCAGCTCGTCGAGACGCACGATCAGCTCGAGGTCCCGCTCCAGGGCGAGAGTGGGGTTCTGGCCGGCGGGTTGGAACGGGGCCAGAAAGATGCCGAAACGAAGCGGCCAATCCATGATGGGTGGGTCCCTCCCCGTGTGGCGGCGACGCCTGCCGGTGTGACGCCGGCGGCTGCCGGTGCGGTTACTCTTCTCCTGGCGGGTGGGGCCGCGCAAACCGCCATCGCAATCTGGTCGTCAGACTGGGCATACTCACAGCGTTGATGTTCGGCTGGACCGTAACCCGGGAGGGATTTGATGGATCAACTTGTCGCCCACCGCCGTGCCCAAGACGTGTTCGCCGAGGTGCTGGCCAAGGTGCAGCCTGACCAGCTGGGGAATCCGTCACCTTGTAGCGAGTGGGACGCCAAGGGGGTAATCGAACATGTGATTGGCGGCAACCAATGGGTTCAAGAATTGGCCGGCACGCAGCCACAGTCGTTGCCGGCTGGCCTCGCACCCGCCCATGCCGAGTCAGCGGCAGGCGCCCAGGCCGTGTTCGAGGCGCCCGATGGCCTGACGCGCGGGTTCGAGCTGCCGTTTGCCACCATGCCCGGCGCCGGTTTCATCGGGTTGCGGACCAGCGACGTCTTCACCCACGCCTGGGACCTGGCCAAAGCGACCGGTCAATCGACTGACCTGGATCCAGAGTTGGCCGCAATAGCGCTGGAGGCGGCCCGGATGCGCATGAGCGACTCGTTTCGTGGGTCTGGCCGGCCATTCGGCGAAGAACAGCCCTGCCCGTCTGGCCGACCGCCGGCCGATGAGCTGGCGGCCTTCCTGGGCCGCGCCGTGGTGACCTAAACCCTCTGGAGCCGCCAGTCCGTGAGCCGGTCGCGCAGTGCGTCGTGGAGGCGGCGCAGTTCCGTTGGGTTCCGGTGTCGCTGCGCCAGGTGGACCAACTCCCGGCGTGCTGTCGCCACTTCCGGGCCGCCGCGTGCCACCTCGCGGACGTGGCGGACGATGTCGCCGGCGTCTCGGAAGGAACGCAGATGCGGGCCCACAATGGCATGGGCCTCGGGTCGATCGGGGGCGACCACGATGGTCCCGCAGAGCATGGCCTCGACGATGGACATGGGGTAGCCCATGATCGCCTCGGGTGCCAGGGTGTAGATGAGCACCGATGCCCGGGCCATGGCCGCCAAGGCCTGGGGGCGCGGTACGTTGACGCGCACGGCGATCGACGGGTCGGCGTCGGCCGCGAGACGTTCGACCTCGGCGGGCAGCTCCTCGAGCCCGTTGGACCGGGCCAGGATAATCATGCGCTCGAGTTCCGGCATCCCGGCCAGGGCGTCGATCAGGAAGCCGAACTCCTTCTTGGTCAGACCGGCAGACAGAGAGAGGATCAGGCCGCGCTCGTCGGGGCTCTGAGGAATGACCGTCATGGGATTCACTGTGGGAATCAGGGGTTGGACCCCTTCTGGCAACCGGGCGACGTGGTGGGGGTGAGCGAAGACGGCGACGCACAACGGATGTTCCAGGAGGCGCTGCACTCGCTCGTGGTCTACATCAAAGGAGTGCACTCGACAGGCAAAGGGTTGATCGTGGCTCTCCATCCGGGGCAGCTCGCCCTCGGCGTGGGTCGCCCAGTGCATGAGGACCACGTCAGGTTTGGTCTCTTCGATGACCGCATCCACGTCGAGGCGGGAGGGAGGCACCCCTTCGGCGCGGGAGACCGCCTCCTGTATTGCCGAGACGGTCACGACGGCGCCGGCCTGTTGCAAGGCGTCGATGTCTTCGCCGATGTACGTCTCCGACATGACCGGGTACATGGCCGTGTGCACGAGGACCCGAAGCGGCCGGGAGGTGTGGACCCGAGACCGGACCCGTCGTACCGACTCACCCTGGTCCGGTATGTCGCTGACCCGGCCGGCCAGGACGGTGCGGTAGTAACAGGCCAGCGCGGGCAAAGCCAAAGGTTCGGCCCGGGCGAATACGCGCAAAGAGTGGTCCCAGTCGAACGCGGCGCGGAGCGACTCGTCGTAGCGGACGTCCTGCAGGAAGGATCGGAACGCGATGGTGTTCCGATCGATGTAGTTGGCGCGCTCGTGGCGGGAGCGGTCGTAGCGTGCGAACTCGAGCGTCGGGAGGAGCCCGGACCGGGCCCCGTGCTGAGCCCCGGGATCCTCGTTGGTGCGCGCCCCGTAGAGCGCGTCGACGTCCGGGAATGAGGAGAAGGCCCAAACGACGCTGCGGAGCCACTCAGTGTGCATCACGTTGTCGTCGTCGAGGAATGCGATGATGTCGCCGGTCGCGGTTTCGAGGCCGAGATTGTATGCGGCCCCTGCCCCGCGGCGGGCCGGCGTGCGGACCACCCGGAGCCGGTTGTCGTCGATCGTGACCAGCAAGTGTTGAGTGTCTTCGGAGTCGGAGTCGTCCATCACCACCAGCTCGAAGTACTGGTAGCTCTGGCGTTGCACCGAATCGATGGCACGTCGGAGCAGTTCGGGTCGATCGCGGGTCGCGATGGTGACGGACACCAACGGGCCCTCGGGCACTTCGGCGATGGCTGCGATCCAGTCCATGACAGTCGAGACTTCGAGGCGCGCCATGAGCGACCCGGAGACGTCCAAGGTCCCCGATGCGCTGGGCTCGGCATGGTCCAGCGGCTGGGCACCGAAGTTGGCCAGGGTCTTTACACACGAGCTGACCCATCGTTCTAGCGTCGTGAGCCACTCGGTGTGGGACGCGATGTTTTGCGTCAAACCGGGAATTTCCTGCGTACCGCTGATCACGTCTCGCTGGAGATCGGCGATCCAATCGGCGTGACCAACCAGCGTGCTCTCGAGGGCGGCGACCGTCGCCTCGAGCTGGTGGAGGCGATTCTCCAAGCTGCTGGTCGGGCTGCCCGTCGGGCTGGGATCGGTCATCCAGCTGCCGAGGGTTGCTCGGTTCGCAGGGCGACACGCCCATGTTGCGCCAGGATCTCCTTCGGCGTGAGTTCCCGGTCGTGCGAGAAACCATCGAGGAGCGCCATGCAGTCGGCAACGTACCCCGCGGAGTCGTAGCGGTCGACGACAAGACGGCGACCGTTTTGACCGATAGCGGCCAGCTGCGCTGGGTCGAGGCCGAGCACGCGACGCAATGCCGCGACCGCCGCGTCGAGATCGTTCGCTTCGAAGAGGAACCCAGTCGTCCCGTCCTCCAGAAGCTCGGGCAGGCCGAAGACCGAGGTCGACAAGACCGGGACCCCGAAGCACATGGCTTCGAGCGCCGAGCGGGGCAGCGACTCCATGTCCGACGCCGACAGGAGGACGTCAGCAGCCCGGTACCAGCGGTAGGTGTCCTCGACGACAGGTACGACTCTCGAATGGTCCTCGAGGCCCACCAGCTGAAGGTAGTCCTTGAGCCCGGCGGAGTACGGCGTTTCGGAGTCGCCTACGAAGACCAGCGTCCAATTGGAATAGTCACCCTGGATGAGCGCGAACGCTTGTGCGATCAGGGTCTGTGCCTTTCGGGGCTCGATCGTGCCCATGACGAGTAGCACTTTGGCGTCATCGGGAATGGAGCTGTCGGCTCTCGCCGCGGCTCGGGACACCTGCTCGCAGTACGCCTCGATGGTTCGGGTGTCGACGCCGTAGGGAACGACAATGGCGCGGTCCGCCCCTGCCCATGGGGCATACAACTGTCGGGTCGCCTCGGCCTCGAAGATCAGCGCATCGGCGGACGCCAATCCCCTCTTGATCGCGTCCCATACCGCGGAGTCGGGGCGCTCGAGGTGCGCCGCGATCAAGAACACCTTGGGTGGCAGACTCTCGTGGATGGCCCACACCGTCGGCAGCCCGAGGCGAGTCGTGACATCTGCACCGATGAAGCAGGAAACCGTGTTGACCAGTGCGGCGTTGTGGCCGCCGCTCTGGACCAACGCGGTCAGCTCGGTGATCCGGCCCTCATACGCCTCTATGTCGTCAACCGGACAACGAGGCGTCACGTGGACCGGGATGCCTCGTCGTTCGAGTGAGTCGCGTAGGGGTCCATCGCCGCTTGCGATTACCGTACACGCGAAGTCCGTCCCTGCACCGGATCGGCCCAGCACCTCGTCCAGCCACAGTTGGGCGCCGCCATAGCCGAGCTGGTGAGTGAACACGACGAGATCGAGACCATCCACACGGGGTCGACTAGACAGTGACGCGATGCGGCGCCGGCGCACCTCCAGGACCGCATCTCGGCTGGACCGTTGGACAGCTACATCGGCGTCGGCGACCGCGCAGGTGCGTTCGAGCACGACCTGGGGCCGACCCTGGGAGGTTCGGGCGACCAGCTGCAGTTTCAGGTGCGACGTGGTGGTGGGCACCACGGCCAAGTCAGCCCAGAACTCGAACCCACTGATCCCGGCTTCTGGTTGGGGATGCACGGTCGTAACGTCCGGCCGGACGATTCCGGTGCGGGCCCGCCCTACCCGGCGACCGTTGATCAACACGTCGATGCTGCTGATCGGGTCCGTCCGATGCAGGGCCCAGCCCTCGACCCTGAAGGCCACGGGGCTGACCGGATCATCCGGTCTGGGGAGGTCGAGATAGCCGGTGAACTCCGGGGGCTCCGATTCGTCGACGGTTGGGGCGGGGTCGTCGTGCAACCGGATCGCGATCGGATCGAGCTCGACGGGCGGGGCTGCCAGATCGGCCCAGATGGACACCGTCAGCTCTGCGATGTTCTGGTCGCCGAGCCCGCTGAGATCGGCCTCGAGCCGCCATCCGGCGCCAACGAGGCTGGGGTTTGTCAGTGCCTCGGCGACATCGGGGCGGGGTTCGGAGCCCACGACGGCAACGCCGACCAGGACACCATTGACCCGCACGGCGGCGGCGAGCGCCGGCTGTTGCCCCCATGCGCTCCAGCCCCGGACGGTGACTTGGGTTCTCGGCACGAGCGCCCCGGGGGCCGGTTCGTCGACTTGGCCCCTGAGCAAGAGGGGCTGGGGTCGCTCGCCGACGAGTACCTCCGAAGGCCGGCTTCCGTCGATCAGTCGCCGCCAACGGTCGGAACGTACGAACTCGTCGTAGTAGCGGCGCGCCCGACTACTCCAGGTCCTCATGCGGGGAGTTTCGCCGGCGCTCCGGGAGCGTGAGCCAGATACTCCAGCCATGTTTGGGCGATCCCGGTCTCGAGGTCGCGGGGGCGCCAGGGCATCAGCGCCGCCAACCGGGACAGGTCCAGCACGATGGAGTCGACGTCGGTGGGGCGCGGCGGAAGCCGATCGATCGTGAGTTGGACCCCGGTCAGCCGCTCAACGATCTCGAGGACCTGCCAGACCGCGTAACCGGTGCCGCCCCCCACGTTGACGATCTGCGGTTCGCCCAGACTTGGGCGCAGGGTGACAACGGCGCGAGCCACATCAGCGACATGGACGAAGTCGCGCAACGCCCGTCCCCCATCGAACAACGCGACGGGGTCACCGTAGGCCGCGGCGTGCAGGAAGGCCGCAACCACGCCCTGGCCATTGGCGGCGTTCTGCCGCGGACCGTAGGCATTGGAGACCCGGAGGACGCGCGCCGGAACGTCGTACCGGGCCGAGTAGGCCGCAATGGAACTCTCCGCCATCAGTTTGGAGAGCCCGTAGGCAGAGATCGGACGGCACCGGCTCTCCTCGCTTGCCGGTAGGTGGGGTACGTTGCCGTAGACGGCTCCACCTGACGAGAAGAAAGTCAGCCCGACCCCGGGGCGGGCCCGCAATGCTTCCAGTACCGCGACGAGCCCTCGGACACTCGCCGCGGTGGCGTCGAAGTCGTCTGTGGATGCGGCCGGCGGGGGACAGCCGACGGCGTCGACCACCCAGTCGACGTCCTCCAGGGCCCGACCAAGAATCGCCGGATTCTCGACCGGACCGAGCACGACCTCGACACCGGCCAGCCCTTGCGCCCAACTGCCCGACGGTGGTCGCCGAGCGACCGTCCTGACCGCTGAGCCGAGTCCCACAAAGGCTTGAACTACCTGCGAGCCGATGAACCCGGTACCACCGAGGACCAAGACGCGTCCCACCGCGGCAGCCGGCTGTCCGGTGATCGGCAATAGATCGGATCTTCGGCGTGCGGACGGGTCTACCAACGCTTACCCCTCACGAAACTTGGTTGACGGGGAAGGCTACAAGAGGCGGTACCGGCCGAGCGACGACGGAGCGAATTCACGCCTGCTCGTTGATCACGGGCCCCCGGGCCTCCCACCAGACGGTCATGACCCGATCGTCAGGGAGCAGGATCTGAGCAACAGGCGCGAAGCCCTCGGCTTTGACGGCTGCGATCGCGGCCGTCTCGCTGAGCAGAGGGGAGAAGGCTCGGGCGGCCGCGATGGCGGAGGGCGGGCCGGTAATGACAAAGTTCGGACGCCAGAACGCCGGGTCCGCCAGCTGTTCGCTGGCAGTCGCGCCTGCCTCTGCGGGGGTCCGGAGCAAACCGGTAGGCAAGTCCTGGGCGAAGGCGAGCTGGTAGGCCAGGTCAACCGTGTTCGTGTTGAAGAACGGATCCTGAACGGCAAAGAACACGACCGGTCCGAACCCGCGCTGGGCCGCGTAGCCGTGCAGGAACGAGGCCATCTTCTGGCTGGGCGCCAGCCACTGACGCAGGTAGCTGATCTCCCCCCTCGTCGTTCGGGACGAGTCGCAGGATCGACCGGTCTGGCAGCCACCGCCCGTCACTGTCGCGTAGGTGAGCAGCGAGCCGCGCCCGTCGAAGACGACCGCGCGGGCCGGACCCAACGAGACGCTGACGGCAGATGTCGAGGCGTCAGGAAGCACGTCAGAGAGGTTGGCGAACGACAGGGCCGCCGTAGTCAGGCACACGACGGCCAAGGTGGGGCCGGACCCGAGTCGCCGCCCGGCTCGCGGCGTAAGTGGCCAGGATGATCACCGCAGGTAGAACTGGTAGCTCGAACGAAGACCCGATGTTGCGAGTGCTCGACAGCACCAAGAAGGCGCCCAATACGAACAGCCATACCGAGGCGATCATGGCGGCGGCAGGGAGAGCAAAGGCGAACTCTCGGCTCGAGTCCACTACGCCCGGAAGGGCGGCCACCATGACTGCCGCGACCAGGCTCCAGTTGCGGTTCGCCAAGCGGCGGGCACCCCAATAGGTGGCCCAAACTGCCACCACGTAGAAGACCTGCTCGACTGCGAGCAGGCGGTATGGGCCGGCACCGGTGGCCCAACGGAACCCGCCGGCGAAGACGGTCAGCAGTGGCGTCTGCGGGTCGGGCTGGCGCACGGTCGACACGGAGTTGACCCAGGCCGCCGGCACGGAGGGCGTCGGCGTCACGTACGGCCCGCTGCAGGTACCCAGCCTCGTCAATGTCGAAGGGCAAGCCGCGCCGGTGGGCGGCGATCCACCACAGGTTGACGGCGACGGTGAAAAGCAGCAAGACAGCGAGGCCCACCCACTGGGAGCGGACCGGCCGCAGCTTGCTCGCCATGTCGACCGGCTGGCCAGACGCGCTCACTCAGCCCGTGATGACAGCCTGGATCTGGCGGACCGGGAAGCCGGCGATGGTGGCAGTGGTGTGCAGCGCTTCGAGCGTGCCCGTAGCCGCACCGAGAGACCAGGTGGCCGTCCAGACCTCCTGCACGGTCACGGTCACGGTGCCGGCGTTGTCATAGGTGTGAAAGATGTTGCCGTTGGGATAGGCCAGGCCCTCGCTCTCAAACGGCCCGGTCCAGGTGGGCGAGGTGCTGTCTCCCCAGTCGACCCGGTAGCTCCCATGGGCGACAATGGTTAGTGGGCCGAGCGGCGTGGCCCGTCGATAGGGCGCCGGCGCGAGCGTGCCGTTGGTAACCAGATAGGCCGGCTTGCCTGTAATGGCATACCCAGGCGGGATGGTCGGCCGAGGAACCGGCAGGGGGATGGTCTGCCAGAACTGCACCGCGAAGTCCACCGGGTTGACCGGGGCCGGCGCCGGCGCCTGCCCGGCCGCTACCGCCGGGCAGGGGGCCACTGACCCGGTGTCCAAATACATCTCGATCGGCAGGTTGGCGTTGTCCGCCGGACCTTCGGACATGCACAGGCCGTCTGGCCCGCTAACGAGATACGGCACCAGCGTCGGAGGTGGTGTCGTTGGGGCCGCCTGTGCTGGGCCGGCGGGGTTGGGTGGGGGCGGGGGCGCTGTAGTTGTCCCTGGCAGAGTCAGCACGATTTCGCCGTCACAGACGATGCTTCCACCGAATCGCGAACTCGTGCAACCACCCGTCGATCCAGAACTCGCCCAGGCGGCTGGCGCTGGTAACAAGGAAGCGCAGAGGAAGAACGCAAACGCTAGGCGGCGCATTGGCTCTGGACCTTCGTTGGCGTCAGGTAGGCAACGTTGAACGCGAAGGACCAGGGAGTCGGGTTCAGATCCCCCGGATCCGAGCCGTGCTGCTTCGGCGCCAGTTCGTAGTACTCCGACGCGGCAGTCGGTGTCGTATGAACGAGAACGGCGGAGAGCGTCGTAGTCGTCTCGACGAAGATGCAGACGGGTGAAGCAGTGATCAAGCTTTTTACGACCGTCAAACCGTCGCCCGCGGTGGGGCGCACATTGTTGATGGCGCCTTGCAGACTCAGGGTGGCGCCTTCAACCTGCTGGCTGTAGAGCGGATCGTTGAAGATCGCGCGAAGGTCCGCCTTCACGTCAGCATTGACCTCGTGTGTGGCACGCAACGTTCTTGTCGCGTTCCCATAGATGTGGTTCAAGACGGCGAGCACAGCATTCACGTAGGCGACGGTGATCACTGGGGGAATGACATCGGGGTTGGGGGCCGCGGTGGTCGATGGCGGGGGCTGGGTGGTCGTGGGGGACGCTTGGTGCGTTCCGCTCGAACACGCCGCTACCGCCAGCATCGTTGCTCCGCCGAGTGCCAGAAGCCTGCGTCTCATAGCCTCTCGGGAACTTTCGCACATCGACGTCGTCAGCGCAAGGGGGAGTCATCTTCAGCCCAGCCGGGGTAGGGCTGAGGTTGGCGTGGGAGCGCGATGTCTTGGGTGCGGTTGGCCGACTTGGGTGTGCGTAGCCCTAGATTCCATGGCTCAGCCCACCCNNAAACTCGGCCAACCGCACCCAACTCGGGCTCCACGCCGGCCTCTGCGCCGCTCCGGACGCGTTTTGCTTGTTGGGCGCGTTGGACCAGCTGTGGCAGGGTCAAACGCGCCCAAGAAGCCAATCGCGCCCACAAGTTTGTCTGGTCTGATGCGGACCCCCGCCGCAGATGATCGTGGCGTGATCGGCTGTGCGAGCCATGGCG
>PMHH01000107.1:0-175 GCA_003156595.1 Acidimicrobiaceae bacterium
CGGTGCGCTCGACCCGCTTGAGCCAGTCACTCGGGATGATCTGATCGGTGTCCACATCGGACCGGTCGAGGGGAACCGCTGTCCCTGACACCACCCGGACGGCATCCATCAGCTGTCTCCCTTGTCGAGGTCGGCCGGAGCGGCGAGATGTCCGGCCACGGCGGTGGCCGCGGCG
>PMHH01000107.1:180-8928 GCA_003156595.1 Acidimicrobiaceae bacterium
GAGGTAAACACTCGATCCAGGCCCTCCGCTTCGGCCTGAGCCTTGACCTGTCCCGACCCCGGGACGACCAGGGCTCGAATCGAGGGGGCGACGCGCCGGCCTTCCAGCACGCTCGCGGCGGCGCGGAGGTCCTCGATGCGGCCGTTGGTGCACGACCCAATGAAGACCGTGTCAACGCGGATGTCGCGTACCGCGGTGCCGGCAGCGAGACCCATGTACGCGAGGGCGCGTTCGGCGGCCTCCCTCGCGGCGGGGTCGTCGAACTGGTCCGGGGCGGGAACGGCTCCCCCGATGGGGACGACCTGGGCCGGATTCGTCCCCCACGAGACGTACGGTGTGAGCGCGGCGGCGTCGATGGCGATTTCGCGGTCGAAGCTGGCCCCCTCGTCGGTGCCAAGCGAGCGCCAGTCATCCAGGGCGCCTTCCCAGTCCCGACCCGAGGGGCTGTGCGGGCGGCCCTCCAGGTAGGCGAACGTGGCGTCGTCCGGGGCCACCATTCCGGCCCGGGCGCCTGCTTCGATGGACATGTTGCACACCGTCATCCGGCCCTCCATGCTGAGCCCGCGAACAGCCGGGCCGCGGTACTCGATGACGTGACCCATGCCTCCGCCGGTCCCAATGGTCCCGATGACGGCCAGGACCAGATCCTTCGCGCTGACACCCGCGGTGAGCTCGCCGTCCACGTTGACCGCCATGGTCTTCGGCCGTCGCTGGGGGAGCGTCTGGGTGGCGAGCACATGCTCGACTTCGCTGGTGCCGATCCCGAAGGCGAGAGCGCCGAACGCCCCATGGGTGGAGGTGTGGCTGTCTCCGCACACGATCGTCATGCCCGGTTGGGTCAGGCCCAGCTCGGGGCCGATGATGTGCACGATGCCCTGGTGGGCGTCACCCATCGCGAACAGCCGGATTCCAAACTCCTCGCAGTTTGTCGCCAAGACCTCCATCTGGCGGGCTGAGATCGGATCCTTGATGGGTTCGTCCAACGCGGTCGTCGGCACGTTGTGATCCATCGTCGCGACAGTCAGGTCCGGTCGCCGGACCACCCGGCCGGCGAGCCGCAGCCCGTCGAACGCCTGGGGTGAAGTCACCTCGTGAACAAGGTGGAGGTCGACATACAGCAGATCCGGCTCGTCGATGGCCCGGTGGACCAGGTGACGCTCCCACACCTTGTCGGCCAGCGTGCTCGGTTCGGTCATAGCTTGTTCCCACATTCTGAGATAGATTCCCGAGTTATGGGAGAGAGTGTAAGCGGTGTCGGAGTGCTGGACAAGGCCGTCGGCATCTTGTGTCTGCTCGAAGCCGGGCCTCAATCGCTTCAGGATCTCGCCGGCGCCACCTCGTTGCCCCGTGCCACCGCTCACCGCCTGGCTACCGCGCTGGAGCGCCACCGGCTGGTGGGCCGCGACGAAACAGGGCGTTTCGTGCTGGGTCCGGCCTTGGTGCGACTCGGTCGGGCCGCCGGCGGGCGCATCGGTCACTCGCTCGTCGACGCGGCCGGCCCGGTTTTGACCGAGTTGCGGGATCGAACGGGCGAGAGCGCCCAGCTCTATGTCCGCTCGGGTGATACCCGGGTGTGCCTGGTCTCGCTCGAGTCGCCCCACAGCCTTCGCACCATCGTGGCCCTCGGCGCGGCCTTGCCCATGGACAAAGGATCGGCAGCCAAGGTGTTGGCCGGCCGCGCCGAGGTGCTGCAACGGGGGTGGGCCCAAAGCGTGGAGGAGCGGGAACGAGGCGTAGCGTCCGTCAGCGCCCCGGTGCTGGTCGACGGGCAGGTCATCGCCGCCGTATCGGTCTCCGGTCCCATCGAGCGGACCACCCGCCAGCCCGGTCGGCTGTATTCGTCCGCGGTGATAGCCGCGGCCCGAGCGGTGGAGGCGGCCCTGGCCGAGCCCCCCGCCACCAGAAACCCCACCCTCAGGTAGCCGCCGGCGTCCGCTGGGCGGCCCGGCAGGCGGCCAGCAAGGTGGGTACGAAGACCCGGGCCTGATCCACGCACGCCCGGTGATCACCTGCCACGGGAAACCCTCGTGCGTCCGGTATGGACTGAGCCAGATGCCACTGCCGGCTCGGGGGTACGGTGACATCGAGCGTGGTGACGACCACGGACGTCCGCACGTCGATCCCGCCAATCCATCCGGTTGAGTCGAAGCGGCTGAGGGCGAGGCCGGCTTGCAATAGGGCGGCCGGATCGTTGCGCTCCCACTCTTCGATCGCCCACGGCGCGGCACCGGTCTCGGCCGCCCGATTGCGGACCAGCAGGCTGAAGCCTTGGCGGCGCAGGTTGGCGGGAACGCCCGCCAATGCCATCGCCATGCCGTAGCCGAGAACTCCGACCGGACCGTTGAACTCCGGCCGGGTCGAGAAGCGCGCCGCCGTGGCGCACAGAACCAGTCCGTCGACGATCTCGGGATGGCGCTGCCACAGCAGCTGGGCGATGGGGCCGCCCATGGAGTACCCGACGGTCGTTACCGGGCCGCAGCCGAGCACCTCGACCAGGGCGGCCACGTCGTCGGCACAGTCCTCCAGGCGAAAGGGCCGCCGGCTGCGGATGCCGCGGCCGTGGCCCCGGTGGTCGAGCGCCACCACCCGATATTCCCGCGCCAGGGCTGGCATGCAGCGGAACCAGTTGAGGGCGGCGGTTGACGTCCAGCCGTGCAAGAGGACGAGCGCGGGCCGGACCAGGGCGGGGTTGGCGCCGTCGGGGGTGGGACCGGTGTCGTAGACCCAGGTCTGGCCCCGTCCAGGCAGGTCCACGGCCTGACCGGGCGGGAGGTTGGGTCCGGGCGCATCCACCTTGCCAGCCTACGGTCACCCAACCCCATTGGGACTTTGGCTTACCAGGCCTGCCCACTCCAGGCGCGGTATTTGCGCCCTTTGGGCGGTTCTGGGGGGAAGACGTCTCTCCGTGGGGTAGTGTGCACTTGACGCGGCGAAGACCCCCGACCGTGTCGGACTCTGCTTCGCAGCTTTGGGCAGCCTCTTGGAGCATGGCTCCGGACCCTGGTGGCCTACGGCTAAGCAGATTTGGAGATGTTGCTCATGATCGAAGCGCGCGGACTCGCGAAGCGTTATGGATCGACGGTGGCGGTCGATGACCTTTCTTTCGAGGTTCAGGCCGGGCGGGTGACCGGTTTCCTCGGCCCCAACGGGGCAGGTAAGTCAACGACATTGCGAATGGTTCTGGGTTTGGACACGCCCACCGGCGGGTCGGTGACCATCGACGGTCGACCCTACGCATCAATTCGGCGGCCCCTGTTCGAAGTCGGGGCCATGCTGGAGGCCAAAGCGGTCCACGAGGGGCGCAGTGCCTACAACCACCTGCTCTGTCTGGCCCAAAGCAACGGCATCGGACGCCGCCGGGTCGAGGAGGTGCTCGAGATCGTCGGGCTGACCAGCGTCGCCAAGAAACGCGCCGGGTTGTTCTCGCTCGGCATGGGTCAACGTCTTGGTATCGGCGCCGCCCTGTTGGGAGACCCGGGAGTGCTGATCTTCGACGAGCCGGTCAACGGGCTCGATCCAGAGGGGATCGTATGGATCCGCACGCTCATGCGGTCGCTCGCCAGCGAGGGCCGGACGGTGTTCGTCTCGAGTCACCTCATGGCCGAGATGGCCTTGACGGCCGACCATGTCATCGTGATCGGCCGGGGCCGGCTGCTGGCGGAGGCCAGCGTCGACGATCTGGTTCGCGGCAGTTCGCAGAACTACGTCCGGGTCCGGTCGCCGCAAGACAGCCGGCTGGCCACCTTGGTGGGCGCCAACGGTGGGTCGAGCCGCCCGGAGGCGGACGGCGCGCTCGCCGTCAGTGGGATCAGCGCGGCGGCGATCGGCGACCTGGCGGGGTCGAACGGAATCATCCTGCACGAACTTTCACCCCAGGAAGTCTCTCTCGAAGAGGTGTACATGGAGTTGACCCACGACAGCGTCGAGTACCGCGCCGGGCAGCCCCTCCCTGTCCCACCGACGGCGAAGGTGGCCTGAAATGGTCGTGACCCAAATGCCCGGCACCTTGGTAACGGCGCTCCCGAAGCCCACCGGGCGGATTGCGCCCGACATCATCCGCGCCGAGTGGACCAAGTTGCGGACAGTCCGCTCGACGTACTGGACGCTCTTCGCCGCCGTGGTGGCGATGATCGGCTTGTCCGCGATCATCTGCGCCATCTACGTCGCCCAGTACACCCATGTGAGTGCCGGCGACAAGGCCAGCTTCGACCCGGTCTCGTTCAGCCTGACCGGGAGCTTCCTCGCCCAACTCGCCATTGCCGTCCTCGGCGTTCTCGTCATCACCAACGAATACAGCAGTGGCATGATCCGGGCCACCCTCGCCGCGGTTCCCAACCGCCTCGCCGTGCTGGGCGCCAAAGCGACGGTGTTCGCGGGTGTGACCCTGGTGGTCACGACCGCAGCCTCCGTCATCGCCTTCTTGGTCGGCCAGATGATTCTGTCGACCAACGGCCTTGGCGTCTCCCTGGGCTCACGCGGCGCCCTTCGCACCGTCGTCGGTACCGGGCTCTACCTCGCCGTTCTCGGGCTGCTGGCGCTCGGCCTCGGCTCCATCATCCGCAAGACCGCCGGGGCCATCGCGGCGGTATTCGGTCTGATCTTCGTCCTGCCGGCCGTCGCCAGCCTGCTCCCTAGCTCCATGAACGCAGTGCAGAAGTTCCTGCCGAGCAACGCCGGCCAAGCCTTGATCGAGAACGGAGCCCGTCACAGCGGCGCCGTGGCCCAGCTGTCGCCGTGGACCGGCTTCGCCGTGTTCTGCCTTTACGCGGTCGCAACCCTCGTCATCGCCGGGGCCATCCTGGTCCGTCGGGACGCCTGAGCGGGCGGAATTCTCACTCTGAGCTGACGGACCCGTTGTGGGGTGCCTCGGCGGGTGCGGTCTGCGCCGGCGCCAAACGGTCTGCCGCCGCCATGGTTACGGCCGCCACGCCGAGACCGAGGGCGAGCTGCGCTATAGCCCATCTCAACCCGGAGCGCTGCTTGCGGATCAGCCCGTCGATCGAAAGCGGTCCGGGTCCATCCCCCGCCGCGAAGGCGGCGGCGATGAGGATCAGGTTGTACTCGTAGCCCCGGTTGGAGAGCCACAGGCCGTTCTTGGCGTGGACCTTCTTGATCGCCACGGCCATCGTCCCGGTGATCATGGCCGGCCCCAGTGGGCTGAGAAAACCGGCGGCGGTGAGACCGCCGCCCACGGTCTCGCTCAAGGCCACGGCCCACGCTTGCAGCTTCGCCGGCTCCATCCCGATGGCTCGCATCGTCTGCTCCGTGGCCTGCAGCCCGGGACCGCCGAAGCTGCCGTTGAGCTTCTGAAGTCCGTGTCCGCACATGAGTCCGCCCACCGTTGCTCGCAAGATCAGGCGCCCTGAAGCCATTGTTGCCTCTCCTTCTGTCCTTCTGTCCCTCCCAGGATCACACAAAGACTGGCTACAGCGCGGCGGCCTCGGCGGCCTCGGCGCTGCGGTGGGCTTCGGCCGCCCAGACGACCGCCTCTCGGGCCAGGGCCGGGTGGTAGCGCCAGCGCAACAACTGGCGTTCGGCCTCCTCGAGGTCCTCACCGAGCTCCAGCAGGCTGAGGGCCAACTGCCGGCCCCTTCGGCGCTGGGCCTCAACCGGTGGCTCACGAAGCTGGTCGGCCTGCCAGCGTTCGTGGGCGGCCTGTAGGTCGGGGGAGAGCCGGATGAGCTGACGCCGACTGAGCGGTGGCAGCCGGCGCCGGACGGCGAGCTCCCCGTCACGGGCGCTGACCACCAGGGCCAACTCAAACTGGATCATTCGGTTGACCGTCCGCAGGAACGGGGAGTTGCGACCGCCGCGATCGCCGAGCCCGAGAGCCCGGGCGGTCTCGCCCAGAGGCAGTTCGAATCCGTCCGGGGCGGCGTCGAAGCCGGNNGCTCCACGTACGGCGAGCGCGGGTCGAACCCCAGCGAGTCGATGACCTCGTCGGGCCAGGGTCGCACGGTCAGGGTGTCGCACTCGAAGGTCACCAAGGGCTGCATGACTCTACCACCTCTCTAGCTCTCTAGAAGTATTCTATGTATATCAGGTGGTTTTCCTAGTTTGCAAGGGGTCCCGACATTTGCGGCAGAATCACGGTATGAGCACATCGGATCGGGTGCGTGTGGTGCGGCCGACCGATCGGACCGAGGCCGATCCCACGCCCGGGATGATCCGCGAGCGTGCGTTCGAGGCGGAGGGCGTGTGGGCAGGACTCGTCCGTACGGCGCCGGGCATGACGTCCGGCTGGCATCACCACGGCGAGTACGAAACCGCTATCTACCTCGCTCGAGGAACCTTGCGCATGGACTCAGGTCCAGGCGGGTCGGAGGTGATCACCGCGGTTTCCGGAGACTTCCTTCACGTCCCAAAGGGTGCCATCCACCGGGAAAGCAATGACAGCGACGAGGAGAGCCACCTGGTCGTGGTCCGGTGCGGCCATGGCATTCCGACCGTCAACGTCGATGGTCCGGCTCCGTCGCAGGAGGCAGGCGAGCTGCTTTCGTAGGGCAGCATTTTGGCGTGCGACACTGAGGCTGTGGTGGACGGGGTCACGACTGCCAGGGAGTTGGTGCTCGCGGCGCGCCGGATCACTGCCCTGACCGGGGCCGGGATATCGACCGACTCGGGAATCCCCGACTTCCGCGGCCCTCAGGGCGTCTGGACCAAGGACCCGGCCGCCGAGCGGACGTCGACCCTCCGGGATTACCTCAGCGACCCCGAGGTGCGCCGCCAGTCGTGGCAGAACCGCCTGGCCTCACCGGCGTGGACGGCGCAGGCCAACCCCGGGCATCTGGCCCTCGTCGAACTGGAACGGCAAGGTCGCCTGCGGGCGCTGGTCACCCAGAACATCGACGGCTTGCACCAACGGGCGGGGAGCGATCCTGACCTCGTGCACGAGCTGCACGGCACCATGTGGCGGGTGCGGTGCTGGACCTGCGGACAGGAGGGCCCGATGGAACCGGCCCTGGCGCGGGTGCGCGCCGGCGACCCCGACCCGCACTGTGAGGTCTGTGGCGGGGTGCTCAAGTCGGCGACGATCAGCTTCGGTCAGTCTCTGGACGCAGCAGTGTTGGAGCGGGCCGAAGATGCCGCCGCGGCCTGCGATCTGCTCCTGGCCGTGGGGTCCACCCTCACTGTCCATCCGGCCGCGGGCCTGGTTCCCCTGGCGGCCCGGGCCGGCGCCACGGTCGTCGTCGTCAACGCCCAGCCGACCCCGTACGACCAGCTGGCGGCGGCCGTCGTTCGGGAGCCGATCAGCGAGACCCTGCCCCGGTTGGTCGAGCCGTCGTAGCCTCTCAGCGCCCACCGCAAAGCTCTCACCAGCCTCCCCGGTGCACTACCTCTCCGAAGGGCCGCAACGGCCGCGGTCTCGTGGGTCGGTTCTGGTGCGCCGGCCAGCCGAGTGCCACCGCCCCGATCGGGTCCCAGCCGTCGGGGACGCCGAACGCCCGGCGCAGCTGGTTCGCGTCGCCGTGTAGCCGGAAAAAGAGGGCGCCCAACCCCTCCTGGACCGCCCCCAGCAGGAGCAACATGGTGGCGAAGGCGGTGTCGATCAACCAATAGGGCGCCGGCCAGGCTTCTTCAGTGGCCAGCCCGGCCGCCGCCTTGTCGGGTGCTGCGTAGCGGTCCAGGTAGGCCTGGCGGTTGCAGAACGGGAGGACGATCACCGGGGCGTTGAGCACCCCGGGGTGATCCGGCTGGGCCACCCACGCCGGATCGGCGTCGGTCGACCAGAACAGACTGGTTTGGTCGTGCCCCTCCAGCACCACGAACGCCCAACCCTGGGTGCGCCCGGCCGACGGGGCCCGCCGGGCCCCCTCGAAGAGCCGGTCCAGGACTTCGGGCGGCACCGGCCGGCTCAGGAAGTTGCGGCACATGCGGCGCCGCCGGATGGCCGAATCGAGGTCCACCGTGATGACGCTACGCGGTGGGTGCCCCTCCCTGAATGCCGACTGGCACGGTAACATTTACCTCATGGCGAGCTTCCGCGACCTATTGCGTGACACCAAAGCCCGGATCCGCGAGGTCGACACCTCGGCCGCGGCCGAAGATCTGGATCGGCCCGGCACCGTGGTTCTCGATGTCCGCGAACCCGACGAGTACGAGCAGGGCGCCCTGCCCGGGGCCATCCACATCCCACGGGGCCACCTCGAGAGCCAGGTGGAGGGTCGCGTCACCAACCACGACGCCCACGTGGTGGTGTACTGCGCGGGCGGTACCCGGTCCGCATTCGCGGCTGACACTCTGGGCCAGCTCGGCTACACCGACGTGGTCTCGGTCGTGGGCGGCTTCAACAAGTGGAAGGACGAGGGCCGCCCCTGGAGCGCTCCCGCCAGCCTCACCCCCGAGCAGCGCAACCGGTACCAGCGCCATCTGCTTCTCCCCGAGGTCGACGTGGCCGGCCAGGCGAAACTCCTGACTTCCAAGGTGCTGCTGATCGGTGCAGGCGGCCTGGGCTCACCCGCGGCGCTCTACCTGGCCGCCGCCGGCGTCGGCACGCTCGGCATCATCGACATGGACGTCGTCGACGAATCCAACCTGCAGCGCCAGATCCTCCACAACCAGGACCGGGTGGGCGACCGCAAGGTCGACTCGGCCAAGAAGACCCTCACGGCCCTCAACCCGGATGTCAACGTGGTGACCTACGACGTGCGCCTCGGTGCCGACAACGTGATGAACATCTTCGCCGGCTACGACGTGATCGTCGACGGCGTCGACAACTTCCCCACCCGGTACCTGCTCAACGACGCC
>PMHH01000178.1:0-12111 GCA_003156595.1 Acidimicrobiaceae bacterium
CGAGTCAAGGGGTCCGAACGCGGGACTTTGTGTGACTGCCGCTCAGCGGGCTTCCCATCCGGTGAGATCCTTGCCGTTCATGCCTGCGGGGGCGCGGGTCCGGCTGAGAAGGTCCCGCATGAGCTCGTCCACCGCAGCGGGATCATCGACGGCTGGTGCGGTGGGCCCTCGGTGCCAGCCTTCGGCAACGGCCAGCATGTGCCCCGACGACTCGAACACCCGTCCGGTGATGCCGGCGGACTGTGGGCTGGCCAACCAGGTGCAGAGGGGAGCGATCCACCGGGGCGACATGGTCGCCTTGGCCTCCTCGCTGGCTTGGCCCATGCCGAGATCCTCCGTGAGGCGGGTCAGCGCGCCCGGCGCGATCGCGTTGACGGTCACTCCATAGCGCTGCAGCTCGAGGGCGGCAATGAAGGTAAAGGCCGCGATGCCCTGCTTCGCGGCACCGTAGTTGGTCTGACCGATGTTGCCGTAGATACCCGACACCGACGTGGTGTTGATGATGCGAGCGTCGTTGGTCTCGCCACTCTTCGACCGCTCCCGCCAGTACGCAGCCGCGTGGCGGGCCGGACAGAAAGTGCCCTTGAGGTGGACCTTGATCACCAGGTCCCACTCCTCCTCCGCCATATTGGTGAGCATGCGATCGCGCAGGATGCCGGCGTTGTTGACCACGATGTCGAGACCGCCAAAGGATTCGATGGCTTGATCGATCATCTGCTTGGCGGCGTTCCAATCGCTCACGTCCGCACCGTTGACCGCCGCTTCTCCGCCCTTCGCCTTGATGTCGTCGACCACCTCTTGGGCGGGGCTGATGTCGGCCCCCGTCCCGGCGCGGTCGCCGCCGAGGTCGTTGACGACGACGCTGGCTCCCTGATCCGCCAGCATCAAAGCGTATTCGCGCCCGATCCCACGGCCAGCGCCGGTCACGATGGCCACGCGTCCTTCGCACATTCCTGGCATGACTCGTTCCTCCTTGTTCTTGGACCTTGAGAAGCTACAGACGATCTGATCGGCGCGACTAGTTCGTTGGACCGGATCAGCGGCAATCAGAGATCGGCGGTAGGCGGGGAGAGGGGGATGCAGGGACGGAAAGGCGTCCCAGGGCGAACACCGCTCCGCTCATGAGGACCAGTCCGGTGACTTCGCCAGAGATGGCCAGGGCCGAGGCGCCGATGTGCTCACCGAAGAGAACCTGGCCGATAACGATGGCGACGATCGGCTCTAGCACGGTGAGCACCGGCAGGCTGAGACGGAGGTCCCCCGCCTGATACGCGCTCTGGTTGAGTAGCAAACCCACGACACTGAACGCGGCCAAGGTGTACGGAGCCCAAGAGGACAAGGCGTGGAGGACACCTCCGTAGAGGAGGTGACCGGTGCGTTCGGTGATAGCCGAGGTGACTCCGAATATGATGCCCGTCGCAGCCCCGAGGCATAAGGCCCGACGACGGGGCGATCCGGTGGCGAGGCGAATGGACACTCCGACAACCACCGCTGTCACCGCGAACAGGGTGACCCACGCCATGGTGCTGGCCCGCGGATGCCCCGGGCCGGGTCGGGCCGCGAGGATGAACAGAGCGAGCCCGGCCACCACCACCCCTGACGACCATAGTTCTCCCCGGGTGGGGCGACGGTGGCCGCTCAGAGCGGCGCCGATGATGGAGAACACCAGCCCGATGACGAAGACCGGTTCGACGAGGGCGAGCGCGGCTCGACGGAGGGCGAGGAACTGGAAAGCGAATCCGCCGATGTCCATGAGGTTGCCCAGCATCCAGCGACGAGAGCGGGCCAGGCGAAAGATCAAACCCGGCCGCATAGACAGAGCCGGCGGCTGGGTGCTGGCGGCGTGTTGCTGGAGCACCGATGAGACGGCGAAGCAGGCCGCGCCGGCCAGGCATTCGAGGACGGCCACGACCGGGATGTCAACCCGGTCAAGGGGGTCCCGCAGTCGGAATCGGAACGGCAAATGATGCCGGGCCATCAGTACTGCCGCGGCCGAACCACCGCTACCGAAGAAGTGAACGGCCGACATCATAGGGGACGCGGTCAGAGCCCACCTCGTCGCGGCAGCGTTCTTGGCCCGCTACACCGCCCGAGCACTCGGGCCGTTACTTTCGCCTGGAGATGTGAACATCAGTCCGGAAGGGCATGGGGAATGTGTTGCCGAGACCCGCGCCGAAGCTATGGACACGGGCCAGGAGTTCGGTCCTGGTTTCGGCATTTAGCGCGCCTACGAAGCTCATCGAGGCCGCCCTGGCGACCAGGAGATCCGGTGTCATTGTCTGCTCGTGGACAAACGACGTGGTCTCCAGAGCGGTGAACGGACCGTCAAGGTCGAATACTGCTCGCCAATGACCACGGTTGTGATCGGGACGGTCACCTTCGTATGGCCGAAGCAGTTCGCTAAACTGCCGTACCCACGGCACCGATCTATCGCGAACGTTCCATACCAGTCCCAGGGGCCGGCCGGCACCGAGCACCCGGGCGAACTCTTCAAGCACCGCGGTAGTCGAAAACCAGTGGAAAGCTTGGGCGCAGACGATAGCGTCCGCGCTGTCGGGATCGAAGGGCAGCCGCTCGGCCGTGGCGTCCACGATCATCAGGTCGGGTAGCACCCGAGCGAACTGACTTCGCATCGATTCCACCGGCTCTACGCCTATTACCGTCGCTCCGCTCGCCACCAGGAGACGGGCGAGCTTGCCAGTACCCGCACCGACGTCGATCACCGTCCGACCCGGTCCTAACTCCAACCTGTCAAGGAGGAACTCGACTGCCTGTGGTGGATACTCCGGGCGGGCGCGTTCGTAGTCGGCGGCGTTCTGACCAAACCCGAGGCGAGCCGCAGCGTGAACTCCCGACGAAGCATCTGACACGGGTCAACAAGCTACGCCACGTCATCGCCAAACCGAGGACTGGACCCGAACGACCAGCGACTCCGGGCGCTAGGGAAGGAATGAGTACTCGATGGCCAGACCAGCCGGGAGCATCAGTTCTCGCGGCTCCAGAACACCGAGAACGCGGAGGAGGCACCCAGCCCAGGGGCGGTGGCCAGCGGGCCGGGCGTGGTGTCGACGTCGCCGTACTCCCCGAGGGCGATGCCTTCACCAGTCTTCCACGCCTTGGGATCGGAGAGTCCGCCGACGTTGCCGGCGCTGTCAGTCACGGTCACATCCTCGTAGTGCTCGTCGCCGAAGTCGCTCGTGCCGGCGTAACGCTTGCTGTAGTAATAGGCCTCGGTGATGGTCTCCGCCGAGGAGTTCTCACATACCGAGGCGGCGCAGGCCCGGATGAGATCGAAGCCCCGGCCCGTCGTGACGTCCTTCAGGGAGAGCTCGTATTTGGCGTCGCCGAGGTAGTGAACGGCGGACTCGATGGCGTCGCCCGGGTTGACTGCGAAGTCGAAGTTGAAGTTGGCCGGGTACACCTCGAACCAGGCGGCGTACTGCGCGGTAGTTCCGTTGCAATCGGCGGCAATGCCGTCCTGCTCGACCGTCTGGTCGGCCCAGCCGTCCAGCCCGATCCAGTGGTAGGAGAAGGTGTTGGGTGTGGCGGAGCACACCACCGAGGGCACGTTGTAGTCACCGACGATCGAGGTGAACGTGTCTCCGGCCGTCTTCGGCAGGGCCGCGTACCCGGACCAGTTGCTGCTGTAGCTTACCGAGATGCCGTTGGGCCCCGCCACCGGCTTGGCCCCACCCTTGGCCAGCATCAGCGGCCGCGACAGATTGACCGCTGGCGTGGCGGCGTTGGCCGTCACCGTGGTCAGGCCCATGCACGCCACGACCGTCGAACCGATGACCGCGACCAGCCGGCGAATCTTCATTCTCAACGCCCTTTCGTGTGGCCGGTTCGCGCCGCGCGGGACCGGTTCGCGCACGATAGCACCGGCGCCGGAGATGCACCGTCGTGAGGAATAAGCGCCGCGGATCACACCTCGGGGACGCCCCGGCGTCGCAACGCTTCAAGATCGGCCCGGGACCGGTCAACCCGGTCCCGGGCGCTCTGCATCTCCAGCCGCGCCCGTCCCTCTGCCAATGTCGCTGCGTCCGCGGCTGACTCGAGGCCTTCGGCGACCTGACGGGCCTGCCGAAGGTCTTCCTCCAACTCCTCGATCCGGCGGATCGCCTCTTGGACTCGTGCGGCCGCCTGGCGGGTGGACTCGGTAGCCGCCCCAAAAGCTGCTTGGGCCTCATCGGCCTGTACCTCGGCGGAGGCCGCGGTCTCCTCGGCGTCGGTTACGGCCGCCTGGAATCGATCCCGGGCTCCGCTCTGTTCGGTCGCGGCGTTCGGTCGCTCGGTGGTGCCCTCCACTCGCTCGGTCGCAGAGCCCTGTCGCACGGCGCCGGGCTCGACGGGACGGCCGGCTACCGCGCCATCGACGTCCACGGGACCGAAACCCAAGTGGGCCAGCGATCGTTGCAAGCGGCCACTCCGCGCCGCCGCACCGGCTTCGGGGTCGGCGAGAGCAGCTTCTAGGGTCCCCACTACTTCCCGTTCGGCGGAGCCGCTTATGGGGGCGCCGCGCTGAGTGGCCAGCAACGACGCGTCGCGGGCCAGACCGGACACCAGCTGGTGACGCTGGCGGCCCAGGGCGCGGATCTCGTCTCCCGACAGAGCGGCGTGGGCCTCCCGCATGCGTTCGCCCAGATCGAGCAGGCGGCCCAGGTCGTCGGCGCGTTGGCGGGCCAGCAGGTTGATCGCCCAAGCGCCGGCGGAGGGCCTCCGCAAGGCCTTGACCGCGGCAGCCAGCTGGCGGTCCCCGGCCTGACGGGCCGCCTGCACATGTCGGTCTCGGGCGCCGGTGAACTCCGCTGGGGTCAGCCCGTACAGCTCTTCAATTACTGCATCCGATTCCATCGGTCCAACAGGAGCCGGTTGGTCACCGGCGGGCGGTCGCCTCGTCGACCAGCCCGACGATCTGATCGAACTCTGGCTCCTCCGAGTGAATGTAGCGCCGACCCATCAAAGCCGAGGCGAGGACCGCGATGGCGGTGGCACCCGCCGCGAAGTCGAGCGCTATGTGCAGGCCGTACGCAAAGGGTTGCTCGATGAGAGACGGAAAGAACGATCGGCTCGTCAGGTAGGCGACCTGGTGAGGCGGCAGTTGGCGCAGGGCGCCGGTCGGGCCGAGCAATTCCTGGATGGGGTTGTAGCCGAGGAAGGCTGAAAAGAGGCTACCGATGGGTGGTTCGTTGGCCACCGTGTGGGCTGCGGCCGGACTGATACCGGCGGCTGTCAACCCTCGGAACATGTGGGCAGGCAGCTTGGAGGCCAGACCGAGCGTGACGATCGTGAAGAAGAGGCCCATGGACAGAACGGTCGCGGAGTTGAAGAACGTCATGGTCATGCCGGCCCCGCCGCCCCGCTGATCGGGTGGGAGGCTATTCATGATGGCGGCCTGGTTGGGCGAGAAGAACAGGCCCATACCGGCCGCGAACAGGAAGATCAACACCGCGAACCAGGGGTAGCCGAAGTTCATCGGCAACCGCTCCAGCAGCAAGAAGGCCGATCCCGACAACGTCAACCCGACACTGGTCAACACCCTTGATCCATAACGGTCCGAAAGGGAGCCGGAGAACGGGCCGAGGAAGAACCCGAGGGTCAACGGGATCATGTAAATCCCAGCCCACAGCGGGGTCTGGCTAAAGCTGTAGCCATGCTGGGGCAGCCATATCCCCTGCAGCCAGATGATCAGCATGAACTGCAGCCCGCCTCGGCCGAGCGCGGCCAATAGGCCGGCGATGTTGCCCATGACGAACGCCTGGATTCTGAACAGCCCCAAGTGAAACATCGGTGCCGGCACCTTCGTTTCCACCCAGACGAACAAGCCGAGGGTCGCGACGCCCCCGATCACACCGAGCAGGACCCAAGGGTTGGTCCACCCGGTCGGATGTCCACCGTGGGGCAACAGGGAGTACACGATCCCGGTCAGCAAGCCGATGAGCCCGACCGCGAAGGTGGCGTTGCCAATCCAGTCGATCTTGGCCATGACGCGCACACCGTTGTCCTTGAGACTCCGGTAACCCCATACGGTTGCAACCAGCCCGACGGGTACCGATACCAGGAACACCAACCGCCATTCGATCGGGGCCAACACCCCACCAAGAATCAGACCCAGGAACGAGCCGCTCACTGCGCCGACCCCGTTGATACCCATCGCCCGACCACGCTCATTTGACGGAAAGGCGTCGGTAATGATGGCGTTGGAGTTGGCGAAGATCAAGGCCCCGCCGACTCCCTGGAAGACCCGCATCACGATGATCCACAGCACCCCAGGCACACCCGTCATGAAGGTGAGAGATAGGAGAATGGAAAAAAAGGTGAACACCGCGAATCCGAGGTTGAACATGCGGGCCCGCCCGTAGATGTCGCCTACCCGGCCCAGGCTTACGACCAGGACCGCCGTAACCAGGAGGAACCCCATGAGTACCCACAAGAAGTAGGACACATTGGAGGGGGCGAGCGGGTTGAGGTGGATCCCCCGGAACATGTCGGGGAGGGAGATCAGCAGGATCGACTGGTTGATCGTCACCATCACCACGCCGAGGGTGGCGAGACAGAGGACGGTCCACTTGTCGGTTGACCTCTCCGCCGCGACCACGAGCCCAGTCTAGACTTGCTCCAGCGTGGGGGTTAGGCTCCGAGCGTGGGCTTGGAAACACCCGTCCCATCTGTCGGACCGGCAGTCGGATCGTCGACGTCGACAACCAACGTCTAGAAGCAAACGGCCATCAGAAGTAACGAGAGAGGACAAGGACGCACGTGTCTGAAAGCGGCAGCGAAAGCGAAAACCCAGTAATCCCCTCCCCTACTCCCAAGCCACAGCAGCCCAGGACGAACCAGGACTGGTGGCCGAATCAGCCGGACCTGTCGGTGCTGCAACAGCACGGGCCCCAAGCCACTCCGATGGACGCGGACTTCAACTACGCGGCCGCCTTCAAGACCCTCGACCTTGACGCCCTCAAGCGGGACATCGTCGAGGTGATGACCACCTCGCAGGAGTTCTGGCCGGCCGACTACGGCCACTATGGGCCGCTCTTTATCCGGTTGACGTGGCATGCCGCAGGCACCTACCGCATCGCCGATGGCCGGGGCGGCGGCGGTCGCGGCGCTCAGCGCTTTGCCCCGCTCAACAGTTGGCCGGACAACGCCAGCCTCGACAAGGCGCGCCGGTTGCTGTGGCCGGTCAAGCAGAAGTACGGCCAGAAGATCTCCTGGGCGGATCTGCTCGTCTACGCCGGGAACTGTGCCCTCGAATCGATGGGGTTCAAGACCTTCGGCTTCGGCTTCGGGCGAGAGGACGTCTGGGATCCCGACGAGATCTTCTGGGGCCCGGAGGACACGTGGCTCGGAGATGAGCGCTACAGCGGCGACCGGGAGCTCTCCGGTCCTCTGGGCGCCGTGCAGATGGGCCTGATTTACGTCAATCCGGAGGGGCCCAACGGCAACCCGGATCCGGTGGCTGCCGCCAGGGACATTCGGGAGACCTTCGCTCGTATGGCGATGGACGACGAGGAGACGGTTGCGCTCATCGTCGGCGGCCACACCTTCGGCAAGTGCCATGGGGCAGCCGGCGCCGAGTACATCGGTCCCGAACCCGAGGGTTGTCCCGTCGAAGCCCAAGCCTTGGGCTGGACCAACACCTTCGGCAGCGGCAAGGGCGCCGACGCGGTCACCAGCGGGCTGGAGGGCGCCTGGACCAACGAGCCGACGAAGTGGGACAACGGGTACCTCGACAACCTCTTCAAGTACGACTGGGAGCTCACGACCAGCCCCGCCGGAGCCCAGCAGTGGACTCCCAAGGATCCCTCGGCCCAGGGCACCGTACCCGATGCTCATGATGCGTCGAAGCGCCACGCCCCCATGATGCTGACGACGGACCTGGCGCTGAAGGTAGATCCGATCTACGCCCCGATCGCGACGCGCTTCCACGAGAACCTGGACCAGCTCGCAGACGCGTTTGCCAAGGCGTGGTACAAGCTGTTGCACCGCGACATGGGGCCCGTTTCACGCTACCTCGGCCCGTTGGTTCCCGAGCCGCAGCTGTGGCAAGACCCCGTCCCCGCGGTCGATCATCAGCTGATCGGGGACGCGGACATCGCCGCTCTCAAAGGTCAGATCCTCGGATCGGGACTGTCTATCGCCCAGCTGGTCTCCACCGCCTGGGCGTCGGCAGCCACCTTCCGCGGCACCGATAAGCGTGGCGGGGCCAACGGGGCGCGGATTCGCCTGGCGCCGCAAAGGGACTGGGAGGTCAACGACCCCGCCGAGCGGGCCAAGGTGCTGCAGGCTCTCGAGCAGATCCAACAGGACTTCAACCGCTCACAGTCGGGCGGAACCTTGGTCTCGCTCGCTGACCTGATCATTCTGGGTGGGTGCGCGGCGGT
This sequence comes from Acidimicrobiaceae bacterium, assembly GCA_003156595.1. Classification (GTDB taxonomy): domain Bacteria; phylum Actinomycetota; class Acidimicrobiia; order Acidimicrobiales; family Palsa-688; genus PALSA-693. The sequence goes on from PMHH01000178.1 coordinate 8,385, forward strand.
CGAGCAAGCGGCGAAGGATGCCGGCCACGACGTCACGGTCCCGTTCGCGCCGGGGCGCACGGACGCCTCCCAGGAGCAGACCGACGTGGAGTCGTTCGCGGTGCTCGAACCGACCCACGACGGGTTTCGCAACTACCTCCAAGCCGGCGAGAAGTTGGCGCCAGAGACCCTGCTGCTGGACCGGGCCAACCTCTTGACGCTGACCGCTCCCGAGATGACTGTTCTCCTCGGCGGCATGCGGGCCCTCAACGCCAACTTCGGGCAATCAGGAGAGGGTGTCTTCACCGACCGGCCCGGGACCCTGAGCAACGACTTCTTCGTGAACCTGCTCGACATGAGCACGGAGTGGAAGCCATCCGTCTCGTCTGAGCATGGGTACGAAGGTCACGATCCCGCCACGGGCAAGGTCAAGTGGACGGGTACCGCCGTCGACCTCGTCTTCGGTTCGAACTCCCAGCTCCGAGCCATCTCGGAGGTCTACGCATCTGACGACTCGAAGGAGAAGTTCGTCCATGACTTCGTGGCTGCGTGGGACAAGGTCATGAACCTCGATCGCTTCGACCTCGCCTGATCAACATTCCCTCCTGAGTTCGGCCCGTACTTACTCGGCGGCGATGGCGGCCAGGACATCCAACTTGGCGGCCCGCCGCGCCGGCCAACCGGCGGCGAGCAGACCGAGCACAGCCGAGAGGACGAGGAATAGCAGCAGGCTCGATACCAGCACCACGGTGTCGGTTATGCCCTGCGAGCGGAGCGAGGACACCAGAGCGACACCGAGGCCGGTGCCGATGACGGTGCCGATGATGGCGCCGAAGACGGCGAGGATGACCGATTCGGAGCGGATCATGGTGCGGATCTGGCGTCGCTTCATGCCAACGGCACGGAGCAGGCCGATCTCCCGGGTGCGCTCGAGCACCGACAGCATGAGGGTGTTGACAATCCCGATCAGGGCGATGATCACGGCCAAACCAAGGAGGGCATACACCAACCCGAGGAGCGTATTGACGCTGGCCGTCTGCGACTTGTCGAACTGGGCCCGACTCTGGACCTGCACGTTCGGGTAGGGCGCCAGCGCAGCCTGGACTCGCTCCTGCACGGCGTTGTTGTCGGTCTTGAGCAGGACGCCACCGGGGAGCGGGTCCTGGTAGTGGGAAAGGAAGAACGAGTCGCTGACGAGGTAGCTGCCGATGAGCACGTTGGTCTGGAAGATCCCTCCTATGCGCATCGTGGACGGACCCGTCAACGCGAACTTCACCGGGACCGTGTCGCCGACCGAGAGGTCGTCGGACTTGGCCGTGGTGGAGTCAAGGAGCAGATCGCCGGCACCGAGCGCCTGCTCGCTCCCGGATGTCACATGGAGGACGACCGTATTGGACAAGTCCTGGGGCGATACGGCCCGGATGGTCTCGACTGACTGGCGGATCTCGAACTGGCCGCCGTAGACCGTCGTGGAGGCGGTCACTCCAGGAACGGTGGACACCACCCTCGTCACCGCGGCGCTGAAGTTCCCGCTACCGCTGCTGCTGGCGTTGGTGACGATCAGATTGGCAGTCACGGTGTCGTCGACGCTGCTGGTGGCCGACTTTTTCGCCGACGCCCCATACACGGAGATGGCCGATACCAGGGCCAGGCCGACCATCAGGGCCGACGCGGTCTGGGCGGTGCGGCGGGGGCTGCGCATGGAGTTCTCCCGCCCCAGTTTGCCGGCCTCGCCCAGGGCCAGCGCCAAGGGGCGGCCGATGGCGCTCGAGAGCGGGCGGGCGACGGCGGGGGCAAGCATGGCCACACCGACGAAGAGACTGGCGGCGCCGAGGCCGACAAGTTGGATGGCTGGCTTGGCAAGCCCGGCGCCGACCAGGGCGGTGCCGACTACGGCGAGAGCGCCCCCCCATAGGAAGCGGCCCCGGGAGGGGACGTCGCTTTCGGACTGGCCCTCGCGGAGGGCCGCGATCGGCGGGATGCGAACGGCGCGCCGGGCCGGGCCGATAGCCGAGATGATGGTCACGCCGACGCCGACCGCGAGGCAGACCACGACGGTGCGGGTTTCGAACACGAGCGACCCCGACGGCAGCGTTATACCGAAGCCGCGCAGGAGAGCCTCGATGCCGATGGCCGCGACCACACCCAGCCCGACCCCGATCGCGGACGACACCGTCCCGACTATGGCCGCCTCGGCGAGCACCGAGCGGAACAGCTGACGGCGGGTGGCCCCGACGACTCGCAGGAGGGCCAGCTCGCGGGTGCGCTGGCCAACGATGATCGAGAAGGTGTTGAAGATGGTGAAACCGCCGACGAAGAGGGCGATCAAGGCGAATACCAGAAGGGCGGTGGAGAAGAAGGACAGGGCCTTGTCAATCGAGGTGGTTTGCTCGTTCTGCACGGTCTGACCGGTGACGACCTCGACTCCGGGAGGCAGGACGTTGGCGATGGCCCGCTGGACGTCGACCTTGTCGGCACCCGGTTGAGTGACGACGTTGATGGTGTCGAACTGGCCGACCTCATCGACGATCTGCTGCGCGGTCGGGAGGGTGAAGGCGGCGAGGGTCACCCCGGCCAGGGAATTGGCCGTGCCGTACTGGGCGATGCCGGAGATGGTGAAGTTGTGCGCCGGGCCGTCAGTCAGGACTCGGACCTGCTGGCCGACGCTGAAGTGGTACTTCTTGGCCGTGGCGGCATCCATCACCACGTCCCGGGAGGAGGTGGGCGCGCTGCCCTTGACGATGCGCAACTCGGAGATTTTCGAGTCGGGATCGAAGCTGATGCCGAGGGTAGCCTCAGCGTTGTTGGCGATGGGCTTGCCGTCGGGGGCAACGAACTGGGCGTAACCCGAGACCCCTCCGTCGGCGGCTTCGACGCCGGGAACGCGGAGGATGGGCGACAGGAGCGAGTCGGGAAGGGGGTCACGCACCGCGTTGGCGGCGTTGCTGGTCGGGAATTGGGCCACGCCGCGGACCTGGAAGTCAATGTTCTTATAGATGGTCCCGATCAGGCCGTAGAAGGTGTTGTGCAATGTGTCAGTCAGCACGTAGGTCCCGGAGATGAACGTGACCCCGAGGATGATCGAAATTGCGGTCAGAGCCAGGCGGAGTTTGTGGGCGAGCAGGCCCTTGATGGTGATCTTCCTCACTTCAGGCTCCCAAGTTCCGTATCCGCTCGAGGACCGAGTCAGCGGTGGGCGCTGATAGCTCGTCCACGATGGAGCCGTCGGCCAGGAACAGGACTCGGTCGGCGTAGGCGGCGCCGCGAGGGTCGTGGGTGACCATGACGATCGACTGGCCCAAGTCGGTGACAGACGTGCGCATGAACTCGAGCATCTCGGCGGAAGAGTTGGAGTCAAGGTTGCCGGTGGGCTCGTCGGCCAGCAGGATCAGGGGCCGGTTCACGAAGGCCCGGGCCACCGCCACCCGCTGCTGCTGGCCNNGGGCGCAGGCGACCCGCTGCTGTTGACCACCTGACAGCTCGTTGGGCCGGTGAGACAGTCTGTCGCCTATCCCGAGGTGGGCCACGAGGTAGTCGAACCACGAACTGTCCACTTTTTTCCGGGCCAGGTCGAGGGGCAACGTGATGTTCTCCCCCGCTGTCAGAGTAGGCACGAGGTTGAAGGACTGGAATATGAACCCGACCCGGTCGCGGCGCAGCACGCTCAGGCGGCTGTCGTCCAGGGAACCGATGTCGAGGCCGCCGATGAAGGCCTGCCCCGACGTGGGCCGGTCCAGGCCGGCCATGC
>PMHH01000178.1:12166-33932 GCA_003156595.1 Acidimicrobiaceae bacterium
GCTGTCGAAGGCATGGAGACAAGTCTCGGTCCCAGCGAGCGGCCGGTCATCAGCCCAGCGGTTGGTTTCTTCTCTCATGCGGCATGGGCCGGAATGGCTCAGGTATTAGAGCCGGTATGAGTCCGGTATTAGAAAAAGGGAAATCCCCTACCACCGATCCACCCGCCAGGTTGACGTAGTGCCGCTTATGGCCCCCTACAGTGGCGCCATGTCCGAGGCTATCCCGCCGGCAGGTGCCCTGCCGGCGCTGAAGACGCCGGGCTGGGTCGGCTGGGCCGCCCCGATCCTCTCGCTGATCGTGGTTGCCGCCTCCACCTTCCCCGCGCCATACGGCCCAACGCGCAACTTGATCGACGAGATCGTGGCCTTCGTTGTCTCGCTGCTAACGATGGGNNATGTGGAGGGCCAGCGAGCACTCCCCTGCCCTACGGGCGCGGCTGGCGCGCGTGCTGCCATGGTCTGCCGGGGCCATGGTGGTGATGTGCGGATGGGCGTCGCTGAGCAACAACGGTGGGCCCTTCAGCATCCTGAGCTCGGCGGCCACTGTCGGATCGGGAGTGTTCTTCAGTTTCGAGGTCGCAGGCGTCGTCACCGGGGCAGGCGTTCTGGCGGTGATGGCCGCGGGACTGGCCTACGGCGTCGGCACCTTCGGTACGTTCGGGTACCCGCTCATCATGGTCCTCGGCCTCCTCTTCGGCCGGGTGGTGCGCGGCTACCGGATCCAGGCCGAGCAGTCCGCCGCCCTCATGGCGAACCTCGAGCAGCTCCAACAAGAACAGCGAAAGTCCGCCGCCCTCGACGAGCGCAACCGCATCGCGCGCGAGATCCACGACTTGCTGGCTCACTCGCTGGGCGCGCTCGGCGTGCAGATCCAGGCCGCCCAGGCCGTGCTCACCGACCAGCGCGACATCGATCGAGCCGTGGAACTCCTCGGCCACGCCCGGCGCGCCACGACCGACGGGCTCAAAGAGACCCGCCGAGCCCTTCACGCGCTACGCACCGACACGCCTCCACTGGCTGACGTGATCGCCGAGCTCGGCGCCAGGCACCGGCGTCAATTCGGCACCCAGGTGAGCTTCGAGGTAACCGGCGAGCAGCGATCACTGGCGGCCGACGTGGACCTGGCTCTCACCCGCGCGGCGCAGGAGGCCCTGGTGAACGCGGCCAAACACGCCCCTCATCAACCGGTCCAGGTCCGGCTCAACTACGACCAGGAGCGAACCACCCTCACCGTGGTCAACGAGCTGTCTCATGACGCCGCCCGTCGCCCGTCGCTGGAGACGGTCAACGGGGGCTACGGGTTGGTCGGGATGCGAGAGCGACTTCTGCTCCTCGACGGATCGCTGGGGGCCAACCTCGACCACGACACGTGGGTAGTCACCGCCCAGGTGCCCCAATGACTGACTCGCCGGCGCCGCTGCGGATCGTCATCGCCGATGACCAGGCGAGCGTCCGCGAGGGACTGGTGCTGCTGCTCGGGCTGCTCCCCGACATCGACGTCGTCGGCTCTGCCGCCAACGGCCGGGAAGCTATCGAGCTCGTCGCCGAACACCGGCCCGACGCCATTCTCCTCGACCTGCATATGCCAGTCCTGGACGGCATCGAGGCCACCCGCCTGCTCACCGAGCAGCAGCCTGAGGTGGCCATCGTGGTGCTCACCACCTACGACGACGACGTCTCCGTCCTCGCGGCGCTCGGGGCCGGCGCTCGCAGCTACCTGACCAAGGACGCCGATCGGGTCGACATCGCCAATGCGCTGCGCGGTGCAGCGACGGGCCTCTCGGTCCTGGACTCCGCGATCCAGGCCACCCTCGTGGCCGCAGCCACCCGCCCCGCCCCACCGGCCGAACTCCGGCGGTCGCTGCCAGAGGAGTTGCCTGATGGTCTGACCAGAAGGGAAGGGGAGATCCTGGCCATGATGGCCCTCGGCATGTCGAACCCGGACATCGCCGCCGAGCTCTACCTCAGCGCCAACACCGTCAAAAGCCACATCAACCGCATCTTCACCAAGACCGGCTCCCCCGACCGGGCAACCGCCGTTCGCTACGCCCACGAACACCGCTTCGGGTAACCGGTCGCCGTCGAACGCAGTCGGCTACGGGCCGATTCGGTGTCGAGTAACCGCCGCGGCCATGGCCTCGACGGCTTGGCAGAGGATCGCCTTCGAGGTCGCGAAGTTGAACCGAATGTGTCCGGCGCCGTCGCCGCCAAAGGCGGGGCCGGCGTTCGTGGCCACCTTTGCCTCGTCGAGGAAGAACTGGGCCGGCTCGACGTCCAGCTCCAGCGCCCGGCAGTCCAGCCAGGCTAGATAGGTCGCGTCTGGAGGGGTGTATTCAACGGCCGGGAGTTGCGCCGATAGCAGTTCGGCCAGGAGCTGTCGGTTACCGTCTAGGTAGACAATCAGATCGTCCAGCCAGGGCCCCCCGTCGAGGTAGGCGGCCACATTGGCTCGCACGCCAATCGGCGATGCTCCATGGGTTCGCATCAGCGATATCGATCGCCAGCGGGCGTCGTCCCGTGTGCTGTTGAGGATCACCTGAGCGCACTTGAGACCGGCGAGGTTCCACGCTTTGGAGGCGGACACGACCGTGACCGAATGGTCCGCCGCGGCCTCCGAGATACTGGCGTAGGGGACGTGGCGGTGGCCAGAATAGGTAAGTGGGGCATGGATCTCGTCGGCGACGACCCGTCCGCCATGGCGGTCGACGATGCCGACGAGGTCGGTCAGCTCAGAGACGGTAAACGATCGGCCCAGCGGATTGTAGGGGTTGCAGAGGATGATCGTCCCTGCGCCAGCGGCGAAGGCGTCGTCGATTCGGTCATAGTCCAAGGTCCGCACGCCGTGCTCGTCGCGTACCGTCGGCACCTCGACGGTAGGCCGCCTGATCGCCTTGGGTATCTCGAAGAACGGCATATAGGCGGGGGTGGGCAGGAGCACGGCCGAATCCGTCGGGGAGTACTGCTCAACGGCGAGTTCCACGCCGCGGAGGACATCGGGCACCGTGTGGATACGGGTCGGCTCCACCGTCCAGCCGTAACGGCGCTGCTCCCACGTCGCTGTCGCCTCCGGCAACGGGCTGATTTCGTCGGGCAGCGGGTAGCCGAACTCCTCACGGGCCACGGCGTCGAGGATCGCCTGCCGCACCGGTGGAGCGGCCGCGAAGTCCATTTCTGCGACCCAGGCGGCAAGCACGCGGGCGCCGTAGAACGACCACTTGACCGAACCGCGTTGGGACAACGTCGCGGGCGAGAAGTCGTCGAAGTCGTGGTTCGTAGCAGTCATGGCTAGATTCTGCCCCCGGGATGGTGACCATCGAGGACGTGCGAGCTCTCGCTTCGCACTTGCCTCGGTCATATGAAGCCTTGGTCCGCGACCGAGTCAAGTTTCGAGTCGGGAGAATCGTATTTCTGGCGTTCTCGCCGGACGAGACAGTGATGGGCTTCGCGTTCCCAAAGGAGGAGCGCGACGCACTCGTGGCTTCGGAGCCTGACAAGTTTCTGATGCCGCGCCCATCGGATCTACGCTACAACTGGGTCCGGGTACGCCTTCGGGCGATTAGCCAGGCTGAACTGCACGACCTCGTTATCGACGCGTGGCAGATGGTCGTGCCCAAAAGCGTGGCGGCGGCATACCTCAGCTCGCCGTCGTCGAGATAGAAGTCCTCGGATTGAATACTTTGGTTCTGGCGTCGCGCCTGCGCGCTCAGCTCGTCACCGGTGTGCCGGGAGAGTCGGTCGAATCGGTAGTCGAACGTCTCCTGGCTGTTCAGGCCCAGGACCTGAAAGGGGCCCGCCTGGCCGTGCGGATCCGTAGCCGAGGTGTGACCGCCGCGGACTTCGACTTGGCGTTGACCGAACGGCGCAGCGTCGTCGTCACGTGGTTGAACCGCGGCACCCTGCACCTGGTGCCGTCCGCCGACTACTGGTGGCTTCGGTCTCTCACCGTCCCGCGGCTGGTGACCGCTAGCCGCCGCCGTCTCGCCCAGGAGGGTGTGAGCGCCGCAGACGCCGAACGTGGCGTCGCGGTCGTCGCAGAGGAAGTGTCTGCCAGACCCCGAACCAGGGCGGAGCTGAAAGCTGCATTGGACGAGATCGGAATTCGCACCGCCGGGCAGGCGTTTGTGCACATCCTCGTCGCCGCGTCCATCGCCACCCCGCTCGTAAGGGGGCCACTGTTGGCTGGGGAGCATTGCTTCGTCAACGCCCGGAACTGGCTGGGAACACAGCCCGAGGAACTCGATCCCGACGAGGCTTTGCGGCTACTGGCTCTGCGTTACCTGGCTGGTCACGGCCCAGCGGGCAGCGCCGACCTGGCCAAGTGGGCGGGGATCGGGTTGCTCGACGCCCGACGGGGCCTGGCCGCTGCGGGCGACCAGGTGTCGAGGATCAGCGAGGACCTCTTCGACCTGACCGGGCGGGAACCTTCGGCTGTCTTTCCACCGCCGAGGCTGGCCGGGCCATTCGACCCTCTCCTGCACGGATGGTCGTCCAACTCCGAGATCCTCGCCGGCCACACTGGCATCGTCACCACCAATGGTCTGTTTAGGCCCTTCGCCCTCATCGACGGCCGGGCCGTCGCCACCTGGGGTCTGGCAAGCGGCCGGATCACCATCCGCCCCCTCCAGGACCTCAGCTCCGCCGCACGAGAGTCTCTCACCGCTGAAGCGGCCGCCGTCCTCGAGTACCTGGGGTTGCCGGCCACCCCGGTCAGCTTCGATCCCTGAGCAGACGGAGGATCCGGCATCGATCCTGGTTACGGCCTGAGTCGATCGAGCAACCAGGTCGGACCTACGGCCGTGGCCCCGCTGGCCCGGATCCGGTCCCGCAGAGCTTTATCCGCGGAAACCAAGACCACTGGCTCCTCTGCGTTGGCCGCGATCGCGACCAAAGTGTCGTCCCCTTGGCCGGGTGCATGAACGATCTGTACGCCGCCGACCTCACCCTCGTCAACCCCCTGCCGAGCGGCGCGCCATGACTGCCTTATTGCCGCCACAGCTACATCCCGGAGGAACAAGCCGAGACGGTTGAGCTTCCACTGCGGCTCACCAAGCGGGGCGTGCTGGTGCGCGCCACGAAGTGTTGAGATCGGATGACCGAGATCAAGCCCGCTCCTCTCCGAAATCGGACGTCGGCGGATAACTTGGGCCGGTGCTAGTCCTCCTCACTGCGGTGGCATACCACTCCTTCGGTGCACAGCTCTCCCGGGAAGGGGTTGACTGGCTGCTCATGAACGATGACGGAAGCCTGTGTGACCAGCACGGTGTGTCGGTCGCGCAGAAGGAAGCGCAACCAAACATAGCTTGAGGGACATCGGATCTGTTCCGAGAAGGGGCCCCGTTGGCGTCGTTCTTCTCGCTCATGCTCGACAGTGGCAAGCTCCGCTGGTTCCAGTCACCGGGCGCCGGCTACGACGATCCGGTATTTGGAGCACTCGTGGCGCATGGGGTTCGGGTCACCAACGCCCACGTCAACAGTCTGCCCATCGCCGAATTCGTCATGCGCTCAGTGCTCGACGAGTTCCAAGGCGCCGGGCAGTGGCGAGACCAAGCGTCGGGGCGCCACTGGCGAATCCACGACTGGCGCGAGGTTTCGGGCTCGACCTGGGCGATCGTCGGGCTCGGCGCGATCGGGACCGAAGTTGCGCTGCGAGCACGAGCATTTGGCGCGCAGGTGATCGGGTGTCGTCGACACCCGTCGCCAAGTGATCCGACTGAGCGAACCGTCACCCCTGATCAACTTGACCAGGTGGTCGGACTCGCCGACGTGATAGTCCTCGCCGCGCCGGCCACGCCCGAGACCGAGAACCTCGTCGACGCCGACTTCCTCAGCCGGATGAAACCGGGCAGCGTGCTCGTCAATGTGGCCCGCGGGGCATTGGTCGATGACGACGCCCTCATCGAGAGCCTTGATTCCGGACACCTGTCGGCCCCGAACGCACCAGGTGTCACCAGAGTGATCGCAGAGATTGGTCGACGGCGGACGGCAGGGCCACGGTCGCCAAGGGCAATACCACGTCGTCATGGCGGGTCCGCACCGCCCTGTGGTCAAGCAGCCCGTTTAGCGAGGGAGCGAGAAATCTGGTGCGCTGTCCGTAGCTATGGGTGTCGCGCCGCCCGAATGGCCCACCGTGGTGGTAGCGCAGCGGGGCGTAGATGTGTAGACGCTGCTTGGCCCGGGTGAGGGCCACGTAGAAGAGGCGACGTTCCTCCTCGATCTCGGCCTGGCTGCCCGTGGCCATGTCCGAAGGGAACATCCCGTCGGCTGCGTAGATCACATGTACGACGCGCCATTCTCCTCCTTTGGCCGAGTGGACCGTGGACAGGGTCACGTAGTCATCGTCGAGGTGAGGCGGGCCAGCCAGATCGCCGGTCGACGAGGGCGGGTCCAGGGTCAGCTCGGCGACCATCGTGGCTCTGCTGGCGAAACCGGACGCCACCTGGGCCAGGGCGTCGAAGTCGCGCAGCCGGATCTCGGCGTCGTCGTAGCGGCGCCGCAGAAGGGGTTCCAGGCCACCTCGCAGCCGGTCGATCTGGCTGGCCGGGTTGAGGTTGTCGCCGACACAGTCGTGCAGCGCCGTGGCCAGGCCGGCCGCGTCCTCTGCGGCCCGGAGGGGCAGCGCCCTCGGGAGGGTCGCGAAGCGAGCAACGGCGCCGGCCGAATCGGCTGCTTGGGAGCCGTCGGTGTCTTCGGTCACGCCCAACTCCGCCATGACGCGCCGGGCCCCGGACGGTCCCACGCCGTCGAGGAGCTGCAACAGCCGGAACCAAGCCAGTTCGTCGCGGGGGTTCTCCAGGACCCGCAGCGCGGCCAGGAGGTCCCGAACGTGAGCCGCCTCCAGGAAGCGCAACCCGCCGTACTTGACATACGGGATCCCGCGCCGGCGTAGTTCGACCTCGAGTAGGTCGCTGTGATGGGACGTCCGAAAGAGCACGGCTTGCTCGCGGAGAAGCATGCCGGCATCGTGGTGTTCGAGGATGACCTCGGCCACGGTCTCGGCTTGCGCACCTTCGTCGGGGCAGGTGGCCAGCACGGGCCGAGGACCGCTGGGCGATTCAGTCCAGAGGTGCTTGGTGTAGCCCTCGGTGGCTTCGTCGAGCACCGCGTTGGCCAGGTCCAGGATCGGCTGGGTGGAACGGTAGTTCCGCTCCAGGGTCACGATGGTCGCCCCGATGAAGTCGTCCGAAAAGCCGAGCATGTTGCGGACGGTCGCGGCCCGGAAGGCGTAGATCGCCTGGGCGTCATCGCCAACAGCCGTGATGTTGCATCCCCCCTGGTGCAGGTTACGGACGATGTCGGCCTGCAGGACGTTCGTGTCCTGGTACTCATCGACGAGCACGTGGGCATAGCCGGCGGCCAACGCCGGACCGGTCACCGGATCAGCTGCGGCCGCCCTCCAGTACAGCAACAGGTCGTCGAAGTCGAGCAGGCCCCGAGCCCGCTTTCGCTCCGAGTAGGCGTCGAACACCTCACTAATAGCAGCCTCGTGTTCCTGGATCCACGGGAAGTGACGGCGGAGCACCTCCTTCAGCGGCTGCTGGGCGTTGACCGCTCGCGAGTACACCGACATGAGGGTGTCCTTGCGGGGAAAGCGTCGCCGCCTGTCGCCGGGGACTCTCACTTGCTCACTCCAGGCCATCAGGTCGGCAGCATCGCCCTGATCAATGACGCTAAATCCGTCAGCCAAGCCAAAGGCATCCGCATGCGCATGCAGAAGATGGAAGGCGATCGAATGGAACGTCCCCGCGCGCACCTGGCGCGCCACCGCCGGTCCGACCAGGGGAACCAGGCGTCGAACCATCTCCGCGGCCGCCCGACGCGAAAAGGTCACGAGCACCAGGCGGTCGGGCGCCACGCCGGTGTCGATCAGGCGGGCCAAGCGGGCGACCAAGGTCCGAGTCTTCCCGGTGCCCGCCCCGGCCACGATCAACAGCGGGCCGCCCTCGTGCTCGACGGCTTGGCGCTGCACCGAGTCGAGCCCGAGCGACCATGCCGGCCCGGCGGTCGTATCGAACATGACCCCAATACTAGACGAGATAGCGAACAGGTGTTCGTCTAGGTGAGCGCGGCCACATTCGTCTAGAGCTTTCCGTGCGGCGGGCTTAGGGTCGGCGGCTGTGATGGGTGACGATCTGCATTACCAGGCTGCTGCGGAACTGGCCGGCAGGATCCGCGCCAAGGAGGTGTCGAGCCGGGAAGTGCTCGACGCCCTGCTCGATCGGGTGGCGACGCTGGACGGGCCCATCAACAGTGTCGTCACCATCGACGCCGAACGGGCCCGCTCGGAAGCGGCGGCCGCCGACGAGGCCGTGGCTCACGGCGAGCCGATCGGACCGTTGCACGGGGTGCCGATCACGATCAAGGATTCGTGGCAGACGGCCGGGATGCGGACCACGTCGGGCGCGCCGGAGCTGGCCGAGTTCGTACCTGAAATCGACGCCTGGCCGGTGACGGCCCTGCGTCAAGCCGGGGCCGTGATCTTCGGCAAAACGAACCTCCCGATATACGCCGGCGACTTCCAGAGCTACAACGAGGTGTTCGGCAGCACCAACAATCCCTTCGATGCAAGCCGCACCCCGGGTGGATCGTCGGGAGGGTCGGCGGCGGCGCTGGCGTGCGGGTTTACGCCTTTCGAACTGGGCAGCGACATCGGCGGGTCGATCCGGTTGCCGGCCCACATGTCGGGGGTTATGGGACACAAGCCCAGCTACGGCATCGTCCCGGCGCACGGACAGATCCCCGGGCCGCCGGGAACTTTGACCCAGGCCGATTTGGCGGTGGCCGGCCCGATGGCGCGCTCGGCCGCCGACTTGGAGCTCGGCCTTACGGTTCTGGCCGGCCCGGACCGTTGGAACAAACCGGCCTGGCGGCTGGAACTGCCCCCGCCCCGGTCGGCCGACCTGGCCGGGTATCGCATCGGGGCCTGGCTGGACGACGACCGCTGCCCGGTAGAACCAGAAGTGGGCACGCTGCTCGAACGGGCGGCGGCGGCGCTGTCCGCCGAGGGGGCGCGGGTGGACACGCAGGTGCGGCCGGCGTTCAGCCTGGAAAAGGCGGCGGACACCTTCTTCACCCTGCTTCACGCGGCGCTGTCCGGCGGGTTTCCCTTGGAGGCGCTAGAACGTATGGCCGGCGACGACGGCGACACCCCATTGGCCCTGACCCGACGCCGCACCGCCATCCGGCATCGAGAATGGCTGAGCGCCAACGAACGGCGGCTGCAGATGCGGCTGCGGTGGGAGGAACTGTTCGCCGACTGGGACGCCGTACTGCTCCCGGTGATGCCCTGCCCGGCTATCCCCCACGACCACACCGAGCCCATAGCCGGCCGGACGGTACGGTTCAGCGGGCGGGACTGGCCCTACTGGGACGCTGCGACCTGGATGGCTCCCGCCGGTCTTTGCTACCTGCCGGCCACCGTCGTCCCCGTCGGGGTCACTGCGCTCGGGCTGCCGGTCGGTATCCAGATCGTCGGTCCTTACCTGCACGACCGCACGACCATCGATATCGCCGGCTACCTGACGGCGCTGGTCGGCGGCTGCCCCCGGCCGGCTACCTAGCGTTGTAGAGGATCTCGAGTAGTTGCCCGTCGAGGCGACCCCTCTTCAAATCGCCCCCTCGGCGGTGAGAGTGCCGATGTCCTCCCAGGTGTAGCCGATCTCGAGAAGGACCTCCTCGGTGTGCTGCCCGAGCTCGGGGGCGGTCGCGCTCACCCGAGCGGACGTGTGGCTGAAGTGGACTGGCGAAGCAACGACCGCCGCCTGGCCGGATGAGGTCTCGACATTGGTGAGGTAGCCGTTTTCCCACACCGCCGGATCGGCCGCGACCTGGGCGTGATCTCTTACCGGAGCGTGTCGCAAGCCGGCAGCACTGAGGATCTTGCACCACTCCTCTGTGGTCCGGGTGGCGAAGATGGCGTCGAGCAACGGGAACAGCTCAGCCTTCTGAGCCGCCCAGTAGAACGGTTCAGGAAAGCGCTCCGACAGATCAGGGGCGCCGATCGTCTCGTAGAAGATGGCCCGAGCGCGACCGACCACTCCTACGATCGCGATCCAGCCGTCCATGGTGCCAAAGATGCCGTAGAGACCAGCGATCAGCGGGTGGCCGCGGTTCGCTCTTCCCGCAACTCGGTCAGACAGCAGATACGCGGTGTACTCACTCGCCTGCGCCCAGATCTGGCCGGCCAGAAGGGAGGTGGCAACCCGCTGTCCGGTTCCGGTCCGGGCGCGAGCCACGAGAGCGGCGAGGATCCCTCCGACCAAGTTCTGGGAGGCGATGTGGTCGGCGATGGTGACCCCTATCGGAGTCGGATCACCCCCGTCCATGCCAGTCGTGCTGATGAGCCCACCGGCGGCTTGTCCGCTCAAGTCGGCGCCCTCCCTCTGGGCGTCGGGGCCGATCTCCCCGAACGTCGACCCGGCCGCGTAGACGACACGAGGGTTGCGCGCCGCGACTTCTTCGTAGCCCAGTCCCCAAGCCTCCATGGTCCCGGGCTTGAAGTTGGTGATCACCACGTCGGCGGTCTCGACTAGTCGCAGGAATACTTCACGGCCCGACGAATTCCGCAGATCGATGGTCACGCTTCGCTTACCTCGGTTACAGGCGATGAAATAGGCCGAACGGGGATCGTCAGGGGCCAGCAACAACCACCGGCTTTGATCTCCGAAACCCGGGAGTTCCACCTTCACCACCTCGGCGCCCCAGTCGCTGAGCGTGGCAGCTGCCTGCGGTCCCTGCACGAGCAGTCCGGCCTCCACCACCCGGAGCCCGTGCAACGCCCCCTCGGCTGGTGTCTGTGGATCAATCACGGCGTCTCTCTCGACCTGGTTTGTAGGTGCCCCGCTATTCTTCCCGATGGTCGCTAGCGTTCTATCAAGCAACCCAGTATCCTCGGTGGTGTGGAACGCAAGAGTTTCTCGGACATGCACTGCTCGATAGCCCAATGCCTCGAGGTCGTCGGCGAGTGGTGGTCGATGCTGATCCTGCGCGACGCCTTCCTCGGGGTGACCCGATTCGACCAGTTCCAGGAGCGCCTCGGGATCTCCCGCAACGTGCTCAATCAGCGGTTGGCCCACCTGGTGGACGCCGGGGTTCTGGTCAAGATCCCTTACAACGACCATCCGCCGCGCCACGACTACCGACTCACCGACAAGGGCCGGGACCTATGGCCGGTGGTCACCACCATGCGCCAATGGGGTGACAAACATGCGGCCCCTGACGGTCCTCCGCTTCAAGTGACGCACAAGGCCTGCGGGGAGATCTCCGATGCGGTGCTCTCCTGCTCGGCCTGCGGGGCGCCGATCGGGGCCAGGGATGTCCGGGCCGCGCCCGGCCCGGGCGCGGTTGAGCCCTTGGTCGGTACGGCGTAGTCCGACTCCGCTACTCCCCGAGGTGTCCGTCAAGTCGTTCGCGCAGTAGATCCGCGTGGCCGTTGTGGCGGGCGTACTCCTCGATCATGTGGACCATCAGTTCACGCAGGGAGACCGGGTTCCCGGCCGAGTCGTGTCCGACGAAGTCGAGATCGGTCGAGCGCGCGAATTGCTCAGCGAAGGCGACCTCGTCGTGCCAGGCCGCCCAGGCCTCGTCAACTACTGCTTGATCGGCCACGGCTCCGTCGAAGTCGCGGTCGGGCTCGGAATCGGACTGGTAGCGCTTGGGCAAATCCTGGCCCGCGAACCTGCGGCGGAACCAGCCGCGTTCGACCTCGGCCATATGTCGAACCAGACCGAGCAGAGACATCGTCGACGGCTCGACCGCCCGACTAGCGAGCTGCGCGGCGTCGAGGCCCTCGCACTTGAGTTGGAGGGTGAGACGCTGACATCGCAGGAACTCTGTGAGCGTCTCTCGCTCGTCGCCGAGCGATTTCTCACTCTCGCGCGGGTCGGTGACGGGATCGATAAACCTGTCAGCGCGGTGACGAGGCTGGGTCACGACACCATCCTTGTGTGCCATCCGGGACCACGGCAAGCGAGTTCCTGAGCGGGTTTCGCCGCCGGTAAGAATCCCTCTTGACTTCGAGCCAACTCGAAGTTGCATGCTGGAGCGATGAGCACCTCACCGTCGTCCCTCCCCTGCCAGCTACCCAAGCCGAACCGAGACGAGCGAGTCCGGGCCTGGCGGTCACTGGCTCTGCTAGTCGTCCAGCGGGATCGCACCGAGGCCGGATTCCGGATCGTCTTCGAGCACGCCGCGCTCAGACAGCTCGAAGCGCTCGTCTGCGCGGAGCGGTCATGTTGCGGGTGGGCGACCTGGTCGGTTAGGTCCGACCCGTCCCACGCCGTTCTCGATGTGACGGGGCCCCCCGAACCCTTGGCCGCGCTGGCGGCCGCCTTCGGCCTGTGACCCTGGCCATCGGCGAGGTCGCCCAGCGAAGCGGGATTCCGGCCACGACGCTTCGCTACTACGAGGAGGTCGGCCTGATCGCCAGACCAAACCGAGTCGCAGGACGCCGGCAGTACGCCGAGGATGTCCTCGACGTACTGACAGTTGTCAGCGCCGCCCGCAGGGCGGGGGTCAGCCTGGCCGAGGTCCGCGTGATGCTCGACACCCTCGGCTACGAGGGTCCCGGCCCGGCCTGGAGAAATCTCTCCACGTACAAGCGATCTCAGCTCCTCGATCAGATCCACCAGTTGGAACAGATGGTGCAACTTCTCGATGCCATCACCACCTGTGAGTGTGACTCACTGACAGCTTGCGCGTCGCGTCTCAGGGCCGACCTCGGATCGGGGGTGTCGCTATGAGTTCAGGATCGTTCGGGCCATCCGGGTGGCAGCCGCCGGTTCCGTGTCGAGGGACAGGTAGGGGTCGATGAGCTCTATCTCCAAGAGGGTCGGGGTGCCGGTCGGCCCGCCAATGAGGTCGACCCGGCTGTAAACCGGGTACCGGCCTACCCGTTGGCGGACGACGCCAAGGACGGCATCCGCCACGTCCATCTCGCCGGCCGTCGGGGTGACGATACCTTCCCATGCCATCCGCTCCCACGGGTGCTCGACCAGACCCTGACCGACCTCGAGAGCGGGTTGCTTCTTCACGGCGTGACTGAAGGTTCCGTTGAAAAGCACGATGTCGACTTCGCCGTCGGCGTCGATCGCGTGGACGTACGGCTGGACCATCACGGTCTGGCCCTCGCCGTGGAGGGCTCGGACGTGATCAACGGCGGCAGGGTCGCCGGCGGCGTAACGAGCGGTGCTCCGACCGCCGGCCGAGACCGACGGCTTGACCACGAACTCGGTCGTTGTTGGGGGAGCCCAAAGATCACCGGGAGCGAGCCAGTCGGTGGGGATGGTCGGAACGCCAGCTGCGGCGAGTTCTCGCTGGTGCGTCTTGTCGAGATTCCACTCGACGAACGCCACCTCGTTGACCAAGGTGGTGACGTCGGCGACCTGCCGGGCCCATGCCAGGTACTCGCACGGACGGTCGACGCTGTCCCAAGTGCTGCTGATGACCACGTGCGAGAACTTTTTCCACGGGACCGACGGGTCGTCCCAAGACACCAGCGCCGATGACACGCCCAGCGAGCGCAGCGCAGCCTGCAAGGGGGGAGCGTCCGGGTCGGGATACAGGTCATTGGGTGCCGCATCGGTTGCCCGCCGGCAGCAGGCGACCGCAACGCGTCTGGACTCCACCTTGTCATCCTGGCTTGACGCCGGGCGCGATGATGAGCGGAATGTCGATTCGTGTGATTGACACGCCAGCCGGGATGCTCACCCTGGAGCGGATTGGCACCCATCAGTTCCGGGCCGAGAACCTCTCGGGGCCGGCCCCGGTGATCTTCGGCGGCCAGATACTCGCCCAGGTGGTTGTGGCCGCCTCGCAATCCGTTCCGGGCAAGGAGATCAAGTCGCTCCACACGGTATTCGCCCGGGGTGGGTCACCTGAGCACCCTCTCGAGATCGACGTCGAGCCGCTTCAGGATGGGCGCAGCTTCGCCAGCCTCGGCATCTCCGCCCGGCAGGGTGATCGGCTGTGCACTCGTTCTGTTGCCCTGCTGCACGATCCCGAACCGGACCTAATCCGCCACGGCACGAATCCGCCGGCCGGGCCCGGACCAGATCAGATCCCGACCCGGTCGGGCGGCCACCCCTGGTGGGAGTTACGCGTTGTCGATGACGTCGACATGCAAGATCCCGACCAGGTCGGGCCGCCGGAACTCTGCGTGTGGAGCCGATTCTCTCAGGTTCCCGCTGGGTTGGCCGCCAGTCAAGCTTTGCTCGCCTTCGCGTCCGATGGCTTCCTGATCGCCACGGCGATGCGCCCCCACAAGGGGGTGGGGCAGGCCCTCGCCCACGTCACCATCTCGACCAGCGTCGTCGCCCAGACCCTCAGTTTCCACGAGCCGTTCGACGCCGGCAGCTGGCTGCTGCTCGCCCACCGCAGCCCGTACGCGGGCCGGGGCCGCTCATACGGTCAGGCCGACGTATTCACCGAGAACGGTCGATTGGTGGCCTCCTACAGCCAGGAGAACATCATCCGGCACATGCCGGTTGGCCAGGCACCTACGGCCGGAAAGCGAGCCAAGTATTAGCGGAACTGCGCCCATGACCATCGCGTTTTGCGGCACAATTGGTCGGTGAGCTCGACCAGCGTCAAGTCAGCCTTCCAGCGCATCGACACCGAGTACGGGCCGGCCGCGGGACCCCCGCCCGGATACCAGGGGTATCCCGGACAGCCGGGCCCTCAGGCACCCACCGACCGCTTCAGCGCCAACCGGGCCTTCGACAAGCTCGCCGGCCTGTGCGCCACCGCCCTGGTGTGCGGGATGATCGGCTACTTCGCCGTACCCCCCGACACCGCCTACGGCTTCATGGTGGTGGCGTTCGTCCTGGTGCTGGTCGGCTGGTTCCGGATGCGCTGGGCCAGATACCTGGCTCCCACCTACTCCGTTATCGAAGGGCTGGCCCTCGGGTCGGTGTCGCGGCTCTTCTCCAGCTTCGGCCACGGCATCGTGGTGACGGCCATCGTCTTTACCGCCGGGGTGTTCGTGGCGGCTCTGGTCCTCTACCGGACCGGGCTGGTGCGGGTGACGCCGCGCATGATGAGTCTCGCCTTCATGGGCGCGCTGGGGATCATGGCGGTCGGGTTCCTGTCGTTGGTCGGCCTGTCGGTGCCGGGAGTTAACGACCTCACCGGCGTCGGGCTCGTGTTCAGCGTGCTGGCGCTCGGCATCGCGGTGCTCAACCTCTTTACCGACTTCCAGTACGTCACCCAGTCCGAGGCCCGGGGGGTTTCGGCGGAAGGCGAATGGGCGGCCGCCTTCGCCATGATGACCGCGCTGGTGCTCGTCTACATCTCCATGCTGCGCATCCTCGGCGCTGCCGGGGGCGGGGGCCGTCGGAGCTAGGAGCTAGTCGGCGGCTGCGCCCGACCAGGTCCGGATGAGCGCAACGAGGGAGCGGTTGGCCACGTCGAGGAAGCGATCGTCGTGGCGGGAGTCGCCGTAGTCCAGCCAGTTGAGGACCGCGTCCACCAAGAAGTCGACGCTCATGGGAGCCGCCCAGTCCAGCACCGCTCGATCGACGCGGCCGCGGAGCAACGACCGGGCGAAGACCACGGACGCCTGGTGCACGATCTCGGCGTACTCGGCGAACTTCGGCTCCCGCGACGAGTGCCGCCACAGCAGCCGGAACGCGTCCGGGTCGTGGCGGGCGACCCCGAGGAAGACGGGGGCGATGACCCCGCGGGGGTGAGATGCTCTGAGTGCACCCCGGATGTCGCCGCTGAGGCGGCTCGAGACCTCCTCGAGGATGGCCCGGTAGAGCTCCTCCTTGGACTCGAAGTGCCGGTAGACGATGAGCTTGGTCACCCCGGCCGCTTCAGCGATGTCCTCCATGGAAGTGGCATCGAATCCTCCCGCGGCGAAGGCGCGCGACGCTCCGGAAAGGATCACCTGGCGGCGCTCGGCCCGGGGTAGCGGCCTGGTGGCGACTCGTGCCATACTGACGAGTGTAACCTACGGAGTTTACCGGGAGGGCGACATGATCACAGCGCCACTGGAGTATGGCTGGGACGAGATCCTGGCCGACCCGCCGATGGTGGAGCCGCTCCGGGCGGGCGGTCTGGAGTGCCATGGCGGGTTCCTCGAGGACGGCACGTACGCGTCGCCGCGGACACTATTTCGGGTGCCGGCGATCGCGGCCTGGCAGGACCACCACCGCGACCAGTTCGGGACGGACATCCTTGACGCGCCGGTCGACTCCTTCCCCGGGCCGTATCCCAACCTCCCGCAGGCCCGGTTGCTGCTGAGTGAGTCGGTGCGCGAGCCCATCGTCGCCACCTTGACACGCATCGGTACCGTCGAGGGTTTCGGCGCCATGATCCGCCACCTGGCGCCGGACGACATGCAGGGATTCTTCGACGAGGACATCCGCGGCACCGCGACGGCCCATCTGGGCCGGGGTCTGGTCGAGGCTCACGCCCGCGACGAAGCGGGATGGGACGGCAAGGCCGGTCACGACAAGATGTGGTTCGCGGTGCGAGACATCGCCTTTGATCACCCGATCACCGCGGACCAGTCGCAAGTGCTCCTGCAACGCATGGGGATCGGCACCGGCGGAGGCGGGCGCGACGAACGGGCCGCCCGTTTTCAAACCCAACGCAGCTTTGCCGACCTCGATCTCGGAGTCGAGATGCTCGTGACCACCATGTGCCGGGTGCTGTTCATCGAGATCAAGGCGTTTCACATCTTCGCCTGGGCCGAGGCGCTCCTATCCGATGACGACCTGGTCGCCGGCGAGGGGGAAGCGGCCCGAATCGTGTCGTACATCCGCGCCGACGAGACACCGCACGTCGACTACCTGCGCACCGCGCTGACCGAGATGCGCGACCGCACCTTCGTCGGACAGTCCGGGCGCCACTACCCAGGGACCGAGGTCGTCGGGACCTTATGGGATAAGGGTCTGCGCGAGTCCATGGGGATCGTGGAACAGCAGAACCGCACCACCATGGCCGCCGAGGTGCAGCGAGTCCTGACGTCCCGGCGGGGCGGCGCCGATCTGCTGGAGCAGTTCCACGCCTTGGGCGACTGGCGCCCGGAGCCGGCCGCGTGAAGTTCGGGATCTTCTACGAACACCAGCTCCCCCGACCGTGGGCGGAGGACTCGGAGTTCGACCTCCTGCAAGATGCCCTGGAGCAGTGCGAGCTGGCCGACCGGCTCGGCATCGACTTCGTGTGGGAGGTGGAGCACCACTTCCTCGAGGAGTACAGCCACTCCAGCGCGCCCGAGGTCTTCCTGGCGGCGGTGTCGCAACGCACCAAGAACATTCGCCTCGGTCACGGGATCGTGCAGACTCCCCCGCCGTTCAATCACCCAGCCCGGGTGGCCGAGCGGATCGCCACCCTGGACCTGATCTCGGATGGGCGCGTCGAGTTCGGCACCGGCGAGGCATCGTCGGAGGCGGAGCTCGGCGGTTTCGAGATCGACCCCGCCCGCAAGCGCCAGATGTGGGAGGAAGGGCTGCGAGTGGCGCTGCGCTGCCTGACGGAGGAGCCGTTCACCGGCCACTCCGGCGACTTTGTGACCATGCCGCCGCGCAATGTCGTGCCCAAGCCCCGCCAGAAGCCGCACCCGCCGGTGTGGGTGGCGTGCAGCCGGCGTGACACCATCCATCTGGCCGCCCAGAAGGGGATCGGCGCCCTCACGTTCGCCTTCATCAACCCCGAGGAGGCCACCCTCTGGGTCAACGACTACTACGCCACCCTGGAACGAGAGGGCGTTCCGATCGGCGACGCGGTCAACCCGAACGTGGCGGCCGTGACGACGTTCATGTGCGCCGACACAGAGGAGCACGCCTTGGCCCGCGGCGTCGAAGGCGGCAACTTCTTCGGCTACTCCCTGGCCCACTACTACGTCTTCGGCAAGCACAGCCCGGCCCGCACCGACGTGTGGTCCGAGTTCCAGTCGCATCGGGGCGAGCACGGCTACTCCCCCGATGCGGTCTTCCAGGCGGCCAACCACTCCGACCGGCTGGGCGCCAAGGTGGTCGAGCAGGGCCAGTCCGGGCTGCGGGGTGCCATCGGGACCCCCAACCAGATCAGGGACTATCTGCGTCGCTTCGAGGAGTGCGGCGTCGACCAAGTGGTCTTCGTCAGCCAGGCCGGCAAGAACCGACACGAGCACATCTGTGAAAGTTTGGAGCTGTTCGGCCGGGACGTCCTTCCCGAATTCAAGGACCGAGACGAGAAAGCCGCCCAGGACAAGCAGCGCCGGCTGCAACCCGTCATCGACAAGGTCATGGCGCGCCAGCCGGCGGAGGCCCATCCACCCCTGCCCGACCCGGACTACGCCTTCCCCGCCATCCCCCTGCAGATGGCCGAGCGGGCCGGCAACGACCAGTTCTTTCAGCTCCTCCACCAAGTCGGTAGGGATCTGGCTCACGGCGACCGCAGCAGTCTCCTCTGGGCCCGGGGCGGGCCCGGGCCGCCGGCGTCCGGTGGCGCCATTTAGGGTCAGGCCGGGCCGGGGCCGGCGGGGCGCATCGCCCACAGGGTCGGGCTATGCCCAGGGACGAGCTACCGGGACAACTGGAGGCCGATCGCCGTTCTGGGTGGGGTTGACGTACTTGGGTGTCTGTAGCCCTCGAATCGAGGGGTGGGCTTACCCAAGTAGGTGAACCGCACCCAAGTGAGTGGATCGCACCCAAACTCGGGGCGGGCCGGCGGCGAAGCCTACGCGTCAGCTGGCAACCAGGATGGTCTTGACTGCGCCGGCCCGGCAGTGTTGGTCGAGGGCTGCTGGGGCCTCGTCGATCGGCGCCACCTGCGTGGTCACGGCTTCGGGATGTAGCCGGCCGTCGACCATCAGCTCGAGTACTTGCGGAATCACCGCCCGGGCGTGAGTGCGCCCGATGTGGAGCGTCACGTTGCTGATATACGACCGCAGCAGCGGGAACCGGCCGCGGGCGTGGAGCCCTCCGGCGCTCGAGCAGATCCCGTCGGCGGCCGTGTGGCCGAGAGCCGCAACCAGCCCAGCCGGATCGCCGGTCACGTCGACGACGAGCGGAGCAGGCTCGATCCCACGTAGGTCGGTCGGAGAACGGGGCTGGAGGCCCAACCTGGCCGCCAGGTCCCGGATCTCGGCGCGGGCGTCCACGACCTCGACGTGGCGGGCGCCCAGGGCGACGGCGATCAGCCCGGTATAGAGCGGCATGCTGGATGTAAAAGCTTGCCGCTGCTGCAGACTGGCGAGGATCAGGACCCGAGCCGCCGGGTCGATGGCCAAGAGGCCAGGCAGATGGGGAGCGACATGGCGGTAGGCGTCGCTCACGTTGTCGGCCACGCTGGCTACGACCTCTGGTTCGATGCCATCGGGAAGTCCGACGAGCATCTCGTCGGCGAAGGGAACGCCGAGCAGATCGGCGATAGCTCCGCCCCATCCGCCGCCGGCGACGCCGAAGCCGTACATGGATAGGGCCGGTACTCCGGTGCAGCTGCCAGGTCGTCCCAGTCGGCATGGCGGGCACGCCCCGCAACTGATCTGGAACGGCACGACCACCTTTTGTCCAGGCGACACGGTCCGAACCTCGTCGCCAACCGCTACCACCTCGGCTACACACTCATGGCCCAGGTGCAACGGCAACGGGAACGGGGTGGCTGCCAAGATGATCGGACGGTCCATGTCACAGGTGGCGATCGCGAGAGGGTGCACCGTCGCTCCGTACGGACCGGGTGGCGGCGGTCCGGGCACGTCCCGCCAGGCCATCCGGCCGCCGGGAGCGACCACCAGGCCCCGCTGGCGCGACTGGTGGCGGCGGGCGAGTGACGACCGGACCGCGGCGAGACGCTCTCCAGGGCGGTCCCGCACCATGATCCCAGCGGCCGTCGTCCCCGCTGGGCCTAGCAGACCCGCGTAATGCCGCAACCAGCCGTGAGGCCGGCACACCCAGCCGTCGGTGCTCCGCCCGCTCAGCATGCGACAGGAGTGGCTGATACGCACTCATTGGTGCCGCTCATCCAGCCTCCCTCGATAGAACGATCTTTCTAGGAGCATAATCCGGGTATCGGGCGCAGGGCGAAGCCCCACTTGCACAGATTGCTTTCTTGATATTTAAGTAGTTTTGAGCCACTATCAATGGTAATGGATGTCGTCACTGATGCCGAACTAGGCGTGGTGCGCAAGCGGGCGCAGACCGCCGCGGAAGGCAAGTTGCTCAGCCGGGAGGCGACCATGCTAAGAGCGGTCGCCCACCCGGGCGTGGTGCAACTTCTAGACGTGGAGGGTGGCGAACCTCCTGACGGTCTGGTCCTGCGACGGGTGGGTGGGGGCGACCTGGCCACGCTGGGGGATCAGTGTGCCGAGGTGGTCGCCGGCCTCGGCGCGGCCTTGGCCACGACCGTTGCCGACTTGCACGACCTGGGCGTCAGCCATAAGGCGATCGAGGCCGCCCACGTGCTGCTGGACGAGAATGGTCGGCCGGTGCTGTGCAGCTTTGGGCGAGCGGAGCGCGCCCGGTCTGCAGCCGAGGCCGAGGTTCAGCGGCGCGACGATGTCCGGGCCCTAGCCCGGCTGTTGCTGGAGTGCTTGCCCGCAGGCGGTCCGAGTCGCGCCATCCGGACGCTCCGGCTGGCCGCCGGCCCGGCCCGAAACACCCGGTGCCGGGATGCCCGTTGGCTGGCGCGGCAACTAGTGACGAGCGTTCCCGGGGCCTGTCTGCCAGATCGGGCCGGCGTGGCGTCGGATGACAACCCGACGGAGGGGGTGGCGGGCGGGGAGAGCACAGATGCGCGGCGTACAAGGAACGTCGACCGCCTCGCCCGCCGGGGCGTCCGCCAGGTGGCTGCCGTCACCCTGCTCTTGTGCCTCCTCGGCACGGGAGCCGGGGTGATGTTGTCGTCAAGTTCAGGGGCCAGCTCCGGCTCGCAGTCCAGTCCTCACTCACCGCCCAGCCTGGGCCTGGCCGGTTCGAGTTCGCCGGTCGAATCCGGCTCGCCGGCACCTTGCCCCGCAGTCGACCAGGGTTGCGGGCCGGTACCGATCCCGGGCGGCCTATTGACAGCTCCGACCGGTCGCTACCAACTGGGCGCGCCGAGCGACGTGATCGTCGTCGGTCGTTGGGAGTGCACGTCGATCGCCCTGCCCGCCGTGCTGCGACCATCGACAGGCCAAGTGTGGACATTCGACGCCTGGCCTACTGCGCTGCAACCACAGATCGGCGATCTGGCGGCGAGGGTTCCGGCCGCGTGGAGCTTGCGGGTCCGTCCACAGCGCTCCGGGTGCGACCTGCTGGAGGTGGAGCGCCGCGATCTGCCGGCGGTGACGATCGACCCGGTTCGCACATGACCGCACCTTGGACTCGAACCTTCGCGCTCGTCGCCGGGCGCTTGACACTCGCCGGCATCACCTTCCTGCTCTACCGGATCGGCGAGGGTGCACTCAGTGGGCCGCCGCTGCTGCGCCCGCCAGAGATCTTGACCTGGTGGCAACAGCGGGGCGCGGTGCTAGCGACATTCTCGACCGCTCGGGAGGTCCTTTTCTGGGTCGCCTGCTACCTCTGCACGCTGTCGGCGGCCGGCGTAGTGGCGCGCGCCACGCATTCCGCCCGTCTGGCGCACGCCCTGTCCGGGTGCCGGCTCCCGGGCGCCAAGACGATGATGGCGGCTGCAGTCGGGGTGTCCGCGGTAGGCGCGGTGGTCGCGGCCGGCGCGGGGCCGAGCTTCGCATCCGATGGTAGTAGTCCGTCCAATGCGCAGTTCGCCCCGCTGGCCGACGTATCCAAGGACCGGCCGGTCCTGCGCTACGTGGGGCCAGCCGAGCCGGCACCCGTCCTGCGCTACG
>PMHH01000133.1 GCA_003156595.1 Acidimicrobiaceae bacterium
GTCAGCTTGAGAGTTGCCGACATCTTCAGTCTCCTTTCTGTGTCAGCCGTTCGGCTGTTGCTAGCGGCTTTGATCATGAAGGCGTCACCTCCGCCAACCAGCAGTGAGAAATGTGAACTTCGTCCTCCATGCTCTCTCATGACTGCGACATGCCAGTGATCTGAGCCAACCCGGAGGTTCGTCCACGTTTGTCCGCGCAACCCGCGAAGGATTTGTAGCGGTCGGCTCCGGTCGACGTCGGACTCAGCGATTGACGAAGGGAAGGCAGGCCGCGTAGGCGATCACCAGGATGGTCGCGTCCGAGCGTCGGAGGGTCGATCCTCTCGCCATGGCGAGCCACGATGCGACCACGACCACGGTCATGAGCGCGAGCGCGACTTCGCCGACATGCACTGACTTGGCCGATGTGAGGAGTCCGACGACGGCTCCGCCGGCGAGGGCGATGAAGAGGTTGCCGCCGAGCACGTTGCCGACGACGAGGTCGTGCTCGCCCTTGCGTGCTGCCTGGATGGACGCGGCGATGAGCGGTGCCGAGGTGCCGATGCCGACCAGGGTGAGCCCGGCCAACCCGTCGGAGAACCCGAGATGCTTCGCTACGCCGAGCGAGGAGGTGACCATGACCTCGGCGCCGCCGAGCATGAAGACGAGCATGCCGATGGCCCGAACCGGCTCGACCGACGAGTTTCGTGTCGTGGTGGAAGCGAACTCGGCCATCTCGGTTCCGAGCGGGTCGTCTCTTCGGTGTCGCTGTCCGAGGAGCAATGCCGCCACTGCGGCGCCGAGCGCGACCAGCATGACGACGCCCTTGACCATCGTGAGACCGCCGATGGCGAGGACGGCGAACAGCACGACTGACGCCACGCTGATCGGCGCCTCCCTACGGACGGTGGCCGAGTCGACCTTCAAGGGGATGATCAGTGCCGCTACCGCCAAGGCCAGACAGACGTTGCGACGATCGAGCCCACCAGGCTCCCAATGGCCAGGGTGGGCGAGTTGGCGGCGGCGACACCGGCCACGATGAGTTCCGCGATGCTGGTGCCGAGGCCGCCGAGCAGTGCGGCGGCGACCGTCGGGCGGACACGCACCGAGGTAGAGATACGGGCCAGGGCGATCACGAACTGATCCCCGCTGATGGCGAGGACAACCAGGCTCCCGAACAGCCCGACCAAGTCGAGCCACAGGGGGGCCGTGGAGGGCACGAGGAACGCAAGCATTGTGCCGACCAGGCTTCCCGGCGCCCCGCTATGAAGTTGTATCAGCGGATCGTACTGCGATAGCTACGGGGTCCCGGCCGGTGGGCTGCGATGACGCGGCTGGGGCCAGTCTGAAGGCCCTGTCCGGCACGGCGCGGCCGCGATTCGGACCGGGCGATCTGGCCCACCCACCGAGGCGGTGGGTGAATGAGCGGAAAGACCGCTTTCAGGAAATGGTCGCCGTCTTATGTCAGATCGGTGAGGGCGGCGATGATGTCGGCCACCTCGGTGCGGGCGGTGTAGTNNTGATCGACGACGAGCACGGTGGTCTCCGCCGCCTCATGCAGGGCTCGGGCCAGCCTCAGGCGTTCGTCCACACTGCGGAAGGCACGTGGTGGGCGTCCCAGCGGCGTGTTGTGCGCCGGGTGGGCCAGCCGGCCGAACACCCGGCGCATCTGTTCTTCGTTGATCTCTCCGGCCAGGCCCAACTCCGGTTCAGCGGTGATGCCACCCCAGCGGCCAGGCGCTTCTCCTCGGCCTACGTCGAGCAGGTAGTAGTCCTCGCCGCCGCGGGCGACTTGGTCCCACAGGTAGCGCCAGCCGTCGCCAGCGAAGATCCGACCGATGGTGAGCATTCACCCTGTACCGGGCAGCGAGAAGGCCGTTTGTTGGAAAAAATCCGAACAAATCGCGACGCCCACGGCCCGGCGCCCCAGCGCCGGGCCGACCGACCGGGATCATTTCAATGCAAGAGTACGTTGCCTTTCCTGCCGTTCCCGCGCCCGACTTGGGAACCTAGCTCGCCCGGGTCCGACCAGCCTCCAGGACCTTCCTCCGGGCCCGGCCGCCGGTCGTCGTCGTCAGCGGTGCCGGGGTGGCGAGTCTCTGGGGCTTTCACTCGCTGTCTCACGCTCTGTCCGCCACGTTGCGCCTCTGTTGCTCGATTCACCGGGTCGAGAGTCGAGCTCGGGCCGTGCTGTTGCCGAGGGTCCTTTTGGGCTTGCGATGATCGTGGTCACGGCTTTGTGGGTCAGGCCGGTGGGTGTGCCTTCGAGGCCCAGCGAAAGAGGGGGTGCACCGGCTCGGCGGCGGACCGCCCGTCCTCGATGAAATCGATCGGACCGAAACCCCCGACGAGCACGAGAGCGGGAACTTCGGTGGGAACTCCCACGCGCACTGTACGGACGATGAGCGTCTATGGCGTGCTGGAACCAGAGTCGGCGTGTATGGCGACGGCCCTTAGTGCGGGCGGAAAGATGAGGAAGCGGGCGGCCGAGCCGATCCCGGCCGGCTGGGGATCGTGAAGATCCCAGAGCGCCGCCTGTTGGTTCTTGACGAGGCGGCCGAGTACCTCGGCATCCGACCTCGGACTCTCGAGAAGCTCGCCCACGACGGTCATATGGCCTACGTCAAGCTGGGGCGAGCAACTCGGTACGATCTCGCGGATCTCGACGCCTACGTGGACCGGAACCGCCGAGGCAATCGCAGAGCGTCCTGACCGACCTCGACTCGGGTCGAGGATCTAGATCCGAAGGCGATCCGCTGTCATACGCGATTGTCTATATTGATGCTGTGTCTGATCGAAGCACGCTGGCGGGGGACCTGCTGCGGCTTGCGCGCGTGAAGGCCAGTGTGACCCAGGAGGAACTGGCCGAGCGGGCTGGTGTGGCGCAATCCCTGATCTCAGCGTATGAGAACGGGCGGCGCCAGCCCAGCGTGCCGACCTTGACCCGGCTGCTGGAGGCCGCCGGTTTCGATTTGCGGATGCGACTCGCAAAGCCCGATGTGCAGTCACGGGCAGCGGAGGAGTGGGCTGGCTGCCGCCCCCTGGCTGAGCGTCGCCGGTGGGAGCGAGAGCAGAACGCGGCCAACCCATAGTCGCGGTGACGGGGCCGACTTGCTGGCTCTCGACACTCGCTAGCGGAGTGCTGCGACGAACGGTTCAGCGACATCGCCGATCCGACCGACCTCCAATACTGTCGCTGCGACCGGGCTCATCTGGCGCAGGGCTCTGGCGGGATTGGCGAGGATCTCTGCTTCGACCACCTGAGCGACGAGCTTTCCTAGTCCGCCGGGTGCTGCGGCCAGATCGCTTCGGAGTTCGCCTCGGCGGTCGAACGCCTCGATTAGCCGGAACAGGTCGTAGAGGTCGCCACCGTGCTTGTTCGCTCGCCGGGCGGCTCTGGGGTAGCCCGCAGCATGGCTCTTGGTGGCGACGAGCCCGGCCGCTGTAGCGACACGCACGTCGACGCGCGGACCGCCTCGGCCGAAAGCCGTAATGCCGACGAGCCCTGCCGTGTCCAAGGCCCACCTGTGCCCGACGATGAACAGCTTGGCGTCGTCGCCGAGCCCTTCGAGGTCGTGTTCGCTAACTGCATAGGTCTCGATGATGTCCACCTCTACGCCGTCTACCACGACGGTGTCGTTGCCGGTCACGTGGTGGCCACGGGAGAGGACTTCGAGGGCAGTCGGTTCTGTGTCGCCGGCCACGATGTCTACGTCCAGAGTGGCGCGATGTGCCTCGTCGGCGGTCGACAGGCGGATATTCACGGCCATCCCGCCGATCACCGCGATCGCAGGCATGTCGGATGCTGTGAGTCTCCGGAGCACACCGAGGAGACGTCCGAGCGCGGCGGGAAGCACTACGACCGGGGCAGGGGATTTAGCGCCAGACAACGTCTACTCCGTCCGGAGTCCACTGGGACAGGATCTCGCGTCCCCGTCCGGGATCGCGGGCGAGCTCGAGCGCGGCGAATACTGGGTGGGGGAGCGGCCATCCCGCCCCGCCGGGCGTAGGTGGGCGTCGATATCGGCATACGAGTGGAGTGGGCGGCGCCGAGAGTGCCGCGGCCCGGTCCGACCACTTGGCCGGGCCGAAGGTTCGCTGGGCCCGGCGTAGTTCCACTTGGGTAGGTACCCATAGCCACGGCCGCCGTTCGGTGTTGAAGACGGGGGCGCCGAGCTCGGCTGCGGCGAGATCGCCGCCGAGTGCCCATCCGGGTTGGTCCAGCCGGTCTACCTGACTGGTGAAGTCGTTGTGTTTTGGGTCTGGCGCCGTGGCGATGGCGACGACCTTCAGTGGGTTCCACACTTCGGCCAACGCCCAGAACAGCTCGGGAAGGGTGGGTTTGTTGTCGGCTGCGAGGAGGCCTGCGGCCACGAGATGTTTCACTGCGTTGCTGATGGCGGTCGGTGACATGTTGACGGCGTCGGCAACCTTGCGGAAGCTCGGCGGGTCACTGGGGCTGCAGAGGACGGCCGCGGCGTAAGCGATTCCCGCGCGTCCCCGGATCGGCCCGTCGGCGGCGGGACGGGGAAGACGCAGTACTGGTGAGCCGTCGCTACCGTCGGTCTCGCCGGTGAGAGCAGAGTGGCCGGCGTAGCGGACCTCGATGTCGCGGCGCCCGATCGGAATGTGGGCTCCAATCCGGCGGTCGAGCCAGATCCAGCCTTGAGCGGCCAGGTATTTGCGGGCCGGCTCGCTGATCCTGTTGGCTACGACGACCTTGTGGCCTCGCGCCTCGGTGGCGACCAGTTGCCGAGCCTGGGCCTCGCCGAAAGCCTCGTAGGCAATCACCTTGGCTGGAAAACCGTCATTTCGGTCGCGAGTGACGATGCTCACTTGATCGGGTCCGGTGACCAGGATGGAGACCTCGTCCAGCACAGAGCCGAGCCGGACGAGGTCGTCCATGGCAAGCTCCAATTGATCATCGTTGCTAAGGCGGGGGGAGGCCATGAGGTTCCTTCTTGTAACGAGTATAACCTGGTCCGTCCAACGTCCAGTAGCTACTGGACAGTGGACGGAACCAGAGGAAGCCTAGCTCGAACGACAAGAGATGTCCTCGGGATAGATCCTTCAGGATCAGCGCGGCTGACCAACGGCCGGTTTGGTCTTTGTGCGGAGTCCGGCCTCTCGACAGCACGCGAACGTAGCGCTCAAGAGCATCTCAACGTAGCGCTCATCGAACCAATGGCCGTGGACCTATCCGTGGACCTATTGGACCTATCTCTGCGGAACGGTGCGTCTCCGTGCGGGTCGGTGCGGCTCGCGCAAACGTCTGACCTGGGCTTTCGCGCAAAACCCCAGGTCGGATGGGGTGCCAGAAATACGTTCGCAACGTAGAAGTCGNNGTTCAAGTCCCATCACCTCCACCAAGCCAAGACGTCATCACGTTTGACGTCGTTTCATCTTCACATTTGGGTGTGACAGCGGGGTCCGATGTTGTTTTGATGTGCAGCGCCGTAGCTCCCAGGCTGCCGGCCGGGATCGACCCGCTGGCGGGGCGGCGGACCTACACGTCCAAGACGTCCAAGACGTTTCGGGGGTGCGATCATTGAGGTGGCCGGAGGGGAGGAATCTTCTCAATGTCATGTTGCCGCGGGCCCGACCACAATGCTGGGGGAGCGTCTGTTGCCCGGGCCAGAGCGTAGGCAGCCGCCTCGTCGTTGACACGCCAGCCTTTGAAGTCCTCCCACGCATCCTCGATCGGACGAGCTAGTGGAAAGCGGGCCAGGAGCTCGGGGCCCCAGGAGGGCACGCCCGCCCTCGAGTCGAGCATGGTGATCTACGAGACCGGGCGCCGACGCCAGCCCACCGTGCCGACCAGGAGTCGGCTGCTGGAGGCTGCTGGCTTCGATCTGCGGATGCGACTGGAGGTACCCGACGTCCAATCGTTGGCCGCCGAGGAGTGGGCTCGCACGCGACCCGAGGCTGAACGCCGGCGCTGGACGCGGGAGCAGACCGAACCTGTTCCAGACGGAGTTGCCGGCTCGGGATGGCGCCGGAAGTGATGGCATTCGATGAGTGGTGGACGGGCCTCTTCCTAGCTACGGAAGCTATGATAAATGTGAGAGTTCATTCTAGACGTAACGAGGTAGGCGATGGTTGGAGTGGCAGACGCGACGGTGGAGTTAATCGACCGCTACGCGCCCGACATCGAGATCCCCCCGCCGGTGGTCCTCGAGCAAGCTCGTCGGAATCTGGCTCTTCGGGTCCGGATGCTGGAGGAGTTCGGCGCCATCGACCCCAGGGAGCTCGCCGTGCTGGTTGGCTCGGCGGCGCGCAACCCGGCGTCGACCGTGGACAACTGGCGGCGGGCTGACAGGATCGTCACCGTTCGTTGGCAGGGGCGGACGCTGGTGCCGGGTTTTCAGCTGTTGGGATCCGGCCAGCCTGACCCGGCGGTGCGGCCCATCCTTCGGGTCGTGCGGTCCTACGGCATGAGCGACTGGGAGCAGGCCCTGTGGTTCGTCGTGCCGAGCCCGGCGTTGGACGGAGCTCGCCCCGTGGATCGGCTGCTCGCTCTCCGAGAGGAGCCAACCGCCGGTGAGGCGGCCGGGCTGGTGGCCGTGGCAGAGCGCCGTCGGGACTGGTTCTGAGCGGTCGAGCGCCCGCGCCAGGCTTGGTCCTGGCCCTTTGGTCCCTGGAGGCGGGGACATCGATGGTCCGCGTCGCCGTCGACCAGCTTGGGTCGACGGAGCCCTCTTCCCGCTCGACACTGCGTCGGTTCAGCCCGGTGCGGGACGGCAACAGCCGTCGGATACCGGTGCTGTACGCCGGCGCCAACCTGGCGTGCGCGTTGGGGGAGACTGTCTTTCATGACCTCGGTGATGATCCGAGCACTCCGGCCGAGGTGTTTCGCGCCGACCTCTTGGCGTTGCGGGCAGGGATGATCGCCATCACTGTCGATTGCCAACTGGCCGATCTCACGGACCGTTCTCTAGCCAACTACGGGTATCGACGTCAGGACGTGATCGACACCGAGGCGGCTGAGTATCCGATCACGCGGCGCTGGGGGCAGCACGCCTGGGACACGACCGGCCTGGCCGGGTTGGTGTGGAATAGCAGGCGAAGCCCGTCAGAGCTGTCGTTCATGTTGTTCATCGATCCTCCCCGAGCGGCAGACCGAGCCCGGGCGCTGAGTCGCCGGGGCCATCTCGACGTCGTGTCTCCGCCTGAACCTCTCTATGACGGCGATGGCCTCGCCGCGGTCATGGCCGCGGCGGCCGAACGTAACGTCACCGTCGTCGTGTAAAGGCGTGAGGGATTGGCTTCTTTGGCGCGGATCTAGAGAGCGTCGGAGGTCTAGGTTGGAGCGTTACTCGCCACCCGGCGCGCGGAAATGCCGTTTAGCGGGCCCGCCCTTAGTATCTAGCTGTGGGGATCTCGTCGAGGCTGGGGACTGCGGGATTCTTGGCGCGCCGCCACTTGATGTCGCATCGGCGGCGATGGTTCGGCAACGTGGCAGCTGTCGGTGTGGCGGTGATGCTGGTTCTTTTCGTTGCTGGGGTGGTTCATTGGATGCGCAACTCCACCACCGCGTATCTGCACCATGTGCAGGCCCCACTGATGGTTACCCAGCAGGGGGTCAGCAACTTTCTCCTCTCCCAATCGACGCTCCCGCCACCGGCGTTGAGTGCGGTTGGGAATGTGTCGGGGGTGGCGTCGGTGGTACCGATCGTCACGATCTCGGGTGTGATCGGCAATGGTGCGACCAAGGTGCCGGTTCTGGTGATCGGGCATCCTGCCGGCCAGGCCGGGCCGTGGCAGATCCATTCCGGTACCGACGCGGTAACTGGAGGCGAGGTGGTCGTTGACCGTGGTCTGGCTACGACTCTCGGTCTGCACGTCGGGAGCGCGGTGACGCTGTTGGGGCGCCCGTTGCGGGTAACGGGGTTGTCGGATGGTACGAACGCGGCCGGAATCTTCCTTTGCTTCGTGACCTCGGCGACGGCCCAGGCGATCACGGGTTCGGATGTGGCAAGCTACGGCCTGGTCCACCTCGATGCCCAGGCCAGCGTGGCGGCGGTCGGGGCGGCGATCGATGGCATTCCCGGAATTCATGCCTTAACCCCAGGCGCCCTGGCTAGTAGTGATGGGCGGATGGTCAACGCCAGCTTCTTGCAGCCGACGGAGATCTTCCTCATCGTCTGTTACGTCATCGGGCTGATCATCGCCAGCATCGTGCTGTACACCTCGACGGTCGAACACGCCCGCGACTTTGCGGTCATCAAAGCTTTGGGCGCGAGGACCAGGTTCGTCTATATCTCGGCGTTGTTCGAGGCCGCCATCCTTACCATCTGTGGGTTCGTGGTCGGCTGGCTGTTGGCGAACGGGCTGAGCATGGGGTTCAATCACTTCCGCCCGGTGATCCTGGCCCAGATGCCCGCCATCTTGGTGCTCGAGACGTTCGTCATACTGGGCTTGGTCAACCTGCTGGCCACTATTCCCCCCGTGGTCCATCTCCGACGAGTCGATCCCCAGGAAGTCTTCAAGGCGTGAGCACCCTGGTCGGAGAGGGCCTCACCAAGACCTACGGTTCGGGCCACACCGCGGTGACGGCCGTGGCCGACTTCGATATTGCCCTCGAGGCCGGCGAGGTGGTGGTGCTGCTCGGACCGTCGGGGTCGGGCAAGACCACCCTCATCTCACTCCTGGCCGGGCTGTTGCGGCCGACGGCCGGCACGGTCCGGCTCAACGGCGAGGTGTTCCGCGCCGACGACCCACGGGCCCCGACGCTGCGGCTGCGCCATGTCGGCTTCGCCTTTCAAACGTTCAACTTGCTGCCGACCCTTTCCGTTCTCGACAACGTGGCCCTACCGCTTCGCCTCGGTGGTGAGCGCCGTAAACCGGCCCGGCGAACGGCGGCTCAGTGGCTGGATGCGGTCGGACTCGACAACCGATCCACCAACTATCCCCGCCACCTGAGCGGGGGCGAGCAGCAGCGAGTCAGCCTGGCCCGCGCTTTAGTTGGGCAGCCGGACATCGTGCTGGCAGACGAGCCCACCGCCAGCCTCGACACCCGCACCGGTGCCGAGATTACCGACCTTCTCACCGAGCTCACGCGGCAGAACCACCAGGCCTGCCTGATCGTCACCCACGACTCCCGTCTGGCTGATGCGGCGGACCGTCTGATTCACATGAACGACGGCCGCCAAGCTGACCCGGTGGCATCCGGTTGATGATGGCGGACGCTGTTGGTGTTAGCCCCCCAACCGCGCTGCCGACGTTGTGCGGTTCTGTGCGACCTCAACAATTTTGCCTCGGGAGACCCGTCCGTTTCGCCCCTCGGTGTGGTTGCTTGCGGGTCTGGATCCGCTCGAGAATGCTGCGTGCTGATAGGAGCAGTTCTTGGCGGTTGGGGAGCACGACGGTGTCGGGACCGTAGACCGATGTCGGCGGCTTGGTCGGGGGTGTGGATGTCCAGTTGCTGGAACAAGAGTTCGAGATCATCTTGGTCCTTGCCTGGTCGAAATGAGGCCATCTTCATAGCCAGGACGTGCTGTGGCGACGCGACGGACACGGTCAGCCCATCAACCTCGAGACGAAAGCTCGACGAGCACGGCGAGCCGCGGCTGCTCCGGGGTCGACGAGTCGATGTCGGGTGCTCGTCGGGTAGCAGCCCCTTGGCCATCGACATCGGCAGGAACGGCAGCCCGGTCGACTCGACAAAGACGTGTAAATATTCCGACCAGTATCGCATACTGGTCGGAATGTTATAGGCTTTGCTTGTGCCGAGAGGGATGACGAAGCGGAGGCCGCTTACGGTCACGGCGTTGCTCGATGCTGCGATGGGCCTGTTTGCCGAGCAGGGGTACGGGGCGACGTCGATACCCGAGATCTGTGCGCGGGCCGGGTTGACCAAAGGTGCGTTCTACTCCAACTTCGCTACCAAGGACGCCCTGTTCCTCGCTCTTCTCGACCGTAGCTGGGAGCGCAGAGCGGAGTGGATCCGCCGGGCCATGCCGGCCGGTGGCGAGCAGGCCGGGGCGTCCGAGGAGCGAACCCGACTCCCGGAGCTGGTGGTGGACCGGCAATGGACACTCGTATCCACGGAGTTCTCTCTGCACGCCATCCGTCATCCAGAGGTCGCGAAGCTCCTCGTGGAGCACGAGCTGCGAGTCCGTTCAGAGCTCGCGATCCTGGTGGCCGGTGCGCTGGAGCGAGCGGGACGTATCCCCACCATTCCGGTGGACGAGTTGGCCCGCATGATTGTCGCGGTCAGCGAGGGCAGCGACATCCAGGCTCTGACCGACACCGCGGCTGGAGCCGTCGTCCACTCCGGCCTTGGCCCCCGGGCCGTGACGGGGTTGCTCGGGCACTTCTCGGTGCCGGCCGCGTCAGTTATTGCTCCCGATGGGAGTTTGTCCCAGTGACCGCCACACAAGGAGGCGCGCCATGAACACGCCAGGCAGGGCCAGTTCCACCGCAAAGGATTTGCCTCAACCGACCGGCTTGGATCCACTCGAATCCGTCGACGACCTCCTGTCGGACGTCGGGCTGTCGCGAGCCGAGGCCG
>PMHH01000142.1 GCA_003156595.1 Acidimicrobiaceae bacterium
CGCTGGCACCCGCGCTGGCACCGGGGCCGGCGGCGGGGTCGGGCCGGCGGCCGGCGCCGCGGCCCCAGCCAGCGCCGGCGGGCTGTTCATCGCCTTCGACCGGCTGCTGCACCGCTACGAACGACTCCCCCGCTGGGTTCTCCCCCGCAACCTGCTGCGCCGGGCCGCCCTGGTCCGGGCCGAGCAGTGGATCATCCGGCGCCAGGAGAAGGACGGGTTGTGGGGCGGGATCCAACCACCTGTCGTCTACTCGATCATCGCCCTGCACTTGCTGGGCTACCCGATCGATCATCCGGTCATGCAGGCTGCGCTGGCGGGGCTCGACGGCTTCGTCATCCACGACGATAGGGGCCGGCGGGTGGAGGCTTGCCAGTCGCCGGTCTGGGACACGGCCCTCGCCGTCGTCGCCCTCGACGACGCCGGTCTCGACCCCAGCCACGAGGCCCAGGTGGCCGCCGGCCGCTGGCTGATCGGAGAGGAGATCACCGTCGCCGGGGACTGGGCGATCCGCCGACCCCGCCTGGCCCCGGGAGGCTGGGCTTTCGAATTCGACAACGACAACTATCCCGACATAGACGACACCGCCGAGGTCATTCTGGCCCTGAGGCGAGTCCAGAAGGCCATCGGTCCGGAGGCTGCGGCCGCCTGCGCCCGAGGGGTGGCCTGGACCGGCGGCATGCAGAGCCGCAGCGGCGGGTGGGGCGCCTTCGACGCCGACAACGACAGCGAACTGGTGGCGTCCCTCCCGTTCTGCGACTTCGGCAAGGTCACCGACCCTCCGTCTGCTGACGTCACCGCCCACGTGATCGAGATGCTGGCGGACGAACCCGGTAGCCCGCCCGCCGCCATCGACCGCGGCGTCGCCTGGCTTTCTGATCAGCAGGAAGCCGACGGCTCCTGGTTCGGTCGCTGGGGCGTCAACTACATCTACGGCACCGGGGCAGCCGTCCCGGCGCTGGTCGCGGCTGGGGTGCCGCGGCACGATCCGCGAATACGCCGGGCGGTGGCCTGGCTGAAGGGTCACCAAAATCCTGACGGCGGGTGGGGCGAGGACCTGCGCTCCTACGTCGACGATCAGTGGCGGGGGCGCGGCCACTCCAGCGCGTCGCAGACCGCCTGGGCGGTGCTGGCGTTGCTCGCGGCCGGAGAGCAGCACAGCCCCGCCACCCAGATAGGAGTCGACTGGCTGGTCGCCAGCCAGCGCGCTGACGGGACGTGGGATGAGCCCTGGTTCACCGGCACCGGTTTCCCGTGGGACTTCTCGATCAACTACCACCTCTACCGACTGGTCTGGCCGGTCATGGCCCTCGGGCGTTTCGTGCGGGCTACGGGAGGCAAGGGGTGACCGCCGTCGGTCCCATGACGGTGGTGCTGGCCGGGCCGCGGTCGTTCTGCGCCGGCGTCGAGCGCGCCATCGAGACGGTGGAACGGACCATCGACCGCTACGGCGCTCCCGTCTACGTCCGCCGCCAGATCGTCCACAACCGCCACGTCGTGGCGGACCTGGAGCAGCGGGGGGCGGTGTTCGTGCACGAGTTGCACGAGGTGCCGGACGGCGCCACCGTGGTGTTCTCGGCCCACGGCGTGGCCCCTTCGGTTCGCGCCGACGCCACGTCGCGGGGGCTGCGCGTCGTCGACGCCACCTGTCCGCTGGTCGCCAAGGTCCACCACGAAGTCCGGCGCTTTCACAGCCGCGGCTATCAGGTCGTCCTCATCGGGCACGCTGGCCACGACGAGGTCGAGGGCACGCTCGGCGAGACCGCCGCTATCACCCTCATCGAGGACGCCGTCGACATCACTGACCTGGTCGTGGAAGATCCGACCCAGCTCGCCTACGTCACCCAAACGACCCTCTCCTCCGACGACGTGGCCGGCCTGATCGGCGCCCTGTCCGAGCGCTTTCCCGGTGTCGTCGGCCCTCATGCCGCTGACGTCTGCTACGCCACCCAGAACCGCCAGGACGCGGTCCGGGCCATCGCCGCCTCGTGCGACCTGCTGCTCGTCGTGGGGTCGTCCAACTCGTCCAACACGGCCCGGCTGGTCGAGGTGGCCGCCCGAGCTGGATGCCGGGCCGAGCTGCTCGAGGACGAATCCGAGTTGCAGCTGGAGTGGCTGCGCGGCGCGTCGACAGTGGGCGTGACCGCGGGCGCCTCGACGCCCCCTGAGTTGGTCCAGCGCGTCGTCGAGGCCCTGGCCAGCCTCGGCCCCGTCCGGATCGAAGAGCGGCCGGTTCGCGCCGAAAACGTCAACTTTCCCCTTCCTATGGAGGTCCGATAAGCGATGGGTATCCCCCTGCGTCAAAGCATCAAGATCGGCACCTACCTGGCCCGCCAGAAGCTGGCCGGCCGGGACAAGTTCCCGCTCATCGTCGAGCTCGAGCCCTTGTTCGCCTGCAACCTGGCCTGCAACGGCTGCGGCAAGATCCAGTACCCGACCGACATCCTGCGCCAGCGGCTCACCGTCGAGCAGGCCGTCGCTGCGATCGAGGAGTCGCGGGCGCCCATGGTGTCGATCGCGGGCGGTGAACCATTGCTGCACCCGGATATCGATCGCATGACCCAGGCGCTACTCGACCGGGGCCGGTTCGTCTACCTGTGCACCAACGCGCTGCTACTGGCGCGCAAGCTGGACCGGTTCTCCCCGCACTCCCGATTTAGCTGGGTGGTCCACATCGACGGTCTGAGGGAGCGACACGACGAGTCGGTCAGTCGGGACGGAACCTTCGACAAGGCCGTGTCGGCCATACGGGCCGCCAAGGACAAGGGATTCAAGGTCACCACCAACACCACGTTCTTCAACACCGACTCGCCAAAGACGGTGCGTGAGGTGCTGGACTTCCTCAATGACGAACTCGGCGTCGACCAGATGATGATCTCTCCCGGCTACGCCTACGAGAAGGCTCCCGACCAGGTTCACTTTCTGAGCACCACGCGGTCAACCGACCTGTTTGCCGAAGCGTTCGCCGACGGCCGCCGGAAGCACTGGCGGCTCAACCACAGCCCGTTGTTCCTGGACTTCCTCGAGGGAAAGGTCGACTTCGAGTGCACCCCATGGGGCATCCCCAGCTACTCGGTCTTCGGCTGGCAGCGGCCGTGCTACCTGATGGCGGACGGCTACGCCGCGACCTACCAGGAGTTGCTCGACACCACCGACTGGTCCAAGTACGGCCGGGGCAAGGACCCCCGTTGCGCCAACTGCATGGCGCACTGCGGTTACGAGCCGAGCGCGGTGCTGGCCACCACCAGCTCGCTGCGGCAGTCTCTCCGCGCCGCGGTAAGGTCCTGAGGTCGTGGGCTTCGATCTTGCCAGCGAGCTGCGAAACCGAGCCGGCGAGGGGCCGGCGCTGTGGGCCCGCTACCTCAATCCCCAGACGGCCCGGGTCATCCGGTCCATCGGCTTCGAGCGCCAGTGGGAACGGGCGCACGGGTGCTATCTCTACGACGAGACGGGGGCCCGTTACCTCGACTTCTTATCGGGGT
The DNA here is from genome assembly GCA_003156595.1 of Acidimicrobiaceae bacterium. Classification (GTDB taxonomy): domain Bacteria; phylum Actinomycetota; class Acidimicrobiia; order Acidimicrobiales; family Palsa-688; genus PALSA-693. Next base: position 3,480 of record PMHH01000142.1, read on the forward strand.
TCGGAGTGTTTGGCATCGGGCGGTCCCACCCGACCGTCCGCCAAGCCCTGCACGCCGTTCTCGACGCCGAGTTGGCAGACATGGTGCAGATGGACACGCCCCTGCTGGCCGGGCTCCTAGGAGAGGCCCTGATCGAGCGGGCCCCCAACCTGGACCGGGTGTACATGTGCAGTAGCGGCACCGAGGCGGTGGAGGCGGCCCTCAAGTTCGCCCGGTGTGCTACCGGACGAGCCCGCGTGCTCTACTGCGACCACGCCTTTCACGGTCTTACCGCCGGCTCGCTGTCGGTCAACGGAGCCAAGGAATTCCGGGATGGCTTCGGCCCGCTCCTGCCGGGAACTCGGATCCCCTTCGGCGACCTCGAGGCCCTGCGCCGGGAGCTGATCGCAGGCGACGTGGCCGCGTTGATAATCGAGCCGGTGCAGGGCAAAGGTGTCCAGGTCGTTCCCGACGGGTTCCTCGCGGAGGCGGCGGCCCTCCTCCGCCGTCACGGTGCTCTTCTCATCTGCGACGAAGTCCAGAGCGGACTCGGGCGCACCGGGAAGTTCTTCAGCTACGAGTACGACGGCGTGCAGCCGGATCTGGTGACCATCGCCAAGACCCTCTCCGGCGGGTTCGTCCCCGTCGGCGCCACCCTCGGCACCGCCGCGGTCTTTGAGCGGGTGTACTCATCGATGGACCGCATGCTGGTGCACGACTCGACGTATGGTGCCAACGCTTTGGCCATGGCTGCTGGCTTGGCCACGCTCTCAGTGATTGATGACGAAGGCCTGATCGCCAATGCCGCCACTGTCGGCAGGCAGCTGACCAGCGGACTGAAGGCGGCGGCGGACCGCTACGAGCTGGTGACCGACATACGAGGTCGGGGGCTGTTGATCGGCATCGAGTTCGGGCGCCCCAGGTCCCGCCGGCTCCTGACCCGCTGGGGTCCGCTCACCCTGGCCCGGCGGGGACTGTTCACCCAGATGGTCGTCGGCGCCCTGTTCGAGAACCACCACGTGCTGACACAGACAGCCGGCGACCACATGGACGTTCTCAAACTGCTTCCCCCCTTGACGGTCACCAGTGATGAGGCTTCGGCGTTCCTTGACGCCTTTGCGGCGGTGATGGATTCCATCCACGACAGCTCCCGACCGGTGTGGCATTTCGGTTGGGGTTTGACCACCCGGGCGGCTNNTCGCCGCGGCCCACCAGCGCGGTCGGTGAAGGGCTAGGCCCTGATCGAGGGCCTCGGGTCCGTCCAGTGGCGCCGCCTCAGTGCGATGTTCAGCTCTGGAGCTGGATCCCAGTTACCCAGACGTTCCCGGACATGGAGATCTCGACGGTCGACCCGGCCCGGATCTGGGCGAGAGTGGTTGCCGAGCCGTTGGCGCCGACGATGGTGGGCGGTTGGCACCATAGAAGGCCGACAGTGGCCTGGTCCGAACCGGTGCGTTGGTAGACGACCGAATGGGCGATCTCGTTGCTGCCGACCCAGATGACGCTGATCTGACCGCCGTAATTCGTGGCTTCGCATCGCGGCGGTTGGGGTGCGACCAGCACCCTCACGGCACTGATGCAGGGGGCGGAGATGTCGACCACGTCGGTGACGAAGTCGCCGACGTGGACTCCTGCCAGCCCCACTCTGGCACCGGAAGGCGAGACGGCTTGGAACGACGAGCAGGCCTTGTAGGTGACGTCGATCTGGTTCGTATCGAGGGCGACGGTGTTGGCGCCGGGGTTGACGCTGATGACGATCGATTCGCCTTCGCTGGGCTGGCCGGTCACGACCGACGGCGTGGCCGGCGGGGCGGCCGACGCGGGCGGGACAGCCGGCTCCACCGTGGTAATGGCCCCAGTGGCAGAAGGCGCCGACGACCCGGCGGTTGGGATGACGCTGTACTCGCCGCCTACGGTGCTCACGACAGCGACGGCTCCGCCGACGTCCTCGTAGAGGCACACGTCGCTGATGGAGCGAGTGGTTAGTCCCGAGTACATTCCGGGCGCGAGCAAGTTCCCCCACTTGCTCCTGTTGGCGGGCTGGGTGATCGTCGCGCCGGACTGGGGGGTCACTACATCGGTGACGTTGTTCGTCAGGCAGATCAGGTCGCCGTCAGGGCCGGGATAGACAGCGGTGACGCCCGAGATGGAGTGGGTGTACTGGTCGGAGAGGTGCTCACGGGAGCGGTCATAGGTCGCCGCCTGTGACTGATCGATGATCTCTTTCAGGATGCCCACGTCGAGGGCGCCGGTCGGCAGCTGGGGCACTGTCCCTGCCTGGTCGAGTTTTTGGAAAAAAGAGACGAACTCCTGCGGCAGGTTGGTGGGTTCCTCGGGAACCGTCATCGGCGCCTGCTGGAGGTTGGTCGGGACCGAGCCGAACAGGGGCGGGCCTACGGAAGCGCCGATGTAGCTCACGAGCCACGGTGCACTGGGCGCGGCCTGGGTGAAGACGACATCTTTGTTGAGCGGGGTGCCGTCGTACTCCTTGCCAATGATCTCGGAATAGAACGACAGCGGGTAACTCGATTCAAGGGGCGCTGAGAAGGAGACCGAGGTGTCGGCCGGCGGCCACGGCTCGCAACCGCATGAGAAGTAGCCGGCCACGACATTCACCGCGTCCGGCGTCGCGACCGTTGCCATCGTCACCGGGTCGTCCTCGACGAACGCGTCGGAGAAGGTCTTCCAACTCGTCGCGACAACCTCGCTCTCCACCGCGGGCGTGATCAGACCGCCGGCGCTGGCTGCGGTCGTGGTCGACGAGGGGACGGTGGAAGTAGACGCGGTTGTCCCGCTCGTGGAGACGTAAGTGATGGAACCCCTGCTTCCGAACACCAAGAACCCCGCGACAACGGCGACGACGACCGTCAGGGTCGCCGCTCCCGCGAGAGGACCGCGTCGCCTCAGAGAGACGAATCTGCCCCGTCCATGTTCATTGGCCCCTCATCGGCCCGAAATGCCCTAAACCTGAGGTCACCTTCGGACCGGACCAGAAAGAAACCTTCACAATCTCGCCGGCCCATTCGCTCCGTCCGCGGGCGCGACTCGGGCTGCTCGTCGGTTTCACGACGCTGGTCGGAGCGGCGGCCGCACCTCGCTTCGTGTTCGCGGACACCTGACGGGCCCGCCGCTCTCAGCGGTCCAGTCCGAAATCGGCCCAGGATTTCGGTGCTAATGTCATTGTTGTCTCGAAGGGACGCCTGGTTGGCAGGACGATCGCTTGCGGTTGTAGCCCCCGCGCAGGCTTGACGCCTCTTCTCAACCCCCCCGAATAGGTCGTCAGATGTCCGTGCGAGAGCCCGTCAATTCATCTCCGAAGTCCGTCAGCTCGGCTCGCAAGCGGGCGCCAGCCCAGCCTGGCAAGTCGGCCAACCCGCGGCCGGTCGCCACCGCGTCTCCTCCCGCCAGTTCCGCCTCGAAGCCCGCGAACCCGCCTGGCAAGCCTGCCAGCGCAGCTGTCAAGCGCGCCAGCGCAGCTCACAAGCCCGCCAGCGCAGTTCGCAAGCCCTCCAGCGCAACTCTCAAACGCGCGCCGGCGCAACCCCGCAAGACGGCCACGTCGCCTGCGGTCGCCACCAAGTCACCCAAGTCTCTGCCCGCCCCTTCACCGCAGCAGAAGTCCGTCAAACCGGTTCGGAAGCTGGCGCCAGCCCAATCCGGCCAGACGGCCAGCTCGCCCGAGGTCGCCGTCGTCTACGACGACATGGGGCAGGTAGTCGCCCCCGGCCCGAAGCCTCGGCCGCGGACTCTTGGTGCGGCCCCGGAGCCGTTGCCGTCCGATCGCGTGGCGACGTTGGCCCTGCCTCGTTCCACCGGCTGGACGAGTCGACTGTGGCGGTGGGTCCGGCGCGACAGCCGGACCTAGACCCACCGGGCCAGCCGCGGCCGTTCGCATGGCGCCGGCATGGCGGGGTGCCACTTCTGACCTTTCCGGAGGGCTGGCTCGGCCGGCTTGGTCGCTCTTTGGTAGCAAACCCGATTGTTGGTACTACAGACGACCGATTCCGGCCGATACCGATTCCGGCCTTCTGCGCGACAAAGAACAGGAATGTCTACCAAGTTGCGTTGCTCTTGAGGTCCCGTCGGGCCAAGGCCGGCGGAGGCCAGGGCCGACGGGCCCATTTGGTCGGCCGGCCGTTGGGCCAGCCTGCCGTGGGCGCAATCCGGTGCGGCTCGCTCACTTGGGTGCGGTTGGCTCACTTGGGTGGGTTGAGCCATCGAATCCATGGCTACACGCACCCAAAGTGGCAGACCGCACCCAAGTCGACGGACGCACCCAAAGTGGCAGGGAGCACCGGGCCAGCAGCGGTGGTTGGGCGGTGCCGCCGGCCGCCGGCCGTTGGCCAGGCGCCGGCGGGGCCGTTAGGGTCGGCCGGCCCGCCGGTGCGCCGGCGGTCACAGGTCGAAGCCCAGCCCCTGGACCGCCGCCACGAACTGGGCCGGGGCCAGGTGCGCCTCGCCACCCGGTGGCACGCGGAACCGGGCCGGGTCTGCGACGAAGGACCGCACCGCACGTGCAATCGACTCCGGCGTAGGCATGCACGCGGTGGAGCCCCCGAGTTCGAGCTCGTGCATCAGGTTCTCTCGGCCGTGGCCCGGCACCACGTCGAGCAGGACGATTCCTCGTCCGAGGGTGCGCGCCTCCCGGCAGGTGTCGCCCGAGCTGGTCACCACCAGGTCGCTGGCGGCATGAGCTCGGGCACCCGGTCGGTGAAGCCGAACGGGATCACGAGAGGAGTCCGCTCGGCCAGGACGCGGAGCTTCCGTTCCAGCGGGGCGTTGGCGCCCGCCACTGCCAGGACCCAAACGCCGCCGGACGCCAGTTCGGCGGCGGCCGCGGCGAGCGGTCCGAGGCCCCACGCCCCGGACATGAGCAGCACACAGGTGGCGTCCGAGGGGATGCCGAGGTGGTCCCGGGCGGCGTTTCGGGTCGGGGCCGCGTAGAACTCGGGGCGCACCGGCGCCGTGATCACCTCCACTCGGGCCTCGGGCCAGTAGCGGCGCACCGACTCCCCGGCTGCGGCGGACGTGACGAGGAAGAGATCGGTCGACTCGTGGACCCAGAACCGGTGGGCAAATGAATCAGTCATGGCGACCACAGACGCGATCGGGTAGCCGGCGCCCTTGAGACGAGCGGCGGCGCCGGCGCCGGTCGCGAACACCGACACGACCAACTGGGGCTGGAAGCGGTCGACGACCACCTTCAGATGCGGGAACATCCGATCGACCGCCAGCTTGTCGAGCAGGCGAGCCAGCCGGCCATCGGCCCGCAGCTGGGAGAAGTGGAACGCGTCGTAGACGGGGTCCACCGACAGCAGGCGGCGGAACACCCAGTCACCGGCTGCGCCGGCTCCCTTACCCATCAACCGCATGGCATCGACGATCTCGCACTCGACGCCCCGCGCCGCCAGAGCTGCCGCGCACGCCTCCGCCAGCACGTCATGGCCCTTGCCGAGCGAACCGGAGATAAATAGGGTCCGAGTGAGTGTCCCTTGCGTCGTCGTCACCGGACCGCTCGGCCCAGCGTCGACTGCACGGCCTCCACCACTCGCTCGACCTCTCGCTCGCTCATGTCGGAGTGGACGGGAAGGCAGATGTGGCGGGCGCAGAGATCCTCAGCGACGGGGAGGGGGTCCAACGCGAACTCCGCGAACACCGGCTCTCGATGAAGCGGGGTGGCGTACACCTCGCCGCTCAGACACACCCCGAAGCGATCGCGCATCTCCGCCTTCACCTCGGCCCGGTCGATCCCTGGGGCCAGCAGGGCCAGGTACTTGTAGTAGTTGCTGCGTGACCCGGCCGGCTCGGACATCACCGTGAGCTGGGCGCAGCCGGCGAGGGCCTCGTCATAGCGAGCGGCCACCGCCCGGCGCACGGTGATGTACTCGTCCAGCCGTTGCAGGTGAACCAGGGCGACGGCGGCCTGAACCTCACTCAGTCGCCACGCGGAGCCGAGGCGTATGTGTCCACCGCCGAGGAAACTGGCCTTGCCCTGATCGCGAAAGATCCTGCCCTCGTCCCGCAGCCATTCGTCAGCCGTGAGGATCATCCCACCTTCGGCGCCGGCCACCACCTTCGTGGGTAGAACGAGAAGGCGGCGGCTCGCGACCACGACCCCGCCGTCCGGTCGTCCCACGTCGAGCCGTGGGCGTGGGCCGCGTCCTCTATGAGCGTCACGCCGCGCTCGTCGCACAGGCGCCGTACCGCGGCGACTTCCGGGCTGATGGTCCCGCCGATGTGCACGCGCACGACGGCAGCAACCTGAGAGGTAAGGGCCTCCGTGACGCTCGCCGCGGAGAGGGCCAGGGTGGGCGGGTCGACGTCGGCGAAGCGCGGTCGCCCGCCGGCGTGGAGGACCGCGGCGGCGGTCGCGAAAAACGTGTTGGCGGGAACCACTACCTCCCGGCCCTCGACCCCGGCGGCTCGCAGGGCGATCTCGAGCGCACTGCTCCCCGAACTGGTCGCCACGGCTAACAGGCCGCCGTGGCGTGCCGCGAACGAGCATTCCAACTCCTCCGTCAGCGGTCCCAGGGTCAGGTTGCCCGAGACCAGGGCTTCGTCGATCAGCGCCAGGATCTGCTGACGGTCCGCGGCCGCGAACACCACCCGGGCCGGAGGGACGACCGGATCGTTCATCGGTTGCTCAGACTACGGGCTGGTTTGACAGTCCGGCCGCCCTCACTAAGCATGGGGCCATGGCATCTCTCGCCCGCTGGTGCTTCCAGCACCGTCGGATCGTCTTGGCCTCCTGGCTGCTAGCCCTCGTCGGCTTCGGCGTCGTGAGTGGAGCCGTCGGCACCAAGTACAGCAACAACTTCTCCCTGCCGAACACGGACTCGACCGAGGCGACGGCCCTCTTGAAGGCCTCGTTCCCGAGCCAGGCCGGTGACAGCGAGCAAATCGTCGTCCAGGCCCGAACGGGAACGCTGACCGTCCCCGCCACCCAACGTCGGGTGGAGGCGCTGTTGGCGAAGGTGACGGCGCTGCCCTTCGTCACCCACGTCACCAGCCCGTACAGCTCAACGAGCCTGATCTCCCCCGCCGGAACGATCGGATTGGCCACCGTCTCGGTGGACCAGCTGCCGCAGAACGTGACCAAAGCCATGGCCAACACGCTCGTCACGACGGCCCAATCCTTTGCTACGTCCCAACTCAATGTGCAATTGGGCGGGCAGGGCGTCGAGCAGGGGCAGCGATCCACCCAGGGCAAGAGCGAGGTGCTGGGGTTCTTCTTCGCCCTCGTCATCCTGTATTTCGCCTTCGGGCGGTCGTTGCTCTCCGCCGTCCTGCCCTTGCTCAGCGCCGCCCTGGCCATCGGGGTCGGCGTGTCGATCATCGGTCTGTTGACGCACGTGACGTCGGTTCCCCTCTTCGGACCGATCCTGGCGGTCCTGGTCGCCCTCGGCGTCGGGGTGGACTACGCGCTCTTCATCGTCACCCGTCACCGCCGGGAGCTGCTGGCCGGCCGGGATCCAGAGGAGTCCGCGGTCGTCGCCCTCAATACCTCGGGACGGGCCGTGCTCACCGCCGGCGTGATCGTGTGCATCGCCCTGCTCGGCATGTTCGCCCTGCAGGTCAGCTTCCTCTATGGTGTGGCCCTGTCTGCGGCGACAGTCGTGCTGCTGACGATGTTGGCGTCGCTCACCCTGCTTCCGGCCATGCTGGGTTTCATCGGGTTGAAGATCCTGCGCCCCAAGGACCGAGCCGGCCGCGACGGGGTCACCGTCACCGGGTCTGGCTTCTGGGACCGTTGGGCGGCCATCGTCCAGGCCCGGTCGGCCGTCCTGTCCGGGGCTGCCTTGCTCCTCATCATCGTCATCGCCCTCCCGTTCTTCAGCCTGCGCCTGGGCCTGTCCGATGCCGGCAACGACCCGAAGTCCTCGACCACGCGCCAGGCCTACGACCTGCTGGCCAAGGGATTCGGACCCGGGTTCAACGGTCCCCTGACCGTGGTCGCCGGGCTCGGTACACCTGCCGACCAGACCCACTTCGAGCAGGTGCTCGTGACCGTGGCCGCCGACCGAGACGTGGCCTCCGTCGGCGTCCCGCGGGTCAGCCCGTCGGGCCTGGTGCAGGTGGCGGTGGTCTACCCCAAGAGCGGCCCGTCGACAGCAGCCACTACCTCCCTGGTGCAGCGGGTGCGCCACAGGGACATCCCGGCCGCCGAGGCCGGCAGCACCCTTGTCGTCCACGTCGGCGGCGACACCGCCGTGAGCCTGGACTTCTCGCACATCCTGTCCTCCAAGATGCCGTTCTTCGTCGGGATAGTCGTGCTGTTGTCCTTCCTGCTGCTGATGGTCGTATTCCGCAGCCTGGTGATCCCGTTGACGGCATCGCTGATGAACCTGCTGTCCATCGGAGCCGCCCTCGGCGTCATGACGGCGGCATTCCAGTACGGCTGGGGGAAGTCGATCCTCGATCTGCCCGAAGCGGGGCCCATCGACGTGTTCGTGCCGGTGCTGCTATTCGCCATCCTGTTCGGGCTGTCGACGGACTACGAGGTGTTCCTCGTCAGTCGCATGCACGAGGAGTGGGTGCACAGCGGCGACAACCGGCGGGCGGTGGCCCGGGGCCAGGCCGAGACCGGGCGGGTGATCACGGCGGCCGCCCTGATCATGATCTTCGTGTTCGTGTCGTTCATCTTCGGCGGCCAGCGGGTGATCAAGGAGGTCGGAGTCGGCTTCTCGGCGGCCATCTTCCTCGACGCCTTCGTCATCAGGACGGTCCTCGTCCCCTCACTGATGCAGTTGTTCGGCCCGTCCAACTGGTGGTTACCGCGGTGGCTCGACCGCATCCTGCCGACCTTTCATGTCGAGCCCGACGATCTGGGCCCGCCCCCCGCGAGCGGCTCGGGCACCGGTCCCGGCGCCCGGCCAGTCGAAGTTCCCTCGTAGGCGCCAGTGCCCTCATAACCGGCCGCCTCGGCCACTACCGGGGCGGGCAGAGCCGGGACGGTCTCCTCCGGCTCGTCGGACAGGGCCGCCGGCCGGCCGCCCCGGGACCACGATGCCGCCGCCGCGACCAGGCAGGCAATGGCACCGAAGAGGAACGCTTCGCGAAGCCCGGACCGGAATGGACTGGAGATCAGATCTGGGAAGTACGAGCGGCCCGTGAGGACGGCTTGGTTGGCGGGCGACAGGGTGCCGAGCACCTTCGGCCCGACCAGCGACTGGATCGGGTTGTAGCCGAGAAACGCCGCAAACAGCACCTTGACCGGGGGAAGGTTGCCGGCCCGCAGTGCCAGCGCCGCCGGTACGCCGTGGCTCGCCAGTCCCTTCGAGAGCGAGGAACGCAGGGTGCCAGACAGCCCACTGATCATCAAGGTGAAGAAGATTCCGATGGAGAGGACCTGGGCGGAGTTCTGGAAGGTGGCGTTCATCCCGCCGCCGGCGCCCCGGTCGGCGGCCGGAAGGCTGTTCATCACCGCCGCCCGGTTGGGGGAGGCAAAGGCGCCCATGGACAGGCCGTTGGTCAGAAGGAGCAGCGCGAAGACCGGGTAGTGGAAGTTGACCGGCAGGAAGATCAGGGCCGCGAAGGTGCCGGCGGCGGCCACCATCCCGCCCGTGGCGAACCCCCGGGCCCCGAACCGGTCCGAGAGGTACCCCGACAGCGGCCCGGCTATCAGAAAGCCAGCGGTGAGCGGCAGCATGTAGATCCCCGCCCACAGGGGGGTCCGGGTGAAGCTGTAGCCGTGGAGCGGCAACCAGATGCCCTGCAGCCAGATGATCATGATGAACATCAGACCGCCCCGCCCCACTGCCGCGAGGAACGATGACAGGGTGCCGAAGGTGAAGGCTCGGATCTTGAACAGGGGCAGTCGGAACATCGGGTCGACGGCTCTGGTCTCGATCACGGCGAACGCCGCCAGGAGCACGACCCCCGCCGCCAGCTCGCCCAGCACTGGCGCGCTGGTCCAACCCATGTTGTGCCCGTCGGCTGGTTCTATGCCGTAGGTGATGCCGATCATCACCAGGATCAGACCGAGGGCGAAGGTGATGTTGCCCCACCAGTCGATAGGAGCCCGTCGACGCACGCCGCGCTCCTCGAGCTTGAGGTACGCCCACACCGTTCCGAACAGGCCGAGGGGTACGGAAATCAGGAAGACGAGGCGCCATTCGATCGGGGCCAGCAGCCCGCCGAGGACCAGGCCGATGAAGACGCCGCTGATGCCGGCGATGTTGTTGATGCCGAGCGCCAGGCCCCGTTGGTCCGCGGGGAAGGCATCGGTCAGGATGGCGGCCGAGTTGCCGATCAGGAAGGCGGCGCCGATACCTTGCACGATGCGTCCGGCGATCAGCCAGATGGCGCCGGCTTTACCGACGAGCGGATCGACGGCGAGGACGAGCGAGGCGGACGTGTAGATGACGAAGCCCAGGTTGTAGATGCGTACCCGGCCGTAGAGGTCACCGAGACGCCCCAGGCTCACCACCAGCACCGACGACACCACCAGGAAGCCAAGAATCATCCACAGCAGGTAGAAGCTGTTCCCNNGATGCCCCGGAAGATGTCCGGCATGGCGATGAGCATGATGGAGGCGTCGAGCGTCGCCAGCAGCACTCCTACGGTCACGTTGGAGAGAGCGACCCACTTGTAACCATCGTTGAGAGGGCCGACCTTGGCGTCCCCGCCGGCCACCCCTCCCGTGTTGGAATCCTCAACCGTCGTCACCCAGACGTATCCCTTACCGCGCCAGTCGGCGTGGTACCGACCGAATACTTCGCTTGTCTAACCACTCTACCGCGCCGGGCCGTGGACAGCCACGATCCGGCCAGGATCAGCACGAACCCGATAGCCGTTCCCGGTTTGAATTGCTCGCCGAGCACAACGACGCCGAGGACGACCGCCACGGCTGGATTGAGATAGGTGATGATGGTGGCCCGCGTGGAGCCCAGCTCTTTTATCAACTCGAAGAAGGCCACGAACGCCAGAGCGGTGCAGACCAGACCGAGCACCACCACGGCGGCGATGACGGTGCCGGGAGGGACCCGGCTCGGGTGCTGCCACGCCGCCACCGGCAGGTAGACCACCGCGACCAGCGTCAGCGATACGGCCGCCAGAGCGAGGCCCGACCGCTGCCCCAGGTACCTCGCGACCAGGAGGGGTCCGGTGGCGTACCCGACTGCGACGACGCCGACCCCGCCGACCGCCCCCAGGTCACCGCCTCCGACGTCGAGGCCCAGGAGCACCCCGACGCCGACCAGACCGACCACCAGGCCGACCAGGCCCCGCCGGTCGATGCGGTCCTGGTGCCCGGTGGCCACCGCCAGCAGCAAGGCGATGAGCGGCACCGTGGCGACCAGCAGACCCGACAGCGAGCTCGGTAGGCGCCGTTCGGCACTGGACAGCAGGTACCACGGGATGGCCAATTCGGCCAAGGTGTAGGCGAGCAGGGGCCGCCAGGACCGCAACAGCGGGCGCAGCTCGCCCTGACGGATCGCCAATGGCAGCAGGACTGCGGCGCCGATGGCAGTCCGGCCCTCGACGACCATGGCCGGCGACAGGTCGCGTACCGCGACTTTGATGAGCATGTAGGGCAGCCCCCACACGACCGACATCAAGACAAACAGGCCCAGCCCGCGCCTGGTCACCGCTCACCCCGTACACTGGTGGATGACCATCGCAGCCGGGAGCCCGGCCGATGCAGAGGAGAGGACCGACACTGCCCCAAGGCAAGGAAGACGCAATCGTGCTGGAGGGCACGGTGAGCGAAGCCCTCAAGAACGCCATGTTCAAGGTCGAGCTGGCCAACGGCCACCTGGTCTTGGCCCACAACTCGGGCAAGATGCGGATGAACCGCATCCGAGTGTTGCCCGGCGACAAGGTTCAGGTTGAGATCAGCCCCTACGACTTGACCAGGGGTCGCATCACCTACCGCTACAAGTAAGAACCTCCGCCCCAGGCGTCGACCGGATCGGGGACAGGCGACCGTCAGCGGCACTCAGTCCGAGTCCTCTCCTTCTTCTTCTCCCGCGAGCAGACCGTTGGCGGCGGCCAGGGCGGTGGCGGCCCGGACCGCCTCCTCGTACACCGCGGTGAGGTGACGTTCCACCACCGCGGCGTCTATCGCCAGTGGCGGCGGCCCGAGTGAGCGAACGACGGCGGCCGGGTCGCTGCTGGGACGGATCGACTCAATGGACTCCGGCGGCTCGGCCGCGGTCCCCCAGAACCGCTGCTCGGCTACGCGGCGCCCGGCTCCAGGCCGGCGGCGCTTGCTCATCCGGGTCCCGGTCCTGAGCCGCCCGGCCCTGACTCCGGCTGTCCGGTCACGCCGCCCGGCCATAGGCAGGGCTGTCCGGTCACGCCGCCCGGCCCTAGGCAGGGCTGTCCGGTCACGCCGCCTCCTCCTCACCCGAGCCGGAGCCGACCGGCGTTGGCTCGTCCTCGACCAGGTCGTCGTCGCGCAGCCCGAGGGCGACACGCAACTGGTCGGCGTCGAGGTCACCGAGGCTGCTGCGGGCGGGTAGCACCATGCCGGCCACCCGGCGCTTGCCGGCCACGATCTCCTCGACCCGCTCGTCGACGGTGCCGGGGCACACCAGCCGGTGGCACATGACGGTGGACGTCTGACCGATCCGCCACGCCCGGTCCCGAGCCTGATCCTCGACGGCCGGGTTCCACCAGCGGTCGTAGAGCACCACATGATTGGCGGCTGTCAGGTTGAGACCGCTACCGCCGGCCTTGATCGACAGCACCAACGCCCCGGCACCCGTCCCGGCCTGGAAGTCCGCGATGAGCTGATCACGTACCCCTCGAGTCAACCCACCGTGGTAGCAACCGATGTGCTGCCCGGTGCGCTCGCTCAAGTACCGGGCCAGCACGTCCCCCCAGCGGGCAAAGTGGGTGAAGATCAGGATCCGCTCGCCGGCCGCGAACACGTCGTCGAGGATCTCTTCCAGGCGGGCCAGCTTGCCGGACCGGCCGGCCAGTCCTTCCTGGTCGTCGTCGCCGCGGAGGTAGGCGGCTGGGTGGTCGCAGATCTGCTTGAGCGCGGTGATGGCGGCGAGCACGGCGCCCTTGCGTTGATTGGGATCGCCCTCCAGGCCGCCCTCGAGGAGCCGGTTGACGATGGCCTGGTAGAGACCGATCTGTTCGGCGGTCATGCTGCAGTGGTCCAGCTTGTCGACCTTGTCAGGAAGTTCGGCCGCGATCTCCGGCTCCGTCTTTGTCCGCCGGAAGATCAGGAGCCCGTTGAGCGCTCGCAGGGCGCTTTCCTCGGAGCGCCGAGGGCCGCCAGGCTGGGCCACGGCATCGCCCGCCGCTGGGGCGGCACTGTCACTGACGCGCGACAGGTGCTCGATGAACGCGTTCCGTGGGCCGACCAGGCCGGGGTTGGTGAAGTCCAGGATCGCCCAGAGGTCCCCGAGCCCGTTCTCCACTGGGGTACCGGTCAGGGCGATCCGAGAGTGGGCAGAGAGGCGGCGCAACTCCTGGGCTGTCTCGCTCTGGTAGTTCTTGATCACCTGCGCCTCGTCCACCACGACCCGGCGCCACGTGATCGCCGAGAGGGGGACGATGTCGCGGACCGCTGTGGCGTAGGTGGTGAGGACCACGTCGCAGGTGGCAGCCAGCCGGCTGATCCCGTCGCCCTCGGCCCGCCGGGGGCCGTGGTGGACTGTCACCTTCAAGCCCCTGGTGAAGCGGTTGGCCTCGCTGGCCCAGTTGCTGAGGACCGCGGGGGGCACGATGATCAGCGTGGGCCCGTGGCCCCGATCGAGCAGCACCTGGGCCAGCAGTGTCGGCGTCTTGCCGAGGCCCATGTCCATGGCCAGGCAACCGCCCAGGCCGGCCCGATCCAAGAAGCCGAGCCAACCGGCCGCTTCGGCCTGGTAGCTCCGGAGCTGGCCGGCGAACCCGTCGGGGGTGTCGATGGGCGCCGGCGGGTGGGTGGTGGCGCCGCGCAGCAGATCGGCCGCCCAGCCGCTGCCGTCCACCCGTACCGGTCCGGCCAACGCCGTTCCCTCGAGTCCGACCGCGTGGCGGATAACGGCCGCGCCGGTGAGCTGGGTGATGTCGGCCCGCTCCGCCAGGGCGGACGCCGCGGCGGCCAGGTCGGCCCGATCGATGTGCACCCAGCGGCCCCGGACCTGCACCAGCGGTTTCGCTTCCTTGGCCAGCGCCGCGATCCCCGCCGCGTCGAGCTCCAGGTCGTCGAAGAACACCGACCACCTGACGTTGGCGAGCTGCTGGACGCCGACTTGGGATGGCCCGATCGCCTCCGCGAAAAGCCGGAGCTGCGGCCGGGGCCGGCGCTTGGACACCACCGGGAGCATGGCATCGAACCCGGCCGCGACCAGCGCCGGCCCGGTCGTGAACATCAGCTCCACCGCCTCGTCACCGTCCAGGATCACCTGGCCGCGACGGGTGCTCGGACGGCGCAACACCGGCAACAAACGCTCCAGCCGGCGCAGCTGGGCCTCCACCTGCTGCGATTTGGTGCCCGACGCCACCACCAAGGCGTGCTCGACCGGCATGGGGTGCTTGTCCACCCCGGTGGCCTCGACCGTCAACAACCAGCCCCCGTCGGACTGCGGGGCATCGAGCCGAACCGTCAGACCGACCCGGTGGTTGGCCGTAACCGGACCCGCCCACCGCTTGAGGTCCTCCCCGATCCGCGCCATCGGGTCCAAATCGGCGACAAAGGGACGGCCGTCGAGCCCGGAAAGCACCGCTTCGGCGATCTCGCTCCGGGTGCTGGCATGCGGCGCCGCGGCCGGAGCGACTAGGCGGCCGGCCCCTGCTCTGGCGATGGCATCGACCACGGCGGCCAGCACCGATCGGCACACCGCGTCGGCCTGGGCTGCCGCCTGCAAGGCCACCACCGATGTCGGCATCCGGGACACCAGGTCGTGCAACCGGTCCCGCTCGACCAGGGCCGGAATCCACCGCACCCGGTGCCGGCCCGCACCTTGCCGGCCGCCGGAGCTGCCGGAGTTGGCGCCCCGCACAACCGGGACCATGCGTCCTTGGGCGACCAGTTCGGTGCCCCACAAGGCGATCTCTCCCGCCCAGCGGAGACTGGGGCCGATCCGGTCACCCGCCTGGCCTGCTCCCACCCCGACCAGCCAGCCCAGGGTCTGCGCGATCGGGGCGGAGCGGGCTTCGGCGGCGCTCCGGCCGGGAACCGGCACTGAGCTGTGTCGCTCCCAGGCGATGCTGGTGGCATCCGCCTTCTCCAGCAGCTGCACGAGATCCTCGGTGGTCGCATCGACTCCGGGCCCACCGGCCCACACCACGATGCGGCCTTCGGCCCAGGAAGCCTGGAGCAGGGCCAGCCCGGGTTCGGTGGTCCAAGGGGCGACGGCCTGCTCGGACGGGCTAACGGGGCCGACCGCGCTCGCCGGCCGGCCCGCAGGCGAGCCCGCCGCGGCGACCGCCGAAGCCCCGGTGCCGTTGGCGGCCGAGGTGGCGGTGGCAGTCGCGGCAGTGCCAGTCGTGAGCACCGGTGGATCGATCCCGTCGCCGGTCAGGCGAAACAGGACCGCGGCCAAGCGCTCGCGCTCGCCGGCCAGGTCGGAGAGGACGAGCTCTCTCAGCTCACCCGTCAGGCTGGATGCGCTGCGAAGGCCGTCGTCGGTCTCGTGGATGAGCCGGCGCAATGCCGCGGCCCAGGCCAAGTGATCACCGTCGAGGGCTTCGCCCTCGGCGCTCGACGCCCAGCCGCCGGCATCGGCGACCACCGCTGCTTCAAAAGCGAACTGGTCCAGCTTCCTCTCCACTCTCGCGTGTGGCGGCACACCCCTCGTGCCGCGCGGCTTGCTGGCGCCGGAATATCCGGCCCGCTACCACGCCTCAATCACCACCCAAAGCCCCGGTCTTCTCGGGGACTAACTACTTAAACGTGCTCGGGTTTCCTTCCATTCCCCGGATGCCCTCGCTGCGGCGCCCGATTGACCCTGACGTTTCCGCTGGCCTCCACCTTGCCCCTATGTGTTAAGTGTAGCGCGCTGTGCGGTGGAAAGGCCAGCATCCTCCGAGACGGGCGCACGCAAGTGCCCGCCACGGGCGCTCAAGGCGCGGGGACGAGGTCGATCTCGGGATGGCTAGCGGCGACCATGCGCCGCATACCGTCCTGCCAGCGCACCCGGGCCGGACCGATCAGCTCCTCCATGCGAGCCACGTCGACCGCCACGCTCGGGAGGGCGGCGTCCGTGTACTCGATCACCGGTTCCTTGCCGACGAGCCCGCCCAGGTAGGCGCACCAGTCCTGGACGCTCACCACGTCCGGCCCGGCCCAGTTGACGGTCGTCGCCGGCACTGATGCCGCGGCCAATAGCAGGGGGATCTGGCGGACGATGTCGTCGCTGTGGATCGGCGAGTAGACGCTGGGCTCGCCCGGTATCAGCTGGATGGGCTGGCCGGCGAGGATGCACTCCAGGTGCATTGAGGGCCAGGCCACGCAATCGCCGTAGGGCACGTTGAGCCGGGCGATGATGGTAGGCAGGCCGTACAGGCGGGAGGATAGCCGGGCCACCACCTCGGCCGCGATCTTCGAGATGCTGTAGGTGGTCAGCATCGCTCGGTGGTTGTCTCCGAGGGGGTCATCCTCACGCATCGGATGCGCCCCGTTGGCCTGGTACACGCCCGTCGACGAGCAGTGGAGGAAGGCCCGGGCATCTCGGTAGTGGGCCATCAGCAGGCCGAGGTTCTCGGCGTTGGAAGCCAGGGCGTCGGAAAAAGAGGGGGCGTGGCTGACTGCCAGGTTGATCACGTAGTCCACCTCCGCCGGCAGAGGCGAGAAATCCGGTTCGGCCAGATCCAGTACCGCCGTCCGGACGCCGGCGTCTTCGAGGGCGGCTCTGGCCCGGCGGCTCTTGAACCGGGCCGCGCCCCACACCTCGTTGTGCTGGGCCAGATGACGGACCACCGGGCCGGCGACCATACCGGTGGCCCCCACCACCAATATGCGCTGGCCGTCGAGATCGTCCACCGTCACACCACCTCGTCAGCCATGAGGGTCCCCAAGTGAACCAGGGTCGGGGTGGCGCCGCCGAGGGTCAATTCGATCTGCTTGGCGGCCAGGAAGTAGCGGTGCAACGGGTAAGACCGGTCCACGCCGACACCCCCGTGGATGTGTTGGGCGGCGTGCACCACCCGTTGGCCCCCGTCCGCGGCCCAGAACTTGGCGATCGCCACTTGCTCGTCGGCGGGGCGATCGGTCGCCAGCCGCCAGGCGGCCTGGCGGGCTGTCAGCGCCACCGCTTCGGCGTCGATGTAGGCATCGGCGGCCCGCTGTCCGACCGCCTGGAAGGTGGCGATGTACCGACCGAACTGCTGGCGGGTGGCCGCGTAGGCGGCGGTCAGGCGCACCGCCTCGCGGCACGTCCCGGCCATGAGCGCGCACAGCCCGGCGCTGGCCCGGGGCAGCAGCCATTCGATGACCTCGCGGCCGCCGACCGGGTCGCCCACGACGTCGCCGGTACCGACCCGCACCCCCGCCAGGTCCAACCGGGCCTCGGGAATCCCGGTGGTGGTCTGAAGCGGAGTGACGGTGACACCGTCGGCGGCAGGATCCACCACGAAGACGCCGATCTGGTCGCCGCCGGTGGTAGCCGGCACCAGCACGGCACCGGCCACGGTGCCGGCGGCCACGCAGGTCTTGGAGCCGTCGAGCAGCCAGGTGTCGCCGTCCCGCCTAGCCGTCGTCTGCGGATGCTCGGGGTCGGTGCCGGGCTCTATGAGCGCGGCCGTCAGGATCAACTCCCCTGCCACCAGGGGGCCGAGCAGCCGCTTGCGCAATTCGGCCGATCCGAAGCGGGCCACCGGCAGTCCACCGAGCACGAGAGCCGCCCACAGGGGCACGGGGGCGGCCGCCCGGCCGGCCTCTTCGAGCAGCACGGCGACCTCCCCGAAGCCATATCCGCTGCCGCCGTCGCTTTCGCCGACCGCTAGACCGAGCAGGTTCGCCTCCGCCAGCGCGGCCCACAAGGCCCGGTCGATGCCCTCGCCGGCCTGCTCGACCGTGATACGGCGCTCGTCGTCGACATGACCAGCGAACAATTTCTCGGCCGTGTCCACGACCGCCTGCTGCTCATCGCTCAGTGAGAAGTCCATTTCGCTTTCCTTTTTTCCTACCGGGAGGCCCGGGGAAAGCCCAGGCCGAACGTGGCGATGAGGTCCCGCTGGATCTCGTTGGTGCCACCGCCGAAGGTGAGGATGAGCAAGCTGCGGTAGGAACGTTCCAACTGGCCGCGCAGGATGGCGTCCGGGGAGCCTTCCTGCAGGTAACCCCGCTCACCTATGACCTCGAAGCAGAGGCGGAAGGCCTCGAGGTAGAACTCGGTCCCGAAGACCTTGATGCTGGAGGCGTCCGCCACATCGAGGTGACCCTGGGTAGCGGTCCAAGCCACTTTCCAGTTGATCAGACGCAGGAACTCCAACCGGGCCCGGACCCGAGCCAGGTTGACGCGCACCCACTCCTGGTCGATCACCCGGCGTCCGTCAGCCAGCTTCGTCTCCTGGGCCCACCGTTGGACGTCGGTGAGGATTCGCTCGATGATCCCGGGGCTACACAGGGTGACCCGCTCGTGATTGAGCTGGTTCGTGATGAGCGTCCAGCCCTCGTTCTCGCCACCGACCAGGGCGGTCGCGGGAACCCGGACGTCATCGAAGAAGGTGTGGTTGATGTCGTGCTCGCTCAGCAAGTGCATGGGCGTCACGCTGATCCCCGGCGTCGACATAGGAACCACAAACATGGAGATCCCCTTGTGCTTCTTGGCTTCGGGGTTCGTCCGGGCCGCCAGCCATATGTAGTCGGCGTCGCCCGCCAGGCTGGTGAACACCTTCTGGCCGTTGATGACGAACTCGTCGCCATCGCGCACCGCAGTGGTCGCCAAAGCGGCCAGGTCGGTGCCGGCGCCGGGCTCGGTGTAGCCGATGCAAAAGTGGATCTCGCCCTTGAGGATGCGGGGCAGGAACTCGGCTCTCTGCTCGGGGGTGCCGAAGTGCATGATGGTCGGACCCACCGTGTTGATGGTCAGCATCGGCACCGGCGCCCCGGCTCGCATCGACTCGTCGAAGAAGACGAACTGCTCGATGGCCGAGCGTCCCTGCCCGCCCCACTCGGTGGGCCAACCGATGCCCAGCCAGCCGTCCTGGCCCATCTGCCGGACCACGCGCCGCATGGCCGGGCCGACGCCCCGGCTGTGCGACAGTTCCTCTTGCACCTCCGGCGTTAGCAGCCGGGTGTAATAGGACCGCAACTCCTGCCGGAGCCGCTCCTGCTCGTCGGTGTATGCCAGGTACACGATCAGCCCTCCCTCGGCAACTGTATAAGAACGCGTTCTAAATAGCGAGTCGAAGGCTGAGACCGCTGACCGGGACCGCTGANNGACCGGGACCGCTGACCGGGACGCCGAGGGCCCGCCGAGATTGAAGCGCGCCTGAAATCATGTTCTACTAGCGGGCCGTGGAGGCAAACCTGGCTGACCTGTTCGAACTCGCCGCGGACACCTTCGCCGACAGGGAGTACCTGGTCTCGGCAGGCGAGCGGCGCACGTACGCCGAGATGGACCGCCGGGCCAACCAGTTGGCCCACCACCTCCGAGCCCGCGGTGTCAAGGCCGGCGATCACGTCGGGATCTACGCCTACAACAGCGTCGAGTGGGTTGAATCCCTGTGGGCGATCTTCAAACTCCGCGCCGTGTGGATCAACATCAACTACCGCTACGTCGCCGACGAACTACGCCACATCTTCTCCAACGCCGACCTGGTTGGTTTGATCCACGCCCGCGAGTTCAGCCCCCGCGTCGCCGAGGTAGCCGATGCCCTCGACGGGCTGCGGTTCTCGCTGGTCATCGACGACGGCAGCGGGGAACCCGACGTGCGCTCGGACGCTGAGGACTACGAGCCGGCGCTGGCGGCCCAGTCGTCCCAACGGGACTTCGAGCCGCGCTCAGGCGATGACATCTACATCCTCTACACGGGCGGCACGACCGGCCTCCCTAAGGGTGTGGTGTGGCGTCACGAGGACGTGTTCTACGCCCTCGGCGGGGGGATCAACGCCATGACCAACGTCAAGGTCGAAGACCCGGGCGACATCACTCGTAACGCCGCCGCCAACGCCGCAACCACCTTCCTGCCATGCGCGCCCCTCATGCATGGGGCCAGCCAGTGGGGGGTCATGAGCCAGAGCTTCCAAGGCAACCGGGTCATACTGTTGGCCAAGTTCGATGCTCGGACGGTGTGGGACCTGCTGGCCGAGGAGAAGGTCAGCGTCCTCTTTATCACGGGCGACGCCATGGGCCGTCCCTTGGTCGAGGCCCTCGACGAACCGGGCGCGACCTACGACACGTCGTCGCTGGTCGCCATCACCTCCACGGCGGCGGTGTTCTCGCCGTCAGTCAAAGAGGACTTCTTCCGCCACTTCCCCAACTTGGTGATGACCGACTCCATCGGCAGCTCCGAGACCGGCGCCAATGGCGTGTCCTTTGTGACCGCAGGCCATACCGCCATGCAGGGCGGGCCCACCGTCACCAGCCTGCGCGACACCGTCGTGCTCGACGACGACCTGAAACCCGTCGCGCCGGGTTCGGGCGTGGTCGGCAAGGTCGCTCGCAGCGGCAACGTCCCTATCGGCTACTACAACGACCCGGTCAAGACGGCCGCCACCTTTGTGACCGTCGACGGTGTCCGCTATGCCATCCCTGGCGACTTCGCCACGGTCGAGGCCGATGGCACCGTGACCCTGCTCGGCCGCGGCTCCGTCTCGATCAACTCCGGCGGCGAGAAGATCTACCCCGAGGAGGTGGAGGCGGCGCTCAAGTCCCATCCGTCGGTATACGACGCCACCGTCGTCGGCACCCCCGACGAGCGCTGGGGGCAACGGGTAAGCGCACTCATCCAGTTCCGCCCCGGACAATCCGCCAGCCTGGCCGACCTGCAGACCTTCTGCCGGACCAAGATCGCCGGCTACAAGGTGCCGCGTCAGTTGCACGTCGTCGACGAGGTGGTCCGCTCACCCAGCGGGAAGCCGGACTACCAGTGGGCGCTGCGAACGGCGACCTCCAGCCCGCCTGTCGAGGAAGACCGCGGCGGGACTCGGACCCCGGTGAGCGGTTGACCCGGATGAACGAGGTCAGCCACTCACCGAGTCCGGCCCCGCTTCTCCCTTCACCCGAGGTGCCTGCCGGCCCTCCCGACCTTCGGAGGGCGCCGTGAAACTCGGGCTCACTATGGGATATTGGGGGGCGCAGCCTCCTTCGGACGCGCTAGATCTCATCTTGGCTGCCGAGAAGCTCGGGTTCGACGCGGTGTTCACCGCGGAGTCCTGGGGCTCCGACGCCCTCACGCCACTTGCTTGGTGGGGCGCCCACACCAGCCGGATCAAGCTGGGCACGTCGATCGTCCAGATCTCGGCCCGGCCCCCTACGACCACGGCCATGAGCGCCCTGACGCTCGACCACCTCAGCGGAGGCCGGCTGATCCTCGGCATCGGGGTCTCGGGGCCGCAAGTGGTCGAAGGCTGGTACGGCCAACCATTTGGCAAGCCCCTGGCGCGGACGCGCGAGTACGTCGACGTGATCCGCCAGGTGTTGGCCCGCCAAGACCGGGTCACCAACGCCGGCCCGCACTATCCGCTCCCATATGGCGGGCCCGGTTCGCTCGGTCTCGGCAAGCCTCTCAAGTCCATCACCCATCCCTTGCGCGCCGACATCCCGATCTGGATGGGAGCCGAAGGCCCCCGCAACGTGGCCCTGGCCGCCGAGATCGCCGACGGCTGGTTGCCGATCTACTACTCACCTCGGTCCTCGGCCATGTACCGCGCTTGGCTGGCCGAGGGATTCGCCCGGCCCGGCGCCCGGCGCAAATCCGGCGAGTTCGAGATCGCCTCCAACTGCCAGGTGGTCATCACCGACGACCCCGATGCCGCGGTGGCCGCCATGAAGCCGACGCTGGCCTTCTACATCGGCGGCATGGGCGCCAAAGACATGAACTTCCACAAGGAAGTGTTCGCCCGTATGGGATACGAGGGCGAGGTCGAGAAGATCCAGGATCTCTTCTTCGACGGCAAGCGAGACGAGGCCGTCGCCGCGGTGCCAGACCAACTGGTGCGCGACATCTCCTTCATCGGCTCGCCGGCCCAGATCCGCGACGACCTGGCCGCGTGGGAAGAGGCCGGCGTCACCACCCTGGTGATCATGGGCCGCTCGGAGTCCGAGTTGGCGAATGTGGCCGACGTCGTACTCGGATAGACCAACCCGGCTGAGTCAACCGGTCGGCCGTTCGAGTTTGGGCGCGTTCCAGGTGAATCGCGCCCAAAGGAACGCAGATCGTCACTCGCCGGCCGTCCGACGCCTCAGCCCGCTGAGAGCAGGAAGCGGGCCGCGAACTCCAGCTCGTCGCCCACGCTGCGAACGCCCCTCCAGCCGTGCACCCAGCCGATCAGCGCGGCGAACCACACGTGCGACAAGATCCGGACCAACCCGTCCCGCTGGGAGTCCTCGACGTCCTCGACGTCCTCGAGGGCGCTGTCGAGGATGCGGACGAGCACCTCGTTGACCTCGGCCTGGTAACGGCTGATCCCGTCGTCGGGGCTCCCCACCGCGGTGATGAGGGCCGAACTGAGCCGCTGGTTGCGCTCGATGGCGCGGCAGGCCCGTCGCAAAACGTCGACCACCCGGTCCTCCGCGGTCGCCCCCACCGCCGGCCGCTGCGCCAGTCGCTGCTCCAGGGCCTCCGCCCACTCGACCAGGGCGGCGCCGAGCAGTTGGTCCTTGGACTCGAAGTACCGGTAAATGGTGCCGAGCGCCACGTTGGCACGGGTCGCCACGTCGCGCATCTGCACCAGCTCATAGCCGCCCTCCGACGCCAGCTCGACCGCAGCCTCGACGACCCGCCGGCGCCGATCAGCCTGGTTGGCCGTGAGCCGTCCGCCGGCCGGAACACGAGGGTCCTCCGCGTCCGCGGTGCCGCCCACGGTCAAAGGGTGATCCCGCCGTCCATGGTCACGATGCTGCCGGTCATGTAGTGGGCTTCGTCGGATGCCACGTAGGCGTACAGGGACGCCAGGTCTTCAGGCTGGCAAAAGCCCATCGGCGACATATAGCGGATGATCCGGTTCATGTCCGCGCCATCCGGCAGGTCGGCGAAATCCTTGATGATGGGGGTGTCGACCCCGCCCGGCGAGATGGCGTTGATCCGCACCTTCCGGTCCCAGTACTCGAGCGCCAACGCCTTGGTGAGCATCAGCACTCCTCCCTTGGAGGCGCAGTAGGCGGCCTGGTAGGGCTGGGGCATCACCGCTGAGGTGGAGGCGGTGTTGACGATCACGCCCCCGCGGTCGAGCAGGTGCGGGAGCACCGCCTGGTTGACCAGGAAGGTCCCCGTCAGGTTTACCTCGATCATGCGCCGCCACTGCTCGGGAGTCATCTCCAAGCTGTGGTAGAAGCGGCCGATCCCGGCGATGCTGCACAGCACGTCCGGCCGGCCCAGCCCGGCGACGACCGCGGCGTCGGTGGCGAGCGCGTCGAGCGGCGCCCAGGCGGTAACGGCCCTTCTCGAAGGAGGTGTCCTGTGAGGGACATGGGAGTGCGGTCATGAGCCAACGGCTGCTGCCGCGAATGATCGCCTTGCTCGTGGTGACCATCCTGGGCGTGTACTTCATCACCATCGACGTGATGCAGTACCGCATCGGCCCCCAGCGCTTCACGGTAACGGCATACATGCCCAACGCCGGCGGCCTCTATCCGGGCGCGGATGTCAACTACCGCGGCGTCGGAGTCGGCAACGTGACCTCGCTCGACCTTTCGACGACCGGGGTGGCAGTCAAGATGGGAATCAACCCCGGCGCCCACATCCCTGACAACGGGATCGTCCGGGTCAAGGACCTCTCGGCGCTCGGCGAGCAGTATCTGGACTTCGAGCCAGCTACGTCAGGTCGGCCCTTCCTGCGTGCCGGGAGCGTGATCGCCGCCAGCCGGATCATTCTGCCCACCCCGATCGGCACCTCTCTCATCAACCTGGGGATCCTCCTCAACAGCATCAATCCCCAGGATCTCCAGACCGTCGAGAGTTTCCTGACCACGGCCTTCATAGGCACCGGACCCAGCCTGCGAACGATCATCGTGACCGGTCAGCAACTCTTCGACTCGCTGGTCGCGGCCCAGCCCGAGACCGTCAACCTAGTAGTGGACGGCCGCACGGACCTGGACACGCTGAAGGCAACCGACGGCGACCTCACTACGTTCACTCAGGGTCTGGCGCAATTGACCGAGCAACTCCGCAGCTCGAACAGCGACCTCCAGGCGCTTATCGACAACGGGGCCGCCGCCGCGGCCCAGACCGACCCGTTCCTGGCCGGATACAACTCGTCGATCGCCGGCACCATCGCGGGCCTGAGCACCGATTCACAGGCATCGGCGATGTTCCAGCCGGCCGTGCAAGCCCTCTTTCAGGTGCTGCCGGTAGTGGCCACCGACCTGGCCAGCTCGGCTTCGGGGGGACAGGTCAACGGCGAGCTGAGCTTCAACACCGCCAACACGGTCTGCCCGTACATTCCGGCGACCGCCATACCCGGCCCGACAGAAAAAGAGACGACAGCCCCGCTCGACAACTCCTGTGATACGCGAGCCGCCGATCTGCTTCAGCGCGGCGCCTACAACTCCCCTGGAGGTTGAATATCGACACAAGGGAACCCATCAACCCATAAGGATCAATTGCATACATCAGCGATGTTACGACTCCGGGGTACAGCGTGCCCAACTATTTAGCGCGCCGATCGAGCATCGATTGGAGCGTCGATCGGGGAAGATTTTTTCGGAAACATTCCGGTAACTTTCGCTGGTATTCTCTGGCACAATCTTCAGTCCTCAACTATGATTTCGGTCACAACAGTAGCTCCGAAATGGCAATCACAAGGAGATAAATAGACAAATGTCACGTTCGTTGAAGATGGCCACACTTGCCGCCGTCGTAAGCCTCAGCAGCCTCGGGATCTTCGCGGGCACTGCGGCCACGGCGGCCCCGACGATCACCTATCCCTATCTGTCGCCCCCGAGTACTGCGATCAGTGCCACGGGCACCCTGAGTGGGAGCGGCACCCTCTTCGGCGTCGCGTTCAGCGCCAACTGCACCACGGTCAAGACCACCGCCGACACGCCGGCGGACGGTATGACTGCCTCGGTGCCGTCCAAGGACATCAGCATCACCGGTTGCACAGACTCGCTCCACGGCACCGATACCGTCAAGGTCGCCGGCACCTGGAAGCTGATGTTGAGCAAGAACAGCAAGACGGTCACGCTGACCCTTCCCAAGGACGCCGCGATCTTCACTTCGAGTATCGACACCGGGTGTCCCGTTACCTTTGCCCCGGCTAAGGCCGCCAAGATCACGGGCACCTATAACGAGAAGACCGGTGCAGCCTCTCTCCCTAGCCAAACCGTTCCGACCAGCGCTCCTACCGCATGTGATGCATCGTCGACCGGCACCGTGACCTCCAGCCTGACTCTCAAGCCAATCGTCACAGTCGTTACCAAGGCGTGACCGCGGCTTAGGCCACTCACGACTCCACCGCACCGATCGAATGCCCGCCCCAACTCCGGGCGGGCATTCGATACGGACGGCTCGGGCGTTCTCTGCAAGATGTCGATGAATCAACACCGATGATTGAGAGCAACATTGTGATCAGGTGCCCTCGCCAAAACCACTTGCGCCGTCACGGCGGCTGCTGATAGTGCATCGCCCTCCGAGCTCAGGCGGGATCCTCACTCGAGGCCGGCGCAGGGCTGCGGCGGCGGCTGCCGTCGTCGTGGTTCTCCTACTCATTTTGGGCGTCACGGACGGGACGCACCCGACGCCCAGGACGTCTTCTGGTATCCGAAACAAACCTGCCGTCCTGCTCACGGCCCTGCGGAACGGCGCCTTCCCTGAGGCAAACGCCGACAATCTTCCCAAAGATTGCCTGCCCAATCCGATCGGACCGCCCGGTGCGCCTTATCAGTTCGGCATCGTCGTCGTGGTCACCGACGGCAGCCTGACCGCCGGTCCGGTGGCGGTGCCAAACATATCGGCCACGATCTGCGGGATCGTTACCGTAACCACCGGCACAGCCGGATGCCCGGCCGGCACCACTATTGTCATCCCCCCCGACGGGCAACTGTTCGGGCCACTCAATGCCTACCTACATGTCATCCCCGGACTCGATCCCAGCGTGCCCTTCACCCCACATCCGCAGGAGATCGTCAGCAGCCTTGGCTGCCAGTCCTCCCAGGGCGGACTAAAGGTCAGCGCCACGGGCAACGTCGGCGGCACGGCCGGCGCTTTTGGCGTCGCGTGCAGCATCCAGGTCACCGTTCCGCTGGCCGGGATCATCACCGGGCCGCTCGATCCGCCGTTCCAAGCCCACGGCACGTTCACGGGGCAGTTGAAGGTTCCGGCCGTCGCCCTGTCGCCGACATGCCCAGCGGAAGTGGCGACCAATCTCAACGAGATCGTTGGCCTGCCGACCGTGGGCACCGTCACCCTCCCCTTCACGGCCGCCATCTATATTCCCGGAGCCTCAACGTGAAGGTTTCCTTGCGCCGGTATTGGAAGACGATCGCCAGCGCGTCATGCCTCGTCCTAGCGGTCGCCGTCATAACGCCGGGAAGCGGACCCAGTAGCCGATCCACGTTGCCATCGATTTCCAAGGCGGAGATGGCGATCCTGGTACGGGCCGCGGTTGCCGCCCACACCGAGAGCGCCCAACTCAACGCATCCGCAGAGCGCCCCACCTGTCCTGCACCCGCGCTGGCCGACGAGACGTTCCCAGCCTCGCCTGGGAGCAACGAAAGTTATGGCGTGCCGTTCGAAGCGGCCATCACCAACACCCAGTTACTCAGCGGATACAGCGAGTACAACGCAGACCACACGACCGACACCGTCAACGCCGCGACCTACCACCTCTCCCCATGGGAGGACACAATCGGGGACATCACCGGATGGATCACCGGAGTACTCCAGCTTCCGCAGCTGACAGCGACCATCTCGCCCGACGACGTGGTGTTCTGCGACGAGGCCAAGGACGTCTGCGTGAGCGCGCAGCCTCCCTCCGGACGTTGTGCCCAGATACGGTTCGAGCCCGAGGTCCCCACTGGCGAGCAGCCGCTGCCACCTCAAGGCAACTTTCAGATCTTGGGGACCCACGCCGCGGGCCCAGCCACGCTCGAAGGGGGTCAATCGGCCACATACACCTTCACGGGATCATCCGAAACCAACCACTTTGGCAGCACTGTGACCTTCACCGGGAACCTGGGAGCTACCCAAGCATCCGCGGCCGGGGGACTTTACTATGTCGGATACCCCTTCGATGCCTACCCCAACCAGCAACTCAGCGTCAGCCTCGAACTCCAACAGGGTAAGACCACATGGACGAACCTGGGAGCAGCACCCGGGCCCAGCCTCGATCCGGGGAACTATGAGATGAAAGCGATCGTGACCAACGAGTCGAGCGAGTCTCTCACGAATGGGGCCTTTTGGAGTTCCATCGGCGGGGGTAGTTTCGGCAACCTCGGCCCCGGCAAATCTGTCACAACCGAGCCTGTCACCGCCACGGTGCAGCCGGGCGCTCAGACGATCATGGTCAACCCCACCATGTCCTATACGTCCGCAAAGGGGATAGCGGTCACGTATTCGGGATTCGCGGTCGGCTACTACACCGGTTGCGAAACGGCCAATAAGTGCGAGCCCACGACCCCCGATTTGGTGGTATCCACGCCGAAGATCAACGGCGTTCCCGCCGGCACGACCCCAGGACCCGACACCGGAGCCGGTTTTGGCGCGCCCTACACCGCGACTGTGACGCTGACCAACGACAGTTCTTCGCCTATCACCGGCATCACTGGCTCAACTCCATCCTTCTCTTGCTCAGGGTCACCTGGCTGTGTGCCCTACACAGTGTCGATCGCTCCGGGCGCCACCACCTTCGCGGTAACCGGTGTCGCCGCGGACGGGGCCCTCGAGGTGAGCGGGACCGCGAGCGCCACTACCACCATCGCAGAGTGGTTCGCCCCCGTGGCGTCGCTCAACTCAACGCAGGTGTCAGCTACCAACGTGACCCTCTCCAGCCAGTCGCCCACGACCCTGCCGTCCACTTCCCCTCCAGCCCCAAGTCCGGGCAATCCGGACTATCGAGAGCTCCAGGTGACCCCGCAGCCTCTTACCGGGCCTCTGGGCGACTCCGTCACTGGTCCGCTTACCGGGTCGTCAGGAACTCTCGCGAGCAACGACTTCACCGTGCCCGCCTTCGGCCCCATTCCGGACCAACCATTCTCGCTGGCGCTGGCGCTCAATGATTTGGCCAGCGGAGATATCGCTGAAGACCCCTCGATCTGCCTCAATAAGCCGAGCGGGTGCAGCATCTACGCGAATGTCTTCAAAGGTGGCAACGTAGCCGACCTGCCGGGCTGGGGGCAGTTCAGTGCGGCTGCGACCCTCACCTATATCGGGCTGCCGGCCGGGCCCCCTGCGGATTTCGACTTCATACCGCCCACGAACTAAGGCCTGCGAAGAAACAACTTGGGCGGCCGCCCAAGTTGTTTCGCAGCAGACCTTAAGTCCCTAGACCCAGACAGAGAAAGGGCCGCCGGCTGGGCAGATCCCACGCCGGCGGCCCTTTCTTCAAATACGCACTTGGCTACCCGAGGTGCTTCCGGATGATCGAGGCGGGAACCAGGTAGGTCGATCCGGAGAACACCGCGGCGTTATTGCCAGCCGCGGATGGGAGCCCTTCGATGTCGTTGAGGACCGGATCGAGGATCCCAAACGGTCCGCATCCGCTCGTCCCCGGGACGCTGAAGGCGTTGTCCACCAACTCCGCACCGGTATTGGTGGTGACGTTGGTCTTCGTCGAGGTCGACGTGGTGCCCCTGGAACCGGTGATCGGCTGATTCGGCGGCGGCGGCGACGTCGTCCCGGTCGTCAGATTGACCGAAATGGGGTCGCTGGTGGAGCCGATCGTGCAGCCCGAACCGAGCAGCGTGTTGTTGATCGCGACGTCGAGGTTCAGGCCGACAGCTGTCCCCGTCTCGGTAAGCAGGTTGACGAGGCTCACCGTCGGGGTGCCGATCAGCTCAGGAGTCGCCGTGATGGAGAGGGCCCCTGGCAGCGGCGGCAGACCCTCTATGGTGACGGTGATCGGCGGCGACTGCAACGCAGGCGTCCCGTCGGTCGGAGACACCGCGTAGATGCCGCTTGGGCCCTCGGCCAGTCCCATCGTCAAGGTAGCGGGCGACGGTGTCGTCAGCGTTTGCGAACCGACGGTGAATGAGCCACCCATCGAGCCGGACAGGCACAAGAATACCGCCGCATCGCTAACCGGGCAATGGGCGAAGACGGCCAGAGCCTTCGGCAGCTTGCCAGTGGCAGTCGAGGCACTAGCCGGGCCGGCGGCCGTCGCCACAAGAGACCCAGCCACGATCGTGGCCGCAAGTGTCCTCGAACCCATCCGAAACATCCTCATTCGCCGGGAATGGCCCCTCCCGTCACGACTACCCGTTTTGCCTGATTTATCGGTGAACGCGAACATAGAAAACGACTGCATATGCGGTATCCCCCTTGAAGTAGTCTCGGACATTATCAAAGCTACCAAACGGTAAGGTCGCTTGAATAGTCTTATCTAAGCGATGGCCTCGTCGGGCGCGGAGGCCTCGCCCTCGAGGTCGGCGTCGGCCATCTCGTCCATGCTGATCGGACCGTCCGGCGAGCCGGACAGAAACTGTTCGATCACCGGCACGCCCGAGTTGGTCATTTCCTCCTTCGAGCCGAATGCCACCAGCTGCGATCGGAAGAGCAGGCCCAAGTAGTGCGCCACCCTCTTCACGGAGTCGATGTTGTGGGTGATGATGAAGAACGTGGCCCCCGTCTCCTCGTGAACGGTGTTGACCAGCGCGTCGAGGTACGCCACCCGGACTGGATCGAGCCCGGAGTCAGGCTCGTCGAAGAACAGGATCTGGGGATCGAGCACCAGAGCCCGGGCCAAGCCGGCCCGTTTGCGCATACCGCCCGACACCTCGCCGGGAAGTTTGTGAAGGTGAGCGACCAAACCGACCAATTCGGACTTGGCCAGGACGATGGTCCGGATCTCCAGGTCTGTCTTGTTGGTGTGTTCGACGAGGGGGAACGCAATGTTGTCGTACAGGTTCATCGACCCGAAGAGCGCGCCGTCCTGGAACAGCACGCCGAACTTCCGGCGAATTCGGAGGACTTCCTTTTCCCGAACGCCGACCATGGGATCCCCGTCGATATAGACCTGCCCCGCCTCTGGTTGCAGGAGGCCAATAATGGTCTTGAGGAGCACGGACTTGCCCGTACCCGAAGGGCCCAGTACGGCTGACGTCTTGCCGCGGGGAACATCGAAAGTGATGTCCTGCAGAACGGTGTGGTTACCAAAGCGTTTCGTCACACCTTGGATCGAAATGATGGCATCGGTGGCATATCCGGGCTTTTCCGGAGGTGCCGACAACGCGGACTCATACGGCTGCGACCAAGTCGGCTCCACGGCATCCTCATCTCGTCATTGGGAACCCCACAGAGCCTAGGTGGAAACGAGTGGCACCTGCTCGAACTACGGGCATGGCACACTTAGCCGCCACGCATAGAAGGAGAGACCGGGAGACGGATGACGACACTTGACGAAGCCCCCGTCGACCGGGGCCGGTTGGGACACGGCAGGGAGTGGCTGGCGACGCACTTGCTATCCGTGGTCGTCGGGCTGATCCTGTTGACACTCGCCGGAGCTCTCATCCTGACCACCGGGCAGCTTCGCCACCGCAATGCGGTCGACAGCGCCCGCACCAGCGCCCTGAGTGCCGCCAAGGTCTACGCCGTCGAGCTAGCCAGCTACGACTACCACCACCTGGACCAGGACTTCGGCAAGGTGCTGGCCGACTCGACCCCCACATTTCGCCAGAGCTTCACGCAGTCGAGCGATGCCCTGAAGACGTTGCTGAC
Organism: Acidimicrobiaceae bacterium; assembly: GCA_003156595.1. Classification (GTDB taxonomy): domain Bacteria; phylum Actinomycetota; class Acidimicrobiia; order Acidimicrobiales; family Palsa-688; genus PALSA-693. Next base: position 34,383 of record PMHH01000142.1, read on the forward strand.
GAAATACGACGCCACCGCGACAGCCAGCGTCGTCGCGGCAGGGATGGTGTCAGCCAGCACGAGCCGTGCGGTCGCACTCATCTTTCTCAACCAGAAAGTCACCAACACCACGCAGAATGGCAAGGTGACGAGCGATGAGAGCAGACTCGAGATCACCATGCTGCACTCTGGCGGCAGATGGCTGATCAACCAGGTGACGTTGCTCTAACCCCCTCCGTCCGCCACGATCGACGCGGCCGCGCCTTCGATGGGCGTGTCGATGGCGGTCATCTTGCGCTTGGAGAACAGCACCCCACCCAGGATCACGGCTAACGCGGCCGCAGCGACCACGAACCGCAACGCGGTGTGATGCTCCATGCTGATCACCCCGGGCAGGATGAGGAGGCTGACGAGGTTCATGACCTTGATCAGCGGGTTGATGGCCGGGCCGGCGGTGTCCTTGAACGGGTCGCCGACGGTGTCACCGATGACGGCGGCCTTGTGCGCCTCCGACCCCTTGCCGCCCTCGTGGCCGTCCTCGATGTACTTCTTGGCGTTATCCCAGGCCCCGCCGGCGTTGTTGAGGAAGTTGGCCATCAGCTGGCCGGTGAGGATGGTCCCGGCCAGGAAGGCGCCGAGCGCCTCGTAGCCGATGGCGAAGCCGACCACGACCGGCGACAGGATGGCGAGGAGCGCCGGGGTGGCCAGCTCCCGCTGGGCCGCGGCCGTGCAGATGTCGATGACCCGGCCGTACTCGGGCCGCTCGGTGCGGTCCATGATGCCCGGATGCTCGCGAAACTGACGTCGCACTTCCTGGACCACCGTTCCGGCGGAACGGCCGACCGCCCGGATGGCCAGGGCCGAGAAGAGGAACGCGATGGAGCCGCCGATCAGCAAGCCGATAAACGTCTTCGGGTTGGCGACGTTGATGATCGTCTGCGACACATCGGTGAAGAGGGCGTTACCGGTAGGAATCACGCCATTGACAGCAGGGATCTTGACGTTCTCCGAGATTGTCTGGATGTAGCTGGCAAACAGGGCCACCGACGCGATGACGGCGGACCCGATGGCAAAACCCTTGGTTACCGCCTTGGTGGTGTTTCCCACCGCGTCCAGGCTGACCATGACCCGTTCCGGTTCGCCGTGGAACTCGCCGCTCATCTCGGCGATGCCTGCGGCGTTGTCCGAGACAGGCCCGAAGGTGTCCTCCGACACCACGATGCCGGCGTTGGACAAGAGGCCGAGTCCGGTGAGCGACACCAGATACAGCTCCAGTTGGATGTTGCCGTGGCCTAGGCCGATGGCCACCACGATGGCGATCACGATGGCCACCACGGCCGGGACCGCCGACTCCAATCCGGAGCTGATGCCGGAGAGGACCGTGGTGGCCGGGCCGGTGCGAGCCGCCTCGGCGATGTCGCGGACGGGCGTCGTCTCGGTCGACGTGTAGTACTCGGTGACCCGGCTGGCGACCTGGCCGAGGACGACGCCGGTGAAGACGGCCCAGAACACCTTGAGGTTGTGCACGTAGAACTGCGACACAAAGAACACGCCGATGATGGTCAGCACAGCGGAGGTGAGCAGGCCCCGGTTGATGGGCGCCATAGCGCTGCGGTCCTTGGGCGTGGCCCGGACCACGAAGATCCCGATGATCGACGCCAGGATGCCGATGGCCGGCACGATCAGCGAGAACACCAGGCCGACCTGACCCTTGGCGGCGCCGAAGGCCGTGTTGGCCAGGATCAGCGTCGCCACCAGGATGACGATGTAGGACTCGAACAGGTCNNCCCACGTTGTCGCCCACGTTGTCGGCGATGGTGGCGGCGTTGCGAGGATCGTCCTCGGGGATGCCGGCCTCGACCTTTCCAACCAGGTCCGCACCTACGTCAGCCGCTTTGGTGAAAATACCGCCACCGACGCGCATGAACAGCGCCAGGAGGGACCCACCGAAGCCGAACCCGATCAAGATGGCGGTGGCGGTGTTCTGGAACAGCATCACGATCGCAGTCGCGCCGAGAAGGCCGAGGCCCACCACGAACATGCCGGTGACCGCCCCGGTGCGGAAGGCCACCTTCAATCCCGCCGCCATCGACCCGTCCCGAGCCGCGGCCGCGGTCCGGACGTTGCCTCGCACCGCGGTGCTCATGCCGATGAAGCCGGCCAAGCCCGACAGCGACGCTCCGACCAGGAAGGCCAGGGCCCGGAGCAGGCCCGATAGGCCGTACGAGAGCACGGTGTGCTTGCTGCCGTCGGGGAGGGTCCGGGTGACCTTGCTCGCGGTGACGCCCACCAGGACGGCCAGAGGCAGGACGATTATCCCGATGGCCCTGAATTGGCGGATCAGGTAGGCCTGGGCGCCCTCTTGGATGGCCTTGGCGATCTCGATCATCGTGGGGGTCCCCTGGTCGGACGCCAGCACCCCTCTCATCAGGACAAAACCGGTGGCGATGGCGGTCAGGCCGCACGCGGCAGCAAAGATCAGCCATATCCACTCGGTGCTGTGCAGGTGGAACGGCTGATAGCCGCCCTCAGCGAGGACTCGCATGATCAGACGGTTCCTTTCTCTTCTTGTGGTTGGTTGATGTGACGGTCTCTACCGCCGGGATGGACCCGATCCGCACCCGGATCTGGCGGGCCACCCGATCCCCGATGGTGCGGTCCTGGCCGTCTACCGACACGACAAGCGGACCGTCGAAAGGGTGCTTCTCCCGGACCTCCACCTCCACGCCGGGCCGCACGCCGAGCCCGTCGAGGAATTTGGCCACGTCGGGATCGGTCGAGCCCGGCAGCGCCACTATGGCCCGGTCTCCCGGCGAGAGGTCGTACAGCGGGGGCATGTCCGGCAGGTCGGCGCTCTCGACGCCCGGGATCGGGAACCCGTGCGGGCAGATGGCGGGGCGGTCGAGGGCGGCGTACAGGCGGTCCTCGACCTCTTGGGGAAGTTGGTGCTCAAAGGTGGGGGCCAGCCGGTCGGCCTCGGACCAGCTATAGCCCAGCATGTCCGCCAGGAACCGCTCGACTATGCGGTGGCGACGCACCACGCTCATGGCCCGCCGGCGACCGGCGTCGGTAAGTTCCACCCCGTGATAGGGCGTGTGCACCGCGAGGCCGCGGTCAGCCAGCTTCTTGACCGTGGCGGTCATGGTGGCGGGCGAGAGCTTCAGGGACGCGGCCAGGTCGCCGGTCCGCGCCCCCCTGTCAGCGGGCGGCTGGAGGGTCGGATGCGGGTTGGAGGTCAACCGCCAGATCGCCTTCAGTGTCTCACGTTCGGATTTCGTCAGTGCCGCGTCCATGATTTCGACGGGCGACCGTACTTTTTCGCCCTAACGAAAGTCAAACCCCGAGTCGACCCTCAGTGATCGTCGGAGAGAACTACCCGCAGGATCTCAGCGGTCTCGTCGCCGCCGTCGACAGCCGGGCCGCCAAAGAGGGTCATCCACACCGCCGTGCCGGCCGGGCTGGACTCGAAGCGCACCGCGTCGACCAGGTTGCGGATCAGCGGGATGCCAAGGCCCCGCTCGAAGTTGAGGCGCTCGGGATCGGTGACCGGCGGGTGCTCGGGCAGGACGTCGGGATCGAAACCGCTGCCCGAGTCGGCGATGCACACCTCCAGGCGCTCCGGGGCCTCCCAGACCTTGACGACCACGGGTTGGTCCTGCCCGGCGGCGGCGTTGGCCTCGATGGCGTTGGTGCACGCTTCCGACACCGCCAGCTTGAGATCGTCGATCCGCTCCTCGGCGACGGTCCGCCGCGCCGACACCAGCGACGACACGATCAGGCGCACCACCGCGATGTACTCCGTCCGGGACGGTACGGCCAGCTCCAAGGAGAGGTCCATAGGCAGAGCGACGCCGACCCTCAGTTGGCGGTGGCCTCGTCCACCGACGCCGAGATCGAGAACACCGTCGTCATCCCGGTGATCTCGAACACCTTGAGGATCCGAGCCTGGGTGCAGACCAGTGACAGGTCGCCGCCGTTGCTGCGTAAGCGCTTCAACCCGCCCACGAGTACGCCCAGCCCGGTCGAGTCCAGGAAGTCGACCCCGTCGAGGTCGACGACGATCTGCCGGTGGCCCTGGCTGACCAGATCGACGAGCTTCTCCCGCAGCCGCGGGGCCGTGTACACATCGACTTCCCCTTTGACGGCCAGGACAGTGTGGGGCGATCGGCTGTCGTCGACATCCAGACCGAGCTCCATGATGTAGTCCTTCCTAGATCGTCTCGAGATCAAACACTAATGGGCTGGGTCAGCCCGAGCCCTCCGCCCTGTAACGGGCGGCAAAGAGGCGCATCTCGCCCCTCAGATACCACACGTGAAGGGCCAGGGCCAAGGCGATCAGGCCCAAGGCCAGGGCCGCCAGGGAATCGACATTGGGCTTGGGGCCGGTCTCCTTGGGGTCGCTGCCAAGGGCGGCCGAACCCTGGGCCTGGGCAGATTGGCCGTTATAGGGCAGGGTCTCGTTGTACTGCGGGACTATCGTGGTGGCCGGCGCCAAGGTGGTGGCCGAGGCGGTGGCCGGTGGGGCGACGGGTGCGACGGTGGGGGCAGTCTCGACGATCGGGACGGGCGGCAGGGCGACGGAGACAGGTCCCGACGTTCCCGATCCCGGCCCGACCGCACTGGGATCCACCTGGACGCTGGTCGTGACCGCTTTGGAGGCGACCACGTTGGTCGCCGAGGCATCGGAACCGAATCGGAGCGCGGCGACGCCGTAGGTCCAGGTCCCGGCCGCCGAGGGGCCTTCGTAGGTGAGCGGCGACGGGCACACTTCGCCGGCGCCCGGGCCGGCGCCGGCCGTGCTGCACGCGTACACGGTCTGGCCGTCTCGGCTCACCTGGTAGCCGACCAGGTCCGGTTCTGGCGACGCGGCCGGACTCCAGGTGACGCCGACGACACCGAGCGAGGAGGCCGAGGCGTGTACCGATGTCGGCGCCGCAGGTGCGACCGCCAGGGCCACCTGGGCCGGGGAGTAGGCCTTTGAAGGGGTACACGACCCGGCCACCGTAAACACCGTGCAGGCGGTCACTTGGTAGGTGCCGTTGAGGATCCAGGTGGTCGTCTTCGTCTGGTAGGTGAGCGGCCAGGTCCAGCACTGGGTGGTTTCGCCGGTGGGCGGGGTGATCTTCGACGAGCACGGCTGCGACGCGAGCAGTGGGAGCACGGCCGACGGCGTTTTGAGGGCAGGAGCGCTCGCTGGCCGAGCCGCACCTTCGGGGACCCAGGCGATCTGGACGGCCGTGGTGGTCGTGTCCGTGTCGGGGTAGCTCACTTGCAGCTGGGTCGGGTCGAGGGTGCACGCGCCGGCCGATCCCGGATCACATGGCACCGCCGTGGCCCCGAACAGGGCGTGGGCACCCGGCACGGTCGTAGTGGTCGTGGTCGTGGTAGTCGTCGTGGTGGTCGAGCCCAGCGGGTAGGCGACGGCTAGCGGGGCCAGGGCCACGGCGGCCCCACACACCAATAACGAGGCCCAGAGCAGACGGCGAGCAACCACTACACGGACACTACCGAACTGACCATCTGCGCCTTGATGATGATGCGGTGCGACGCGGACCCCTTCGGGTCACACGCGGTGAGGGTGAGGGTGGCTACTCCGGGCGTGTTGGCAACGACGCCCCAGTCCTGGGGCAGCACGACGAAGGGATCCTCGGTGACCCGGTAGACACAAGAACCGATCGGGGTCTCGAGGATGACCGTGTCGCCCGGCGCCAGGCGGTCGATGTTGGCGAAGGGCTTGCCGTAGGTGGTCCGGTGTCCGGCGATGGCCACGTCGCCCACGTCGCACGGGAGGGGTGTCTCGGGGTAGTGGCCCGCCCCGGCTCGGAGGGCGTTGTCGTCGACCCCCTGCACGACGACGACGTTGACGCCGAGCTTGGGGATCTCCAGTCGGGTGAGACTCTGCCCCGAGCGCAGAGAGTTCGACAGGTAAGCCTGGCGGATCGCCACGCTGTCCAGCTCTTTGCTGAGCTTGCCCTGGAGGTCGTTGTGCACGAAGTCGGTGTAAACGGGATAACCGAGCATCACGACCGCAGCCACGAGTAGCACCACGCCGGCGACGGTCATGCCACGGCGCACGCCTTGGCGTTCGGACAACCAACCCAACAACCTGTCCAACCCGGGACTCCTCTCCACCCATCCGACCTATCCGACCGCTCACCTCCCGTTGGCACGGCTGGCGACCCCGCGAGGCTAGTTGGGGGGCCGTTGGGGCCGGTCGCGCCTGGTAGCACGCCGGAGTGCCCGTACAGTGGGTCGGATGGAGGCGGCGTTCTTTGACCTGGACAAGACGGTGATCGCCAAACCGTCGATCATGGCTTTTGCGCGCGACTTCCGCCGCGAGGGCCTGCTCACCCGCCGGACGATGGCCAAGGGCCTGTGGCTCCAGGTCGTGTACGTGCACGTGGGCGCGGGTTCCAAGAAGCTGGCCCGGGTCCGCCAATCGGTTCTGGCCCTTACCACCGGCTGGGACCAGGCGCTGGTGCGTCGGGTCGTGTCCGAGGGGCTTTCGTCGGCCATCGACCCCATCACCTACGCCGAGGCGCGGGAACTGATCGACGAGCACCGCTTGGCCGGCCGGCGGGTTTACCTGGTGTCCGCCGCCCCGGCGGAGATCGTGGAACCGCTCGCCCAGCATTTCGGCGCCCACGAGGCGCTGGCCAGCGTGGCCCGGGTTGACCGGGACGGGCGCTACACCGGAGACGTGGAGCGGTACGCCTACGGCCCGGAGAAGGCGTCGCTCATCCGTCACCTGGCGACGCGCGACGGTCTCGACCTGACGGCGTCATGGGCCTACAGCGACTCCGCCACCGACGTACCGATGCTGGAGACTGTCGGCCACCCCGTCGCCGTCAACCCCGACCGGGCCTTGCGGCGCATCGCCCAGTTGCGAGGGTGGGAGATCCAGCGCTTCGAGCGCACGCTGGAGCCAAGCCCGGTGACTGCCAAGGCCGAGCCGGACCGCCTGGCGCCGGCCGTGGCCGGCCGCGGACGGCTGTCGTGGGCGCTGTGGGGATCAGCTGCCGCCGCGGTGGTCGCGGCGGCAGGTGGTGCGGGGGCAGTGGCCTGGCGCTACCGCTCCGTCAGCTAGAACGCAGCTTCTGGGCCGCGAACGCACCGAGACCGACGAGGATGGCGAGAATGAGGAGCTTCTTCATGACCGCCCAGCCTAGCGAGGCGTGAGGGCGCCGGCCAGGGGTGCCCACCGAACCACTCCGCGGGAGGCGGATGGCTGTCGGGCGACGTGTGTTCGATTTGGTGGCTGACAGCTACCAAATCGAACACGACGCGTATATCGCGCCCGAAGTGCCAGCGCGGGAACGCCGCCGGCGCCGGTCGTCCTCGTCGAAGTCCTCGGTGGGAGCCCGGGTGGTCACCGGCTCAAGAAACTCGAGGTGAGACGATCACCCGCTCCAGACGGGCCACCGTGGAGGCGGCCTCTTGTACCGCGGCGTCGTCGGTGAGCAGGCATTGCAGGAGGATCTCACCCTCGCGCCAGTCGGCCGCCACATCGGGGAGGAGGAGATCGAGAGTCCGGATGGCTGCCCCGTCGCTGGCTGGGTTGGTCTGCGATCGGTGCCGCTGGTAGCCGCCGGCCAGGCGGGGCAGACCCACTCGGTAGGCGCCGGCCAGCCGGGCCACGGTGCCCTCGAGCGCGGCCAGGTCATCGGCCGCCACCGCCGCCTCGGGCGAGGGCGCCACCACCAGGGAGGTGCGGTCGATGTCCGCCAGTACCGGCAACCGGTCCCACCACTGGTCGGCCCGCCAGGCGTGGTGCTGGCTGTGGCGGTCGAAAAGGAGTTTGGCGTCGACGTCGGCGGTCGAGGTGACCCACCCGCCCAGGATCTCGAAGAAGCGGGCCTCGACCCAACGGTGACCACCGGCCAGGCGCGCCCCCTCCCCCAGGGTCAAGGGCATGCGCCGGCGCCCCCTGTCAGGTCCGGGCCGACAGACCCAGGAAGGCCAGGTCGAACATCCGCTCGTAGACCTCGTCGACTGGACCGAACGGGAACCCGGGCTTGGAGATCAACAGCGACACCATCCCGTGGATCATCATCCAGAGGATCTCGGTGGTCTCCACCGGATCCCCCGCCGCCACCAACTGCCCGTTGGCAATGGCGGCAGCTACGTCCTCGGCTGCGGGGACCAGACCGGCCGTGTCGGCCAGTCGTTCGTCGAGGAGGCGGTCCGGGGTGTGGTCGGGGCGGCTGGTCATCAGGATCCGGTAGTGCTCGGGATTGTCGAGGCCCCAACGCAGGTAGGCGTACCCCCTGCGCCTGATCCGCTCCCACGGGTCCTCGACGCCGACCGCCGCATCGGCCATAACCTGCTCGAGCTTCTCCGCGTGGCGTTCACACACGGCGAACACCAGATCATTGCGATCGGCGAAATGCAGGTAGATCGACGGAGGGGTGACGCCTACGGCCGAAGCGATGGCCCGGATGGACAAGGCGGCCTGGTCGTTGGTTTCGATGAGGATGCGCTCGGCGGCAGCCAGGATCTCATCGCGCAGCAGTTCTCCCTGGCCCCGGCGGGAACGAGACCGGCGCTGGGGGCCAACCGCAGCAGTATCCGCCGTTTCGGTGGCATACGTCACACTCGGAATGGTAGCGGGCAAATCAGGGCGGCCTGTCCCCCTGCTCAGCGCCGAGGACTCAGCGCCCGGGCTCAGCGATAACGGTTGGTGATCGGCATGCGGCGGTCCCGGCCGAACGCCTTCGGGGTCACCCGGACACCCGGCGGCGTCTGGCGCCGCTTGTACTCGGCCAGGTCGACGAGGCGAACGACTTGGCGCACCAGTTGCTCGTCGAAGCCCGCTTCGACCAGCTCCGACGCGGTGAGATCGTCTTCCACGTAGGCCAGCAGGACCGGATCGAGGACATCGTAGGGAGGCAGGCTCTGGTCGTCCCGCTGGTCGGGGCGCAACTCGGCCGACGGGGGTTTGGTGAGGACATCCTCGGGGATGGACGGCGTCTGGCCCTGACCGTTGCGCCAGGAGCAGAGCCGGTAAACGAGCGTCTTCGGGACGTCCTTGATGACAGCAAAACCTCCAGCCGTGTCGCCGTACAGGGTGGAATAACCGACCGCGGCCTCGCTCTTGTTGCCCGTGGTCAACACCATCCAGCCCATCTTGTTGGAGAGCGCCATCAGGATTACACCTCGGATCCGGCTCTGGAGGTTCTCCTCCGTCAGGCCGGCGGGGAGGCCCGCAAAGCTCGGTTCGAGCAGCTCGAGGAACGCCTGGTAAGCGGGCTCGATCGGGACCGTCCGAAAGTCGATCCCGAGGTTGGCGGCCAGAGCGACGGCATCGGTCGAGGCGCCGGCGCTCGAATAACGCGATGGCATGGAGACACCGTGCACGTGCCCGGCCCCGAGCGCGTCCGCGGCGATGGTGGCTACCAGCGAGGAGTCGATTCCGCCGGAGAGGCCGATGACCACGTCGGTAAAGCCGTTCTTCCTCACGTAGTCCCTGGTGCCCGTTACCAACGCCTGGTAGACCTCGGCTTCGGTCGACAGACGCTCCGCCCGGGGCGCCGGCAGCCGCGGTGCGTCCGCTCCCAGACGGGGCTTAGAGGTGACCTCGGACACGGGAAGAGGCGGGGCCGAGTGGTGGCCCCGGGGATCGATCAGCCGCTTGCGGTAGACGGGCCGGACGTCGACGTCCACGACAGCCACCTCGTCGGAGAACTGTGGGAGTGAAGCCACCAGCCGCCCGGCGGCGTCGAAAACGAGCGAGGCGCCGTCGAAGACCAGTTCGTCCTGGCCGCCTACGCAGTTGAGGTACACGAGGACGCAGCTGGCGTCGGCCGCTCTGGTGGCCAGCATCTGCTCTCGTTCGACCAGTCGGTCGAGGTAGTAGGGGGAGGCGTTGATGTTGATCACCAATTCGGCGCCGGCCGCGGCCTGCGCCGCGATCGGCCCTTGCGGGTTCCAGGCGTCCTCGCAGATGGAGACGCCGACCCGGACCCCACCGATCCCGAAGAGCTGGGTGGCGCCCCCGCCGGGCGCGAAGTAGCGCTGCTCGTCGAACACCCCGTAGTTGGGCAGCTCCTGCTTGTGATAGACGCCTCGGACCTCGCCGCGGCTGCACACCGCGGCCGCGTTGTACAGGTCGAGTTGCTCGTCGACGAAGCCGACGACCGCAACGCAGCGCTCCGTAGCAGCCGCCACCTTGGCGAGGGCCGCCAGGTTGTCGGCCACGAAACCCGGCTTCAAGAGCAGGTCTTCGGGGGGATACCCGGTGATCGCCAGCTCGGGGAACACGGCCACGTCCGCCCCAGCCTCCTCGGCCAGGCCGAGGGCGGCGATGATCCGCTCGGAGTTGCCGCCCAGGTCGCCGACGACCGGGTTGATCTGGCCGAGTGCCACACGCAAGCGGGTCATCACCATCGAGCGTACGCCCGGGACCGGTGTGACGAAGATCACCAAAGAATCGATACGACACCGTCGCGTATCGTGTGTAGAGTGAGCACATGACCACCCGGCAGGAGATCGACTTCCAAGAGGACGTCGCCGCCGAACCGTCCCGTGGGGGCCGGCCGCGCGACGAAGCTCGTGAACAGGCCATCCTCGAGGCCGCCATCGACCTGCTGGCCGAGGTGGGTTACGAGGCCATGAGCATCGAGGGTGTGGCCGTTCGAGCCAAGTCGAGCAAGGCCACCATCTACCGCCGTTGGCCTGGCAAGGCCGAGCTGGTCGCCGACGCCATTCGCCGCCGATCCGAGCCCATCCTGGAGGACCTGCCCGACACCGGGAGTCTTCGCGGCGACCTGCTCGCGTTGGCTCGGTTCATGTTCGACAACATGGAAGGCGTCGACGGAGGGCTGATGTGCGGCCTCGCCGTGGCCGTCCGGGCCGACGCCGAGTTCGGCCGCCTGATGGCCGCCCACACGCATGAGCACAAGCTGCGCTCCATCGCTCCGATCGTTTCCCGGGCGCAGGCCCGGGGTGAGCTACCACCCGGGGCCGACGCCTCGCTGATCCTGCAAGTGGCGCCGGCCGTGGCTCTTTTTCACCAAATGAACGGCGAGCCGCTCGACGTCCAGTTCGCTGAGCACCTCGTGGACCACATCCTTATCCCCCTGCTTCGTCCCTAACCCCCCGCAAGGAGCACCCATGACCGCCACCCCCTCTGTTGTCGCGCGCCCCGACGTCGACCGCCGCTGGTGGATCCTCGCCGTCCTCGCGGTCGCCCAGCTGATGATCGTGGTCGACGCCTCGATCGTCAACATCGCCCTCCCCCACGCCCAGCGGGCGCTCCACATCACCACCGCCAACCGGCAGTGGGTGATCACCGCCTACACGCTCACCTTCGGTGGGCTGCTCCTGCTCGGCGGGCGGATCGCGGACTTCATGGGCCGCAAGCGGGTCTTGCTCGTCGGTCTGCTCGGCTTCGCCGGGGCGTCCGCCCTCGGCGGCCTCGCCCCCGATGCCAGCCTGCTCTTCGCGGCCCGAGCCCTCCAGGGTGGCTTCGCCGCCCTGATGGCCCCCGCGGCCCTGTCGCTCCTGACGGTCACGTTCACTGATCCCCGGGAGCGGGCCCGGGCCTTCGGAGTCTGGGGAGCCATCGCCGGCGGCGGTCTGGCCCTCGGGCTCATCCTCGGCGGCGTGCTCACCCAATACGCCTCGTGGCGGTGGTGTCTCCTCGTCAACACCCCGATCGCCCTGGTCGCCGGCGTGGCGGCGTTCCGCCTGATCCCCGAGAGCCGGGTGACGGGCCATACCCGCTACGACATCCCTGGCGCCCTCACCTCCACGCTCGGCATGGTGACATTGGTGTACGGCGTGACCAAGGCTTCGACGAACGGCTGGGGGTCGAGTAGCACGCTCGGGCTGCTTGGCGTGGCGGTCGCCCTGTTGGTGGCGTTCGTGGTCATCGAGCGGTCGAGTACCCATCCCCTGTTGCCCCTGCGGGTCATCACCGACCGCAACCGGGGCGGCTCGTTCCTGACGACGCTCCTGGTCGGGCTCGGGATGTTCGGGACGTTCCTGTTCCTCACCTACTACCTGCAGGGGACCCTGCACTACTCGGCGCTCAAGACCGGGTTCGCGTACCTCCCCTTCTCCTTGGGGGTGGTAGCCGGCGCCACCGCGGCCAGCCAGCTCATCCTGCGGTTCCGGCCCCGCGCCGTCATGGGTCTGGGTCTGGCGGGAGCGGTGCTGGGGGTGCTGTGGTTCTCCCGCATCGGCGTCCACTCTGGCTACTGGTCGCACCTGTTCCCGGCCGAGCTGATCATGAGCCTCGGCATGGGCATGGTGTTCGTGCCGGTCAACAACACCGCTCTCACCGGGGTGTCCTCCGCCGACGCCGGCGTGGCCAGCGCCCTCATCAACACCACCCAGCAGATCGGCGGGTCGATCGGCACCGCTCTGCTCAACACCATCGCAACCTCCGTCACCGCTACCTACCTGGTCACCCACGGGATCGCTGGCGGCGTCGCCAAGGCCGCCAGCACGGCAGTGGCCGGTTCGGCGGCCGGGACCCGGACGGCTGCCACCGTGGCAGCCGGCACCGTGCACGGTTTCTCCGTGGCGTTTATCTTCGCAGCCGGCTTCCTCGCTCTGGCCCTGGTCGCGGTGACAGTGCTCGTCACCTCGAAGGCCGCTTCGGGGACTTCGCCCGTGCCGCTCGGTGAAGGGGTTAGCGACGCCGGCGAGGCCGGCGAGGCCGGAGACGTGGGGGTCGTCCTGCTTCCTACGTAAGTGGAGGCGGGTTCGGGCCGGCGGGGGCCGGCGGGGGCCGGCGGGCCCACCGGCGCCGCCAGCAAGTATTTGTCCGCTCACGACCCGACCTCCGTTCTCGTAGTAACTCGTCATNNAGTCCTACGAGAATCGCCCGTCAAGTTTGGTGCCCGGGCTGGGGGGGAACCGACAGGACCGCCGCCGAGCCAGCACCCTACGGATCAGGCCCTCCGTTGCGCGGACCCCCTGAGACCGCCCACCTATATGGTGTCAAAAATCACAAAATAACACCGGCGCCACCAACTGGCCGGGGCATCTCGG
>PMHH01000162.1 GCA_003156595.1 Acidimicrobiaceae bacterium
GGGCCGGTGCGGTAGCCCGCGCCAGTCTGTTCGGGATGGTGTCGTCGTCGTGTTCCTACGCCGCGACCGCCATCGCCAAGTCGCTCCTCCAGAAGGGAGCTGACTTCGTCACGGCCATGGTATTTATGTTCGCGTCTACCAACCTCGTCATCGAGCTGGGCATCGTGCTGATCATCCTGCTCGGTTGGCAGTTCGCCGCCGCTGAATTCGTCGGCGGGACGATCATGATCGCCTTGCTCGCCCTCACCGGCGGCCTGCTCGTTCGCCGAGCGACTGCGGCCTCGGCCCGCGGCCGGCTGGACCAAACGGCAAGAGCAGACCGACAGGCCCGGACCGACATCGAAACCGAGCCGAGGATCGCCAAGCTCGGGTCCAAGGCGGCCTGGGCGGACGCGGCGACATACACGATGGCCGACCTGACCATGCTGCGACGCGAGCTGGCGATCGGCTACCTGGTGGCCGGCTTCCTCAGCGTGCTCGTTCCTGTCCACGCGTGGAACGACCTGTTTATCCACGGCCACGGGGTCTGGACGTCGCTCGAGAACGTGATCGTGGGACCGCTCGTGGCGATCGTCAGCTTCGTTTGCTCTGTGGGCAACGTGCCCCTCGCCGCCGCCCTGTGGAAGGGAGGCATCAGCTTCGGGGGCGTCATCAGTTTTATCTTCGCCGACCTGATCACCCTGCCGTTGCTGCTGATCTACCGCAGGTATTACGGAACCAGACTGGCGTTGCGGATGCTGGTGTGGTTCTGGACGGTGATGGCGTTGGCCGGACTCGTGGTCGGCGCCCTGGCTCAGGCGGCCGGGCTGGTGCCACCTCATCGTCCGGGCCAGATTGTCGCCGCCCACTTCTCGTGGAACTACACGACGGTGCTCAACATCGTGTTCCTCGCCGTGTTCGGGCTGCTCTACTGGCTGCACCGCAACCAGAAGCGCTTGGGCGGCGGCCGGGCCTACGCCATCGACCCTGTCTGTGGCATGCAGGTCCGCATCGCTGACGCCCCGGCCAGCGCCGTCCACGAGGGCCATCAGCACTACTTCTGCTCCGACCATTGCCGGGACCGCTTTACCGCCGGCGCCGGTTCCAGCGCGCTCGCTTGACGGCCGACGCCCGCCCCGGCTAACAACGCCGGCATGCCCGATCTCATCATTCCCACGCCGAGCGGCACTGAGCTCAAGGCCTACCTGGCTGTGCCGACCAGTGGTGACGGGCCATGGCCCGGGGTGGTGGTGATCCATGACATCTTTGGCCTGACCGGGGTGGCCCGAGCGCACACCGACCGCTTGGCCTCGTACGGCTACCTGGCCGTGGCCCCCGACATGTACAGCCGTGGGGGGATGGTGAGGTGCGTCAAGGCGACTTTGTCAAGCATGCTCAACGGGCAGGGTCGGGCCTACGAGGACATCCAGGCGGCCCGGGCCTGGCTCGGGGTGCGGGACGATTGCACCGGCCGCACCGGGATCATCGGCTTCTGCATGGGTGGCGGGTTCGCGCTCATGACCGCCAACCGGGGGTTCGCTGCCGCCGCGCCCAACTACGGCAACCTGCCCAAGGACCTCGACGCCGCCCTCGAGGGAGCGTGCCCGATCGTCGGCAGCTACGGGGCCAAGGACCGCGGCCTCAAGGGCGCGGGCGCCAAACTGGAGGCTGCGCTCACCGAGCGACACATCGCCCACGACGTCAAGGAGTATCCCGACGCCGGCCACAGCTTCCTGGATCAGCACCGGGCCGGTCCGCTGGTGCCGGTGATGCGGGTCGCGGGTTTCGGCTACCACGAACCGAGCGCGACCGACGCCTGGCAGCGCATCGAAGCCTTCTTCAGCGAACACCTCGGGACCGGTGGCTGATGGCAGCCGCGACCTATCAAAAAGGGCTGCACCAGGTGGCGGGCGAGGTGTGGGCGTACCTACAGCCCGACGGCGGCTGGGGCTGGTCAAACGCCGGGTTGGTCACCGACGGGGACGCGTCGTGCTTGATTGACACTCTCTTCGACCTCGAGCTCACCGCCGAGATGCTGGCGGAGATGCGGCGGGTTACCGCTGCGGCCGAGCAGCTGGGCACGGTGATCAATACCCACGCCAACGGCGACCACTGTTTCGGAAACGCGCTGGTCGCGGACGCGGAGATCATTGCCTCTCGCGCCTGCGCGGAAGAGATGGTGGCGCTGCCGCCGTCGCGCCTGGCCGAGATGATGCGAGCCGCGCCCGACTTAGGGGAGATGGGCGCGTTCCTGCAGCGGATCTTTGGTCCTTTTTCCTTCGACGGCATCGAGCTGACACCACCGACCCGAACCTTCGAAGGCGAGCTCGAGCTGCTCGTCGGTGATCGCCGCGTGCGCCTCATCGAGGTCGGGCCTGCCCATACCGGCGGCGACGTGGTAGTCCACCTGCCCGACGACGGGGTGGTCTTCACCGGCGACATCCTCTTTCACGGGGGGCATCCCATCGTCTGGGCTGGCCCGGTGGGCAATTGGATCGCCGCCTGCGACCGAGTTCTCGCCCTAGGCGCACGAATGGTGGTCCCCGGTCACGGTCCCCTGGCCACGCCGGACGCGATACGCGACTTGAAGGGCTACTTCGAGCTACTGACCGCGGAGGCCCGGGTCCGCTTCGACGGCGGTATGACCGCGCTCGACGCAGCCAGGGACATCGATCTCGGCCCGTACGCCGGGTGGGGTGAGGGCGAACGTCTGGTCGTCAACATTCACGCTCTCTACTGCGATTTCGGCGCCGACCTCCCGCGCGACGCGGCCACCTTGATGGGCGCCATGGCCACGCTGGCGAACGCTCCCTAAATCTCGCCGGCGGGTCAGCAGATGCGCGGCAACGGGTCCCCGACGAGCATGTCGACGATCCGGGTCCCGCCGAACGCGGTGAGAAGGACCACGATGCCCGGCGGTTCGCTGCGGATCTGCCCGATCGACACCGCGTCACGCCCCAGCGGATGCTCTCGGAGAGCGGTCAGCGCGGCCTGAGCCTCAGCGGGAGCCACGACCGCCACGAACTTCCCCTCGTTGGCGACGTACAAGGGGTCGATACCGAGCAGCTCGCAGGCCGCCGCCACCGTGGGACGGACCGGCAGCGCCGCCTCCTCCAACACCACCGTGAGGTCACAGGCGCGCGCCAGCTCGTTGCAAACCGTCCCGACCCCGCCCCGCGTGGCATCCCGCAACCACCGGGTGGAGGGCGCGGCTGCGAGCAGGCACTCCATGAGCTCATTCAGTGGCGCGGTGTCGGAGACGATCTCGGCATCGAGAGCCAGGTCGCCGCGGGCAAGCATCACCGCCGTGCCGTGGTCGCCGATCATCCCCGACGAAATGACCACGTCACCGTCGGCCACCTTGGCCGCCGACAGCTCGCGCCCCGCCGGTATCACACCGACGCCGGAGGTGGAGATGTACATGCCGTCGGCTGCCCCACGGTCGACCACCTTGGTGTCGCCGGTGACGATCGGGACGCCGGCTGCCGCGGCAGCCTCCGCCATATCGGCCACGATGGCTCGAAGGGAGTCCATCGGGAAGCCTTCCTCGAGCACGAAGGCGGCCGACAGGGCGAGGGGGCTGGCACCCATCATGGCCAGGTCGTTGACGGTGCCGTGCACGGCCAGGTGCCCAGCTGACCCGCCGGGGAAGCGCAGCGGCTTCACCACGAACGAATCGGTGCTGAACGCCAGCCGGTCGCCGGATGGCAAGGTCAGCACGGCGGCGTCCGTCTGGGCGGCGAGGCTGTCATTGGAAAATGCGGGCATGAAGATGGCGTCCAGCAGGGCGGCCGACGCCTTGCCTCCGGCGCCATGGGCGAGGGTGACCACATCGTCGAGCAGCCGGGGCCGGCGGCGACGGAACGCCTCGATCCGCTCGAACACCGCGGCCTCCCGGCCGGTGGAGCCCGCCTTTCGCGCCACGTCGGTCACGACTGGCTCCCTTCTGGCACGTGATCCTGCACCGCAGACCACAGCTGCAATACCAGGGCGTCCTGGGCCTCCTGGATCCGGTGGACGCTGTCGGAACGCACGACCAGGCAATACTCGATGGCGTCGCTGTCTGCCATGGCTCCCCCTTCGTATCCGCACAACCCGATGGTCAGTAATCCCCGTCGCGACGCCTCCTCGAACGCCCGGATCACGTTGACGGAGTCCCCGCTGGTGGAAAAACCGATCGCGACATCACCGGCCTGGGCGTAGGCGATGATCTGCCGGGCGAAGACTACGTCGAAGCCGATGTCGTTGGCCAGGGCGGTGAGCACGGCCCGGTCATCCACCAGCGACATGGCAGGAAGGGGCCGCCCGCTTGGCGGGCATCGAAACAGCTCGACCGTCCCATCCGCGTCCGTGGAACTGCCGCCGTTTCCGAAGGCGAAGAGCCGGCCACCGGCCCCGAAGCGGTCCGCCATCTCCGCCGCGGCTCGCTGCACCAGGCCGCCGCAGCTTTCGAGGGTGGCGGTCCGCAAGGCGACGCTGTCGGCCATCTTCGCCCGGGCCGACCCGGCCAGGTCCGCCACCAGGCTGGAGGCGTCCCTTTCCTCGGATTCGATGAACGGATAGAGAAAGCCAGTGGGCTCGGTGTTCATGGCAGCCCGCCGCGCAGCGTGCTCAACGCCACGCCGGCGTGGACCAGGACCAGGTCGCCCGGCTCGGGTGGGTCGACGAGGCTGACATCAACCGTCTCGGTGCGCCCGCCGACCAGCACCTCCGCGCCCAGGATGTCGTGGACAGCCTGCACCTCGGCAACGCGGCCCTCGTCCGAGCAGGTGATGCACACCTCTTCGGTACACGCCGGCTCGGCTCGGAGCAGACCGGGGTGTTCGAACACGACGTGGGTCAACTCCCACAGGAGGTGGTAGAGGAGCACCATGTCGCCGGTCCGGGCGGCTCGGGCCGGTTCGACGCCTTCCACCCAGACCACGTGGTCGGCGCGGCCGGGCGATGGGCGCGGCCCCGCGCCCAGCCAGAGGCTGGTGAGACCCCAGGCGTCGGCCCGGCTCATGAGGTCAGCGCTGACCAGATCGGCGGCGGAGCTGATGGCCAGCAGCACATCGCCGGGCCGGGCGAGCAGCCGCAACGCCCGCACCACGTCCGCGCCCTCGACGTTGACCGCCGGCAGCGCCCGCTTGCCGACGATGACCGGATGGACGAACTCGACGGCCACGTGGCGGCCATGCGCCGGCCACTCGGGCGCCACGCACCACATCGTCGCACCGGCCGCAAAGCGCCTTGCCAACGACAGCGCCGCGCCGGCCAGATCCTCCGCCGGTGCCGTCTCCTGTCCACCGAGCTGGGCATCCACGGTCGCGATCATGCCATCCGGCCCGATCGCGAGTAGCCCGCCACCGCAATCTGGCCGAGGGCCAGGCCGCCGTCGTTGGGCGGAACCAGGCGGTGCGTGAGGACGCGGAACCCTCGACCGGTGAGCTCGGCGCGGCTCTGGCCGACGAGGAGCACGTTCTGGAACACCCCTCCGCTCAGGGCAACCGTGTCGAGTCCGGTAGACCGACGCAGCCGATCAGCCGAGTCGCCGACGAGCCGAGCCACCGCAACATGGAAGCCGAGGGCGACAGGGCCGATAGCGCAGCCTTCCCGAAGGTCAGCGACGATCGCCCGCAGGACCGGGCCGGCGTCGATCTCGTCGCCCGCGACGTCGAAGCGGTACACCCGCTCGGTGCCTATCCGGCCGGTGGCCAGGGTCTCGAGCTCGATGGCCGCCTGAGCTTCGTAAGAGACGGTGTGGCGCACCCCGAGCAGCGAACTGACCGCATCGAAGAGCCGCCCCATGCTCGAGGTCGCCACCGTGTACACGCTGCGTTCGAGCTGACGCGCGAGCACGGCCAGCTCCGCTACGGGCGCGGCCCGCACCGGGGCCAGATCGGGAGCCCACTCCACCCCGGCCGCCCACAGATGGCTCAGGGCGGCGCGGTAGGGCTTGCGGATGGTGGCATCGCCTCCCGGCAGGGGGACGTATTTGAGGTGGGCCACCCGCTCGAAGCCGTCGTAGCCGGCCACCAGGACCTCGCCGCCCCAGATGGCACCGTCCGTGCCGTAGCCGGTCCCGTCGAACGCGTAACCGATGACCTTTTGGTCGGCGGGTACGCCGTGCTCGACCATGACTGCCGCAATGTGGGCGTGATGGTGCTGGACGAGCTCGACCGACCCGCCGGCCCGATGTTCCGCCCACCGGCGGGTTTGGTAGCCCGGGTGCGAGTCGGCGGCGATGTGCGCCGGTTTGACGTCGTAGATCTCGCCGAACTGTTCGGTCGAGCGCTCGAAAGCAGCCAGGGTCTCGAGGCTGCCCATGTCACCGATGTGTTGACTCATCCAGGCATCGCGTCCGGACGCCAGGCAGAAGGCGTTCTTGAGCTCGCCGCCCGTGGCCAGCCGCGGGGCGGCCTCGAACGGCAGTCGCACCGGCAGCGGGGCGTAGCCCCGGGACCGCCGGATCGGTAGCTCCTCGCCAGCGGAGACCCGGACGACCGAGTCGTCGCACGGCACGTGGATGGGCCGGTCGTGGACGAGCCAGGCGCCGGCGATCCTCCCGAGGCGGGCCCGGGCATCGCTGTCGTCGAAGCAGATCGGCTCGTCGCTCAGGTTGCCGCTGGTCATGACCAGGACTTGCGGAACCCGGGCCGTCGAGCTCGGTACCGGCCGGAAGAGGAGATGGTGCAGGGGCGTGTACGGCAGGAGCACGCCGAGGTGGGGGTTGTCGGGCGCCACGAGCGGCGACAGCGGACTGCCCTGGCGCCCCCGCACCAGCACGATCGGCCGTTGAAAGCTGGTCAACAGGGCGGCTTCGCTGCGGTCGACCCGGGCGATTCGCCGCGCCCCCGCCACGTCGGGGACCATCACCGCGAACGGCTTGTCCAGTCGGTTCTTGCGCCTGCGCAATTCCCTGACCGAGGCGTCAGAGGTGGCGTCACAAGCCAGGTGGTAGCCACCGAGTCCCTTGACCGCCACGATCTCGCCGTCCGCGAGTGCCTCCTGGGCTGCAGCGAGCGCCGCGTCGGTGCTGTCAACCCGGCCGGCTGGTGACTCGAACCACAGGCGCGGGCCGCACGCCGCGCAGGCGACGGGCTGGGCATGGAAGCGCCGTTCCCGCGGGTCGTGGTACTCCCGAGCACACTCGGGGCACAGCGCGAATCCGCTCATGGTGGTGTTGGGCCGGTCGTATGGGAGGCGAATGGTGATCGTGAAGCGAGGACCGCAGTTGGTGCAGTTGATGAAGGGGTAGCGGTAGCGGCGATCGCCCGGATCGAGCAGCTCTCGCAGGCAGTCATCGCAGACGGCGACGTCAGGCGACACGAACGTCCTGGCCGGACCCACGGAGTGGCTAGGGACGATCCGGAAACCCTGCTCACCGCGCAGTTCGACGGTCGTGGTGTCGACCTGGTGGATCCGGGCCAGGGCGGGGGCTTCACCGACAAGCCGCCGCTCGAAGCACTCGACGCTCGCGGTCGGGCCCTCGACCTCGACCAGGACCCCTTCGGTGTCGTTGCCGACATGACCGGCGAGCTCGAGCTCAGTCGCCAAACGGTGCACGAACGGCCGGAAGCCGACCCCTTGGACCACGCCGGCCACTCGGATCCGGTGACGCACCGGAAGTTCCGAGGTGACCAGGGCGGTCATAGTGTCGCCGTGACGCTCTTCCGGCCCAGGGTGACGGCGGCCTCGCGATGCATGCGGCCGAAGTTGTAGTAGGCCGCGCACGCGCCCTCAGAGGAGACCATGCAGGTGCCTATCGGAGTTTCCGGGGTACAGGCGGTGCCGAACACCTTGCACTCCCAGGGCTTGATGACGCCCTTGAGGACCTCACCACACTGGCAAGCCTTGGGGTCGGCCACCCGCACGCCGGGCACGTGGTAGCGCAACTCCGCGTCGAACTGCTCGAACTCCGACCGCAGCTTGAGCGCGCTCTGCGAGATGAAACCCAAGCCTCGCCACTCGAAGTGGGGCCGCAGCTCGAAGACCTCTTCCAGGATGGCCAGGGCCCTCGGGTTACCTTCCTCTCGCACCACGCGGGAGTACTGGTTCTCGATTTCGCAGCGGCCCTCCCGGATTTGGGTGAGCAGCATGGCGATGGCGTGCAGGATGTCGAGCGGCTCGAAACCGGCCGTGACGAGGGGCTTGCCGTACTGCGCCGACACGAAGCGGTAGGGCCGTTGCCCCACGACGGTGGAGACGTGACCTGGCCCGAGGAAGCCATTGAGGCGCAGGTCCGGCGACTCGAGGATGGCCTTGATGGGCGGGACGATGGTGACGTGGTTGCAGAACACACTGAAGTTGCTCACCCCGCGGGCCCGGGCCTGGAGCAGGGTGATCGCGGTGGACGGCGCCGTAGTCTCGAAGCCGACCGCGAAGAACACCACCTCTCGGTCCGGGTTGTCGACGGCGATCCGCAGCGCGTCGAGCGGTGAGTACACGAACCTGACGTCCGCTCCTTCGGCCTTCGCCTTGAGCAGGTTGCCCTTGCTGCCCGGGACCCGCATCATGTCGCCGAACGAGGTGAAGATGACCCCTGGCTCCTTGGCGACGGCGATGGCGTCGTCCACCCTTCCCATGGGGATCACGCACACGGGGCAACCCGGCCCGTGGACCAACTCGACCGACGCCGGAAGGATGTGCTCGATGCCGTGCCGGTAGATGGTGTGGGTGTGCCCCCCGCACACTTCCATAAACTTGAATTCGTCGTCGCCCGCCAGGGCCGTGATCTGCGCGACCAGAGCGCGGGCTGCAGTCGGATCTCGGTACTCGTCGACGAAGCGCATCGTCTGCCTATGCGGCGGGACGCAGGTTGGCGCCGTTCCCGGAGTTCCCCAACACTTCGACGAAGATCTCGCTGCCGCGGCCAAGAAGCTCGCGGGAGATCGACAGCCCAGACGCGACCATGTCCCGGACCTCCTCGGAGGTGCTGATGACCTTCCAGGCGTCCCTGAACTCTTGCCATCCCTGCTCGCCGGCGCGGGTGCCGAGGGCGTAGCCGATGACTACCCCAATGATCGTTCCCATCTCAACCTCCTATAGTTTCGCTGGTGATCCTGGACGACCAGAAGGCTTCCAGTTCGTCCCCGTAGGCCTGGCCCATGAGCTTGAGGGAGGCCAAAGCCAGGTTGGCTTCCTCTTCGTCGATCTTCGACATCGCAAAGCCGACATGGATGAGGACCCAGTCACCGGGTTGGAGGTGCTCGTCCTCCAGCAACCCGATATTGATAATCCGGGTGACACCCGAGACATCGGCGCGAGCCAGCTGGTCATTGGTGTCGACGAACTCCACCACCTGGCCGGGAATCCCGAGACACATGTCTACCCCTCCTTGACCGCGATGATGTCTACCCGCACATCTACCTCCGGGTCCACCTTCAACATAAGCATCTTGGGCGGCTCCATGCCGAACTCCCGGATATCGAAACGCGA
Source organism: Acidimicrobiaceae bacterium (assembly GCA_003156595.1). Taxonomy (GTDB): domain Bacteria; phylum Actinomycetota; class Acidimicrobiia; order Acidimicrobiales; family Palsa-688; genus PALSA-693. The sequence continues at coordinate 9,400 of PMHH01000162.1, forward strand.
CTTGCCCTCGAGCTCGATGGTCTGCTCGTCGGCGACGTGGATCGTCATCTGATCCTGGTGGGTTTTGGTGACACCCCGGAAGGTGATCTCACCGGTGACCTGGTAGGCCTCCTTGCCGGCTGGCTCCATTTGATCCAACACGCCCTCGATGGTGGGAAAGCGGCGGGAGTCAATGCGCTTGTGCAGCTCTCGGTCTTCCATCCGGTTACCCGACGACAACTTCGTCACCGCCAAAGACAGCTTCCCTACTGGCTTATTCGACAAGTCGACCTCGCCATCGGACCCGAACTCGAACTCGACCAACCCCTCCAAACCGTCGGTGGTGGAGTGGATGGGGTGAAGGCTGGATTTGGCGTCGATGTAGACGTGCGAACGCTCGGGGACTATACGGTAACGGGCCACTCCAGCTACATCCTGCGGATCCGGAGATAACGAAGGAAGTCGTACACGACGCCCATACCAGGGAAGTGCCGAGGCGACCCGTTGTTAGGCCGACCCACTCTCTTACATCTCCCTGATCTTCAGATAGCGGGCAATGTCAGGGAGCGACTTCACCACCAAGCCTGCGGCCAGAGCAAGCACCACCGACAAGAAAAAACGGAACATCATTTGCTCGTCCCCTTTCCAACGGGTTGCACGATTTCGGCAATAAGTTGATTACATAGTTCAACCGCGCCTTCAACAGCCGCGGCGACGGGTGGTGTCAGACCCATGCCCTCGTCCAAACTGGCAGGCTGACAACCGACCACGTAGATGCGCTCGACGCGGCCTCCCAGCCGACCCAGCGTGGCGAGCACGACCTCGGGGTTCATGGTGTGGGCGTCGACCACTCCGACGTCGTCGTCGTCAAGCGACGACGAGCCGCTCAAGTCCGGCTCGATCACCGCGACGGTGCCTGGCGCCTCACCCATTGGCACCGTGTCGATGAGGATCAGGCCGTCGTAGCCGTCGAGCAGTTCGTACGCCAGATGCACGCCACGGATCCCGAAATCAGCGACCCGGACGCCGGGCAGCAGGGGCCGCGCGGCCAGCCGGTTGGCGACCTCGACGCCAAACCCGTCGTCACTCAAGAAGATGTTGCCGATGCCGGCGACCAGCAGGCCGCGACTCATCGGGACCCCTGCGAGTCGACAAGAGGCTCGACCTCGTCCGGGAAGAAGAACAGGTACCGACCTTGCCAGACGAGCTCCGCGGATGCAGGGTCATCGTCGACCGTGACCGCGACCTGCTCACTGCCATCGACATCCTTGAAGACACCGGCGACGGTTGCGGTGAGCCCGTCGAGAAAGAGATCCTGGGCGTCCGAACGCCGAGATGGGCGCAGCCGGACGGGCGTCCCCTTGCTGACCTCGACGCCGGCGATCAGCACCGAGTCGCTCCACGGGTCGACCGAGGCGTCCACCTCGGGGTCCCACCACGGCACCGCGGCGACGTCCGCGTCCAGGCCCGACTCCTGATCAAGGACAGTCTCC